>JAISPR010000165.1 GCA_031274765.1 Nitrososphaerota archaeon | reverse complement strand
AAAGTGATGGGTCGTCGGGTTTGAGGGTGGTTTGGTTGGGGTTTAGTAAGTTGTTTGTTTTGTATGCTTTTTGTGAATTTATCTATATGTGAGCGGATGGTTGGTTTGGTTGGCGGGGGTTTTGGTGTTTGTTTATTTGTGGTATGTATTTTTTGGTCTTTAGTGTTTTTAGTGTAGACAATTATTGCAACAAAGTAGGACATACCCTATCAGCCATAATTTTTACTCAGAACACATACCTGCATCAACACCTGCGCTTAGTAGGTCAAAAGTCAGGATTAGCGTTGTGGGTCAAGCTAAGGTGATAGTTTGTAATGTGGATAATTTAGAGTATTTTTTTCAAACTGTTGAGTGTGAGTTTTTAGTTGTGTTGGTTTTATTTGTTGTTAATGTTGCGCAGAGTTCTTCTACAGTGCGGTTTAGTGTGAGTTCTGCCATGTTTTTGCTGTAATCCATGATGCGTTTGGTGCTGTCAAAAATCAGTCGCAGTATTGAGGTGATGTTGGGGTCCATTTTTTTACTTGAAATTAGTAATATCAATTCATTTTCTAAATCTTCAAACGTTTCACGTTTCAAAATCAGTTTTTCAGCATCTTTGTAGTCTTGTTTAAACATTGCTTTTACTGCATCTTCGTAGAGTTGTTGTGCCTGCGTATGGTAGCTTATTAGGGTTTCATATACCTCTTCATCGATTGGGTCTTTTATGAACAGGGTTTCGGTGTCAAGGAGTTTTTGGAAGGTGTTGATGTTGTTGATGATGTTTAGAGCGTTTTCTCCCATATTCTCGATGTCGTTGACGGTTATGCGGTAGAGCAAAAATTCTTTTGGGGTTTGAAGGTCGAGTTCGCGGTAGAGGTTGTGTTCGATACCGTATTTGAGCTGGCGCACGATGTAGAGTCCTAGTCTGTTTACATCATTTCGGGCCTGGATTACACTTTCTGCTACTGTGGAGCTACGATTGGTGAGGGCGGCTATTGCATCACGATTTGCTGCTAATGCTACAATTGCCATCCGGCGGACGGCTTTTTCTATACCGAATTCTGAGTGTTTAATAAATATCTGCAGAGTGATCTCGTTGGGGGCTTCATCGATGATTTCTGCGCCCAAAAAGGTGTCGCGGACAAAGTTTTTGGTTCTATCTTTGAATTTTGCGGCATCCTTTATGTTTTTGAAATGGATGCGTATTATGTCAGCGCCTATGGCGTAGAGGGCGCGTATCATACGCAAAGCAGAGTCGGCAGTTTCTTTAGGCTCAATATTTATGACGTATTCTTTGGCTTTGGATGTGTCGAATTTACCTTCTTTTTCTGCGATTTTTCGTGGAACCAATAATAGGGTGTTGTCGGGCTGGATGTTAAATGCTATTTCGCTGCCGCGTTTCAAGTTTATATTTTCAACCCATTCTTTGGGAAGACTGATAATATAGGCGCTTCTGCCGGTGCATTGAACACGGCGGTATCCCAAGTCTTTTCCAGCCATTAACATCGCCATATATGTTTCATTTAAATAACCTTGTTAACCTTTTATATAAATGACGTTAACCCTTTCACATAAAATTTAACAATACAATAGATCCAAATCAGCGGGCCAATTATTCTCCATTTACGTATTGAAATACCTGTTATCACAATAACAAGTCAAAAACAATAACACACATATCAACCCTGTAGATAGAGCAATCCAAAATATGCGAGTGCCGCTATCATGGCAGGTTTCGTAGCCACACTCAACAGCATTTTGCCTTGAAAATCGATTTCTGTAACACTTCGTAATGCTCCATTGACGCCAAGTCTATTACAGACCCTAAACATTTCATCAAGCTTCCCATCAGAGAGCACACCCAAAAAGCGTCTGAGCCAAAGCATCGTTTTAAAGTCAAACCCAAACAGTTCATCACACCGTTTCTGATAGGGCTGTAACGCTGCGGCACAAACATTACCCTTTATTAACGCTTGTTTCGCAACATTTGCAGCTTCTTTAGCCGCTGTTAACCCAAAAATTACCCCGCCCCCAGTAGTCGGCTTCACTTGGGAAGCACAATCACCGACCGCTAAAAATCCACCCCGATAAGCCTGAGGAATTGGACCCCCTAAACTAATAGCATGATAAGCCACGCTTATGAGTTTGGCACCTGATAGCTGCTTTGATGCAACGGGATGTTTAGTCATGAGCCGTTTAAGATATATACGCGGATCCCCCCTGTCTGTAGCTAAACCCACTTTAGCTGTACCATCCGGCCTTGGAATAACCCACCCATAGAATCCCGGTGCATAACCGCTGCCAAAATAAACCTCCACAGCCTGTCCCTCTACATCCTGTACATTGTCCATTTCTGCCTCCACTGCATAAACAAGTCCACTAGACTTTAAAGGAACTAAACCGGTCTGCCTTAGAAGTCGAGAGGAAATACCTTCCGCATCCACAACTATGGATGCGTCTATGTGTCTTTCAGGCTCCTTTGAGTTTTTTACCCTGATGCCAGTTACAACACCATTTTGCATAAACAACGACTGAACCCGAGACTTTAAAATGAACTCCACCCCTGCTTTTTGTGCTTGTTCTGCAAGGTACTGGTCGAAGCGTGCCCGATTCAAGACCGCGGTGACCGGACCGTTGAGTTGTAGCGCAAATTTAGTGCCATGGGGCGAATAAAAATTGGCGGCACAAAATAGGTTTTCAATAATACCCTGTAATGGATAGAGGCCTAACGTTTTGAGACTACGGATACTTATATGCCCTGCACAATGTGCGGGCAAACCAATTTGTGAGTGTTCCTCAAAAACTCTAGTTTTTATACCTTGATTCGCTAAATGAAATGCAGTATAGGAACCGGCAGGTCCAGCACCGATAACCGCGGCGTGAGGAATATTTTTTGTGTTCATCAGCATTTAAAGTGGAGGCTTCTTATATAACAGTAGACCTCTAAGCTATATGAACGCATAAATCAACTACCACAAATCTGTCAACACAGAAAAATCGTGTATAAACGTCAAATCCTCCTGCGACGGCGTCAAAACAGCAAAAGTTGTCAAGAGCGACAAGGCGATGCCTTTGTATGCTCGAGTTATTATTCTACATACTCATATTTTGTTGAGTCAACAATATTTGCCTCGCTGAAGGCTTTTTTGCGGTTAATGCAGGCTTCACATCGACCGCAATGTATGGAACCATCAAGATAACATGACCATGTAAGTTGGTAGGGGACCTCTAGTTTATCTCCTTCTCTGATGACTTCAGCTTTGAGTCTGTCGCTAAAGGGTGCTTTTATACTAATATCACAATCAGTTCCTAATTGTGCCGCTTTCTCAAAAGCTTCATAAAATTCGCGTCTGCAATCAGGATAGAAGGGTTCATCGGAACCATGGGCGCCATAGAAAATTTCGGTGACATCCACAGTCACAGCATATGCAACAGCAGCGGAAAGAAAGATGGCATTGCGAAAGGGCACAATAATAGCGTTGCTAAATTCTGAGCTAAGCGAAATGTCACGGTTCACCAGAGCGGTGGTGCTGTTAAAGATGTCTTTGAGTGCTGAGAGATCAATAATTTTTGTGGTAGTGTCAAGTGTTTGAGCGATTTTTTGGGCGGCCTGGGTTTCTTTAATGGCAATTTGGCCATAATTGAAGGTTACAGGGTAGATCTGATAACTTTGTTTCTTAGCCCAATATGCTACAACTGCGGAATCAAGACCGCCGCTTAACACAACTATACATTTTTTATTACGCATAATTTTTACTCCCTTGCCCCAACAATTTCTCAAATACACCAATTTTTTTGAGCGCCTTAAATATTGGCCACCCAATAAATACACTAGCAATTATATTTCCAAAAGCCACAGACACAATAGCGACTATTAAGGGCAGATCCAATACAGCATTGAGCATCCACCCGACTGTTAAGCCTAAGACTGCAGAGTAAGCGATGCAGGTTCCAATTATTGTGTAGTCATTTTTAGTGCGCCTATAAACGTAGTAAACAACAAATGCCATGACAAATGATGGTATTGTGTTAAGAAGATCAATGAGACCAAGTGTCGAAAACAGGTTGGCAACAAAAACACCTAAAGTGTGTCCCAAAACCCCCGGTATGCCCAAAAGCGGCACCACGGCAAGCAATGCATCGGCCACACGGACTTGACCAATTCCAAAAGATATGCCTGGAAGAAAAATCACCAACGCCGCATAGAGGGCGCCATACGTTGATATTATTGCTAAGTTCTTACTTTGTATCTTCAAATGTTTTGCCTCCCTGATCCGGGTTTTATTTTTATTGGCGGAACGGATGGGAGACTCACTCACCCGCCAATTAATTGTGTCAAACTCTGAGTGCCTTAAAAACGTTTAGGGTCATCTTTAACTTGTTATGAGCAATAGAAGTGAAATTATGTACAGCGACATAAAAAATCACTGACTTTACTTTGGCGAAATATTAATTAGGCGCACAGAAAGATTACATGGTGCATCTTCCTTCAGTGGATGGCATTCCGCAAAACGGAGTTTTAGGGGAACATAAACCTATGTCACAAAATAATCCAGCTAATCAATTAGTCCTTAAAGGAACAACAACCATAGGCGTAGTCTGTAAAGACGGCGTAATATTGGCCTCCGATACTCGTGTAACTATGGGTTACTATATTGCTCATCAAGCAGGTAAAAAAGTCTACAAAATTGATGAACATCTTGGCATGACTATTGCCGGTACAGTTGCCGATGCCCAACGTGTTGTCGATATTTTAATAGCCAATGCACACTTATACAAAATCAACATGAATCGTCCTATCCCCGTAGCATCAGCTGCTCGGTTAGTGGCTAACCTGCTTTTCTCTGCACGATATGTTCCTCTATCAACCCAAGTTCTCGTCGGCGGCATTGATACCACCGGTTCTCATGTCTTCAATTTAGATCCATACGGAAGTTTAAATGAGGAAAAAATGATATCTACTGGCAGCGGCTCCCCAATTGCTCTTGGTGTATTGGAAGACAAATTCAAAGAAGACAGCACCATAGCTGAAACTCTGCCAGTTATCGCCCGAGCCGTTAACGCTGCAATGAAACGCGACGTGGCCTCAGGTAATAGCTACAACATCATAGTTATCAACAGTCACGGTTACACCGAGCTAACCGCTGAAGAAAAAGCCAAACTGCTTCATGCAGGAAGTTAAGCACTGTGGCACGAACCCAAGAAAAAGACAAAGACAAGATAGAGGTAAGTCAATATATACTTCAAAAAGTTCCCCGTGAAGCAGAAGTCACTCGAATCGAATATGAAGGACCTATGCTTGCGGTCTACACCAAACGCCCCGAAATTCTAGTCGACCAAAGCAGCATCGTGGCCGAAATCGTTGGTGTTATCCGCAAAAGAATCGTCATACGACCCGACCCCTCCGTTCGCATACCTGAAGTCGAAGCAGAAAAAATCACTCGTGAACTCATCGCTCCTGAAGCAGAAATCACAGACATAAATTTTGACCCAAGTTTAGGTGAAATCATAATCGAAACCAAAAAGCCTGGTTTAGTTATTGGTAGAAACGGGGCTGTTCTCCAAGAAATTATAAAAAAAACCAAATGGCGCCCCCATGTATTGCGTAGTCCACCAATTAAATCCAAAATTGTCACTCATATGCGCCACTATCTTCACTCCGAGAGTAAAGAGCGTGAACGTATACTTCGCACCGTAGGTGAACGTATCTTTCGTCCAAAGGCCTACGAGGTCGGTGACATTCGGCTTACCGTATTGGGTGGTGCACAAGAGGTTGGGCGTTCTGCTTTTTTGCTCAAAACCCGTGAAAGTAGTGTACTTCTAGATTGTGGTATTCATCCTGGTAGTAATCGTCCGTTTGAATCGTTCCCACGATTTGACTCTCCTGAATTCCAAATTGATTCGCTTGATGCTGTTGTTATTAGTCATGCTCACCTTGATCACTGTGGTTTAGTTCCTTTTCTCTACAAATACGGTTATGATGGCCCTGTTTATTGTTCTGCTCCAACATCAAACTTGATGACTATGCTTCAACTTGATTATCTTGATGTCGCTAACAAGCAGGGTGTAATGCCGCTCTATGATCAAAAAGATGTTCGTGAATGTGTATTGCACACGATTCCTCTGCGTTTTGGGGTTGTCACAGATATTGCACCCGATATTCGTTTAACTTTACACAATAGTGGGCATATCTTGGGGGGTGCTATGGTACACCTTCACATAGGTGAAGGGTTGCACAATGTTGTTTACACGGGTGACTATAAATTCGGCCGAACTATGCTTCTTGAAGCGGCCGCAACAGAGTTTCCACGAATCGAAACTGTTATCACTGAATCCACTTACAGTGGACCTGATGATATTGTGCCTTCTCGTGTTGAAGCAGAGGAAGCTCTGACTAAGGTGATTAACCAAACGCTTGAACGTAAGGGTAAAGTTCTCATTCCGGTTCCTGCTGTTGGGCGTGCACAGGAAATCATGTTAGTTATCGATGGTTATATGAAGCGGGGTATGATGAAGGAAGCGCCTGTATTTATTGAAGGTATGATAAGTGAAGCCACAGCTATTCACACTGCATATCCAGAATATTTGGGTCGCGAAGTTCGTCACAGTATATTGCATGAAGAAGTCAATCCCTTTCAATCTGATTACTTTACTATAGTTGATCATCCCCGTCAGCGTTCAACTATAATGGAGGGTGAACCCTGTATTGTTTTGGCAACCAGTGGTATGTTAGAGGGTGGTCCTGTTATTGAATATTTTAAGCATTGGGCCTCAGATGAGCGTAACTCAATTGTGTTTGTTAGTTATCAAATTGAGGGTACTATGGGTCGTCGAGTTCAAAAGGGTATAGGTGAAGTAACTATGATGGATAATGAGGGCAAAATGGTTGCTCTAAGTATCAAGTTGGGTGTAAATACTATTGAGGGCTTCTCGGGTCATAGTGATCGTCGGCAACTTGTTAACTATCTCACGCATCTGTCTCCTAAACCTGAACGTATTTTTGTGGTTCACGGAGAAAAGCAGAAGACCATAAACTTTGCCGGTTTCTTAGATAATAAGGCCGGTATAAATACTGTGGTTCCGGCGCCGTTGGAAACCTTTAAGCTGCTGTAGGCAAGGGTTCGGTGTTGCCTGCGACTGGCATGGGGGTTTTCTCCCGCCATATCCGGATATTTTTGGGGCAGATAACTACGCGTTCTTCACCTAAGCGTGCGATGTCGCCGCCTGTGGTTTCTGCGAATTGGAATAGGTCGTTAACGACATTTTTTACGTCTTCTATGCTTTTGCCTGCAAGAGGGGTAACGCGTAAAATGACAATGTTGCCGTTGCTGACTTCAGTTTTGATTTTTTCTGTGTCTGATATGTCTTTTAGTGGTATGGCTTTTAAGTAGGTTTTGTTTAGTGTTTCTGTTGGTATTTCGTGTTGTTGTTTAGTGGGGGGTTCAGTATTTGGGGTGTCTGTGTTAGGTTGTTTGGTTTGTGTTTCTTCTTGTGTGGTTTGGTTTGGTTTGGTTTCTTGGGTGTCTAAATCGGTTTTTTGGGTGGTTGGGGGGTTGTTTGGTGGGTTTTCTTGGGTGTTTGTGGTTTGGTTGTTATTTGTTTCTGGTGTTTCTTGGGGGTGGATAAGTGCGGTTTGGTGGGTTTTCTCTTTTGGGTCTGTAAAATGTGGTTCGTCTTTGGGTTTTTTTTTGTGAAATAGGTTAAACGGCATACTTTTCTTCTCGCCAACTTGATTTATTGTTGGTTCTACAGTTAAGTGTTTCTTTATTCAAGCTTGGTGTCACTTATACGTTAGTGTGGTACATAAATATTTGATTTGCGTATTTCATTATGTATTAACTTTTAACTATTGTTACATAATAATTTTTATATTTGAATCGCGGCGCGCCATAACCATGGGTTTTCAATTTTTCTACTATGCTTATTTTTGATGGACTTTTCGAGAAAAACAGGTATTCTCAGAGCATTTTACTAAAAATAATTATTATTTTATGATACTAATTTTTTAGAGTTTTTTAATTTGAATATTTTTTCTGATTTAAATAATTTGTATGGTTTGAAAAATATGATTGACTCAAATTTTGACAGTTTAATCTGAGTGCTTAGTAGAAAAAAATGAAACTCAGAATAACCATATTCAACTTTGGGGGCGTCTTCACAAAATGCTAACCAACAAATGTACACTAAAATCATACTGTTTATCAGGTTATTCGTCAAATCAGGTGGGCAGAACCAATAAGTTTCGTTGCGGTATATGTTATATGGAGCATAAGGGCGAACATAGCAAGTTTGAAGAAGGGAGGATGAGCGCACCCACCTAAAATAGCGAAAGGCCGTTTATCAGTACGCATAAACGTCATTCTCTATAAAAATTAACTCTCCAAAATCTTTCTTAAACCAGCTCTAACACGCGATTTTTAAACCAATTTTACCGCTAACCATAATAGGCAGAAAGCAGCATCAATTTGTGAGGCTTTAATACATCTAATGTCAATGCGTGATCCAGTCTGTGGTACAGTTCTCGATGAGAACACAGCTAAATTCAAAATATCCTACGAGGGCGATACTTACCATTTCTGCAGTTTAGTCTGCAAAAAACGGTTTAAACGTCAACCCACAAAATTCGTTAAATAGTCTTTTTTAACTCTAATTATTCACTCATACACTATAATATTCGTCGTTATATTTAATTCTCTTTTATTTTATATGCGCTTTAACAAACAATCACAAGCTCCTTAACAGCCATAAACCTCAACCAAAAAGTTTGACCTGTGATGAGGTTAGTTTGAAGTTTGTAGGGTTGTTTTTAGGATTTCGCTGGAGGTTGATTTCGTTTAGTTGGGGGATATGTCGGTAAGATTTAAATCTCCTTTGGGTTCTATTTTTACTTAATTGAGAATGGGTTTCACTCATTGTTATTTAGCGGTATCATAAGAGTGGGCTCACTCAGTCCATAAAGCTATTAAGTGACAGCACCAAGAGTCTGTGTTAATACACCCATTAGTTAATAAGCTGTAACTATTCAGTCGCTACGAAATTAAATGTTGTAAGTGAGCTCACAAAGTGTAGTTGCTATAAAATTTATCAATAATGAGCTGTTAGAAATGGGAAAATGTGTGGTGTTCCGTGGGTGTTCTCCAAAACTGTGTAAAAATCGCGATTTTTTAACGTTTTTTCTTGGTTTATCAAGGTTTTAGCGTTGAGAAAACGCCTTAAAAAGGGCGACTAAATAGTTACAATAAGCTAAACATGCGCCACAGCTCATCATTAACTCACTCAACTTTTTGTACTGAACACAAGCGACAAGAACTAAAAAAAGAAAGGAAATATTGTTGGTTCTACTTGAAAATTTTCCAGACAAGAGCCGCTAAAATACCGCCTACGATGGGAGCCAACCAGAACAACCACAATTGACTAAGTGCCAAAGTATTGTCAAAGATGCCGACTATAACTGCTGGGCCTAAACTTCTCGCAGGATTAACAGATGTTCCCGTGATAGGAATACCGACTAAGTGAACAAGTGTCAAAGCTGAACCAATAGCAACACCCGCAAAGCCTTTGGGCACCCGAGCATGAGTCGCACCATGTACAACCAAGACAAAGATGAACGTCAACGCAACTTCTGCAATAAGCAATGCAACTAAACTAAAACCAGTAACATCTGTGCTATAGCTGTTCTGTCCCAAACCACTCACCGCGATATTAAAGCTTGGTGTACCTGATACAATTGCATAGAGTATACCTGAGCCGATGATTGCACCAATACATTGAAACACGATATAGAATGCACTGTCGCGCACACTGATTTTACCTGCGATAAGCATCGAAATAGTAATAGCTGGATTAATGTGACATCCGCTGATACTGCCAAAAGTGTAAACCATCACCACAACCGCGAGACCAAACGCAAATGCGATACCTACATAGCCGATGTTGTAACCTGCGATAACTGCGCTACCACAACCCAGAAGCACCAGTACCATCGTACCAATGAGCTCTGCGGTATATTTTGCGATTGGTTTAGGAACGGATTCCTGTATAATTTTCTCTTCCATAGACAACTGCCTTTACGCCTCTTTCTTGCGTAGACGTAACACAATATCCTAATAAAGACTAGCTCAAAAGAACAAAATCCATATCTACAAATTTTCACCAATAGAAATATCCATCAACACTAAACCAGAAACCAATTTAGGATAAAAATCAGTACTCTTCTCAGGCAAAAGTTCATGTTGCACCGCAATTTCTGCGACCGTCTTTGCGGCAATCGAATTAACTAGAAACGCAATTGTTGCCTCCCCAATATCCACCCTCGCAAGAGCATCTCTAGTCCAGCGCTCATAGAGTATGGTATCATCGAGATCCAACTGACCCGTTTTTAACACCTGCCCAAAAACTATGTCACGGAGAATAACAACATCAAAAACTTTGGTTTCTTTAGATACATACGTATCAATGAAATCATAAACTGATTTGTCATGCCTAAGCGTTAAGCCGCAGGCTTTAGCGCCATCATAAATACAGAAAGCGTGTTCACCGATATGGCTACCAAGAAATGCTTCAATACTTTCTACCGTAGCTTGAATTTCTTGCACCTCAAAAAAACAGGCCAATCCATATAACACCTCTGGAGTCAACCTATAATTTTTCAGCAACCGGTGCGTGGGCAAAACAATCAGCCCTTCTTCTTGCACGGGCACCATATAACACATATAAAAATTAAACGCAGAATTCTGCGTCCAATCCCCCTTAGCACGCATTTCATCCCGATACGCAAGAGCACTCTCGTAACGATGGTGACCATCATTTATCACCATCTTTTTGTGCTCAAAAATGGCTTGAAGATGCTGAATTTTCTTTGCATCCAAAACCTTCCAAACCGTATGTTTTACTCCAAAGGTGTCAGTAACCTGGGTCATCGGCTCAGCTTTTGTCACCTCATTCATAAAACCAATCGTTTGAGCCTCAGAGTCTTGGTACATAAGAAAAACAGGCTCTAGATCCTTTTGCACATTGCGTAACATATTTAACCTATCAGCCTTAGGGGCCTTGTAGGTGGCTTCATGAGGATACACCATGTTTTCACTATAAGAATAAAGCTTCAGCGCCGCGATTATACCTGTACGCTTGTAAGTTTTGCCTTCTAACTGGAATTCCTGTTGACTGACAAAAACCGCAGGACTCCTCTCCTTGGATAAAACCTCATCTTTTAGCCATTGACTAATACGTCGACTGGCAACCTCATATTTGTTCTCCTCCAAGGGCAAAATAAGGCGGCAAAAGTTGTAGGGAGATCTGGCATAGTAGGCTTTTTGTTGCGCGCGGTCAATTTTATCATAAGGTTGAGTTATGAGGTCTACAGGGTTACCTGCTTTTTGGGTATAAGTTAGAGCTCTAAACGGGCGTATATCAACCAAGGGATATGTCACTGAGCTTTAGTTTTTCTATGGCATCTATAACGTTGTGAGCTATTTGTATGCTTGCCCTCTGCTGTGCTTCAAATGTTTGAGCCCCCATGTGCGGTGTAGCTATAACGGTTGGCAGGGTGAGAAGTTTTTTATCAATAGGCGGTTCCTCCTCAAACACATCAAGCGCAGCACCTGCAACTTTGCCACTTTGGAGTGCTTGATAGAGTGCTTCTTGGTCCATCACGCCTCCGCGTGAACAGTCAATGATGCAAACACCATTTTTCATAAGGCTGAACTCTTTTACCGAGATAAGATGATGCGTTTTTGAAGTTAGAGGAACATGAAGCGTTATAAAATCTGCTTGTGGCAACATGTCACTTAACGAAACAAACTGACCCTGTACACATTCCTCGACAACTATAATTTCCATACCCAATGACAATGCCAAATGTTCAACATTTTTACCAATAAAACCATAACCAATTATACCCAAAGTTTTACCGCTGAGTTCAGTGCCCATCAGTTTATCTTTTTCCCATTTGCCCTTCTGCATCGAGTTAGTGCTTTGTACGATATTTCGAGCAAGCGCTATAAGATGACCCACCGTGAGTTCGGCAACGCTGACGCAGGAAACATGAGGCGTGTTAACCAAAGCAATACCTAACTGCTTTGCCCGCTCGAAATCAACATTATCTAAACCTTCCCCTGCTCTGCCGATGACTTTGAGTTTTTTAGCGTTATCTAACAATTCCCCCCTGACCTTGGTTGCACTGCGCACAATTAAACAGTCATAGTTATCGATGACTTTTGACAAATCGGATTTGGGAATGTCCCAGCCTTTGGTGACTTCATAACCTTTTTCTTGGAGAATTTTTATGCCTTCGTCAACAATTTTATCGCTGACAAGGATTTTTATGACCACTACAATCCCCAAATTTCGTTAATTATCAATAAAACATCTTTTATGCCCTGAAGGGTCCACTCGCCCATATGACCAATCCGAAATGTTTTATCCGCCAGCTTGCCATATCCTGCACTGATGAGATACCCTTTTTCACCCAGTTTCTGATTTAGCGCTTTAATGTCTCTCCCGTTACTGTTTATACAACTCACCGTTATCGATTCATATCCGACTTCGGGGAACATACTGAAATGTTTTTTTGCCCATGCTTGGGTATAGTTTGCCATGTCTTGATGACGCTGATAAACTCTATTGTAGGTTTCTTCAAGGAGAAGATCCATACGTTTATTGAGTGCATAGAGCAACGATATATTGGGTGTGAATGGGGTTTGATGTTTTTTCTCGAATTCAAAAATATCAACTAAATCAGTGTATGCTCCTCTGTTTGATACTGTTTTCGCACGTTCTACTGCGCGTTCACTGACTAAGCCGACTGCCAAACCTGGCGGCAAGGCAAAGCATTTCTGTGTAGACCCAAATACGATATCACAATTGAAGTCTTGTGGCAAGGTTTTATCGCCAGCCATAGATGAAACTGCATCTACTACAAAGATAATCTCGGGGAATTCTTTTTTGACAAGATTACCAATTTCAGCGATGGGACTACGGACACCTGTGCTGGTTTCATTGTGACATACAGTAAGGGTATCGTATTTGCCTGTGGCAAGTTTCTCAGCGATGTCTTTGGGTTTGATGGCTTGTCCCATTTCAACTTTAAGAATATCGGTCTGCTTGCCGCAAGCCATCATAGTTTGTGCACAACGCTCTGAGAAGGCACCGTTTACACATGCAAGAGCTTTTTCTCTAACAATACTTCTGCCCACTATATCAAACCAAATAGAACCTGATCCGGTGATGACGGTCGGTTTATATTCAGTGGGTAACTCAAAGTAGTTAGAGAGTTTGTCAGTTATCCCGCTGTATAGGTCTGAAAACGCTTTTTCTCTGTGACCGATTAAGTATTGGGTTTGTTCTTGAAGTATTTCTTTACTTACTTCAGTGGGGCCTGGAATCAAGAGTTTCTTATGCATACCTTAACCCTTCAGCCAAAAAGGTTGCCTCTGTGGATATAAGGCTTATGCGCATAAACCCGTTCTCACAAGTTGCCAATAAGGTGTTAACTATTAGTCACATAGTTGCGCACAATAGATCTGTCTAAACGCTGTGATTAATCATCTTCTGCATCTTCTTTAGCTAATTCATTTGCGATTTCATCAATATGCCCAAGAGTGTTTCTGCGTGTTTCTGCTCCACTGGGAGCCTCACCGTCGTATCCACGCATAAAACCCTCTTCTGCGGCAGTTATTTCGTCGTCTTCAAGCATTTCTTCGCGTTCATCGGTATTGTAGATGTCCTCAGTTTCATAGATACGTTCCGCTTTTTCGGGCGAAGGACCATCGTAGAAATATGTTGATGGTTTTTTTCCTATTTTTTTATTCATATAGTTTACCTACTAATCCAATGATTTAGTTTGAAAAGAGATTCGATAGGTTTTATTGATATGTGGTTGAATCTAAACAGTCACATAAACTTGGCGGGCGGTTAAATTTTATTAGACCCCAAAAAAACTCGCCAGTCTTGTTAACCCAATGATTTCTTCAAAACTCAAACCCAATGCATCCAAAACCTGATCAAATGTAGATTGCAAATAGGCAACATATTTTTCAACATCTACTTCATTACGGCTTGCTAACTCGACGGGTTTAACACCTGAATTATCTTCGTTTCCCTGCCGCACAGACGATGACTTGATGACCTTAACAAAACTAATAAGATCCCCCGCCCGGAGCTCTTTCCCGTTTTTCTGCAAAATACGTGCAGCTTTCACATGTTGCGGTGTTGTTTTAGTATAGCGTGATAAGTCATCGCCTAAAACCATATGGAACGCAAGCTCACTGTTATCTTTCCATTCTCTACGTTTAAGCGTTTGATAACGGTCACGAACAATAGACGCAATGTCTCTTCGAGCTTTCTCAAAATCTTCAGGGTTTTTAACCTGTGCCAATCGTTCTTTCATCTGATTAAAAGCGTCTTTGATGAAGAATGGTATGTGTTTTTTCTTACCCGTTAATCCCTTAACATCAACCATACCGTTCTCAAGTACCCCTAAATAGTTTTTTTTGCGCGAACTAAAAACAGCATACCGATACGTTTTATCCACGTCAATACCCATCCCTAATTCATTTTCAGTATAGCGCATAACCTCATCAATCTGCTCTTTAGAGGGATTTTTAAGAAACACACTGTCTGTATCCCCATAGAGCACCTGAATTCCAACTACCTGGCAATGGTTAAGTATTTGAGTAATGCTATAGCGCCCAATGGCTGCGGTTGCTTCAGCAACTGGTGGACAGTAAAGATCAAAACTATCCGCTCCAAACACACCATAGCTCGCATTTAAAATGACTTTAAGTGCCCCTTGGGTGATATTGTACCAACTGCGTAACTCTGGTGACAAGGTTTTGTCTTTAGCTCGATTTTTATACCAGTATACCCGCAAATCACGCAGCGAACCAATCAAGAGGCTTTCAAGTGCCCGCTTTTCTGTGCATACCCAATGCTGAGTGTCAGGGATGGTGTGTGTACGACAATTGAGATGATTGCAACAAATAGACTGGTAACCCAGATTCCAGACTTTTATGATAGATGGATACAGACTGGGAAAATCCATCACAGCCACATTGAAATGAACCCCCGGGGTAGGTTCAACAACGATAGCCCCCTTGTATTTTTTACCCTTAATGACTGCAGTGGTGCTAGTCTTACCTTTTTTGGTGAGGATATCCTCAGCGTTAGGAATGAGCATACCCCGCTTTCTGTGCTCACGTTGCAAGAAATTGCGTATCCAGCGGCTTACGCCTTGACGACTAACATCTTCCATGGGCATGCTAGCGATTCGGGCAAGTACCAAAATCAGTTTCATGGCTGAATCATTGTCGTAACTAGTAAGTTTATATGTGATTTCACTGTCACGCAGACAATAAGCGGCAAGTTCACTATAGTTTAGAGCGCCAAAATCCTTGTCAAGATGAATTTTTTGGGTCCCAATTAGAGCGCTGCCAACATCATCAAGACTAACATCTTTGTATTTACCGCCATAAGCATAAATTTGCACCGACCGGTTGAAGAAAAACTTGTAGAGGTCAATATGGATACCATACCGCAAAAAACAAACACGTTTACTCACATCAATTGGGATGCTCTTTTTGGCAAACCCTAAATTGCAGGCCCGATGAGCAAGATAGCGAAGGTCAAAATCATCGCCATTAAACGTCAAAATAAAGGGGTAATCATTTAAAACATCAAAAACTCTACAAAGCAACTCCGTCTCGGACTCACAATACTCCACTGTTATGCCTCTAGTTAACGCGAGGTCACCTTGTTGCATCCCTTCACGCTTGAGTACAAGAACTCTTCTATCTCCACTGCTACTATAGACTGAGCAGGCAATAACTGGACAGGCGCCTTCTCGTGCATCAGGCATCCGTTTAGCAAGTGGCGAATAAACTTCGATGTCTATGGCTGCCCGACGGAAACTGGGTGCGGGTGCCTCAAGCAACTGAGCCCACATCATTGAGTATTGGGCGTATTCTTGTTCTGCCTCAGTTTTGCAGTTCTGAAATAGTTCTTTGATTTTATTCCAATTCTCAGTAGTTTTGTTATCCACACTTGGAATAAGATTGTTATCTCGAACTTCATAGAGCATACCTGGTGACAGTTGCATGTCATAGATATAGGATTGATAATACTTGATTTTAGATTCCCAAATTTTTGTGTCGCTATCTTGAATTTTAATACCAAAAACTTTGGGGTAATCTTCGGGGATGATGTCTCGTATGGTTCCTGAAGGTTTCCCGCCGATTGCAAGTGGGTCTTTAGTCACAATTTTTGTAACCTGAATGGTTCTGTCATTTAGAGGATCAATTTTTTCTTCTGTTTGTAAACCATCAAACCCCTCATGACTTTTTATACGGTTAAATTTTTCTATCTCCTCAGGCTTAAGGTTGGTCAAACAGTATGGTTTATGGTCTGTGTTATCATACCAAAAATACAATTGTTCTGATTCAGGATCATATAGTTTGATGACAGTTTTTTTCTGTCTGCCATCATAAGCGGCTGAAACAAAATATGATGGTCCCAGATTTTGTGGGACAAGGGGTGGAAGTTGTCGCGGTTTTTTCTCTTTAGGTTTAACCGTTTCGGTATTTTCTTCTTTTGGGGGCTCTATGGATGGCTGGGACACGGGGGACGGCGTTTCTGCTTTAGCTTCTTTTTTTTGTGGTGATTTAATTGGTTGATTAAACCACTTGTCTAGCGTGTTTGCCATCCTGTTTCCCTTGTCCAAATATGTTACGTTGAGATTAAAATGTATAGTGACCCTCATTTAGCAAATAATTTGGTGCTTTCCACTAAAAATTGTTGTGCGGAGTCAAACATTTGTTTGTGTTCTCAAGATTGCTTCTTTTCTGGTTTAGCGACAAAATTTGTGTTTGATATGAAAATAATTAAGCTGTTTATGTGTGTAAATTTTGAAGTGATTAAGCTGTTATTGTTTTTTTGATTAAATTTTACTAAAAAACATATGGTTTGAACTGCCAAAAAATGTTGCTCCTAAATAACACAATTATAAATTTTATGCGCATTTTCAACATAAATAGAAAAATTATAAAAAATAACCCTGCTATTGCTAAAACGCATTAAAACAAAACACCTATTAAACATAGCGTTTTTGCGTAGTCCAAATTTATAATGTAACTAAAAAAATTTATGTGACTATAATCAACATACAATAATATGCTGGTGATTATTGGCTTTCGCACTTTTATGATAGTCAGCTGTTAAGAATGCTTGAAATTTATCCGCATGCCAAATTATAGCTCATGGATTTTCATCAGCCTGCCCTCTGATGGTTAATGCCATAAAATACTTTTACGCTACAGTTTCTATGGTATGATAATTATCTACTAGATTCAATTAATAAATAACTTGAACTATTCAACACAATATTTATGATATTCTACCGTTGACTTGTTCAAGTTATTTTTGAACTAATCCTAGTCTTCTAACGCTCTGCCTTCCTTTACGAGCTCACGCACACGAGGACCACCTATGGCACCACCTTTGCGGCCCGCTTCTTGTACTGTCATTTTTCCTCTATTCAATTTCGTTTCTTCTCGAAATCTTTTTGACAAACTATGTCACCTCCATTTTTAGAGCCCATCAAAGAACATCAACAATAATGAACAATTCATAAACGTATGTGGCTGATGGCATGAAATAACAGCCTTCGTGAATTCCCTTATTTAGGACGCTGTATTTGTTTTGGTGTGATAAAATTTGCTACGGGACGCTTGGATAATTGCGATTGAAACTCTGAGCTGGATGGAACTACGCCGACTCAATGAACGCTCTGCGCTGATGCGCACCACAAAACAATTGAGTATTAAAGACGCTGGGGCCATTCGTTTAGCATATGGACTTGTCGTTGAAACAACCCGTTGCAAAAATCTAATCGATAAATTCATCAACACCGTAACTGCACCCAAAAAAATCGGTGAATACACCCAGGGTATCCAAGCTTTTCTGCGGCTCTACACATATCAAACTCGTGTTACCAAAAACTGGGGAAAAATTCATCTCAAGGAAGCTCAATCTATCGCAAGTTTGGGCCGCTCGATATTGGGCTGGCAAAATCTCCGAGAAGTCGAACCCTATTTGGGTTTCCTTTTAACTAGCCAACTAGCACCAATCATGGAAGCTGTTAATGAAACAGAACGTGTAGCCCTTGAAACTTATCACCCTGTATGGTTTGTAGAGTATTGCACCAAACTCTTTGGCAAAAAAGATGCCGCGGCATTTCTCAAAGGTAGTCTCAATCCGCCGCCAACCTACATCCGCATCAACCCCTCAACAGTATCTGAAGAGGAAATTCTCAAAAAACTCGCCTCTGAAGGTATAAAATTCGAAAAAGCTGAACCCTTAAAATATACCTACAAAATTCTGGAGCTCAAAACGCCTCTAAACAATTCACCAAGCCTCAAATCTGGTTTGTTCTATGTGCAAGATAAAGCAAGTTGTTTTGCCGCCCAAACCGCAAACCCCCGTCCGGGCCATACGGTTTTTGACGTTTGTGCGGCACCTGGAGCCAAAACGACTTTTCTTGCGCAACTTATGGAAAACCGTGGCGACATAGTTTCAGTGGATTTCTCGGCTAAACGCATGCATATCTGGCAGATGGAAACCAAACGTATGGATACTAAAATCGCTAAACCCTTGATTGCCGATGCCCGAGTGGCGCTTCCACTTACAAGCGAGGCCGATTTAATCGCTCTTGACCCGCCCTGCACCAGTTCTGGAGTGTTTGCCAAACAACCATCAGCAAAATGGCGCCTTAGCCCAAAATCCATAACCAACATGAGCGAAATACAATTACAAATGATTAACACCTGTGCTAAACAAATCAAAATCGGTGGAATTTTGATATATTCCACCTGCAGCGTCACAATAGAGGAGAACGAGGGCGTAGTGGAGCAGTTTCTAAAAGAACACCCCAACTTCAGACTAACTAAAATTACACCCGATTTCGGCTCACCCGGATTAACTAACTTAACCGAATGCCGCCGGCTCTATCCACATATTCATCAATGCAACGGCTTTTTTATAGCTAAACTACAGAAAATCTAACCACCTATTTTTCATGGTTAACGAATTTATATAACTGAAATATGCCCTTTTTAAGCTAAGCCGTTGCCCTTCTAAAGGGCGACCATCAAAATCCACATAAAAACCATTCTATTGATAAACCAAAATTCAGACTGCGCAAAAACCCAAAAATTTTGGTCGTGTCTTACAATTGGCTAACTTTTAATTACTACATTACCAACAAAGTGATAACAGTTTCACCCAGACATAAATACTTCTCCATCAACCCCCAATAAACCCCACGACCACAATCTAATTCAACAAAATATTGAACAAAGCCAAAACCCCACGCGCCGACCAATGTATTCACTTATACCATATACGCTTCCCAATCTCCCCATCAAACGCAAAATCATTATTATAGCAACATGAAATTATATTGATTCATAACCATCATGCTTAAACCAACCACAAATATCCCCAAGCGCCACCCCAAGCGCCACCTGCAACCCCCTCAAAGACCGCGTCTTCAACTTACGCAAAAACGCCTTCAACTTCGACCACAACAACAAAAGAGGATTCAAATCCGGTGAATACACCAGAAAAAACCAAACAAACACCCACCAGACTGTCAGAAAACTAGCAAAAATCCTTGAAAAACAAGAAAAGGTCGGGTTTTCTCCGTCCATTTCCATCAAAAACACGAAAATTTCTAGTTTTTAGACAGTCTCCCACGCTCAAAAACAGGATCCAAAACCCCCGTCACCTTATGCGAAAACAAACCATCCAACAACACCACATCTCCCGCACTCAAAGTAGAAGTCAAAACATACTTCACCCAAAGAGCAAAAATATCCCCATTCAAAGTCCCACAGACTGTCAGAAAACTAGCAAAAATCCCAGAAAAACAAGAAAAGAACTGTTTTTCTCCGTCCGTTTACACCAAAAACACGAAAATTTCTAGTTTTTAGACAGTCTCCCCCTCAAACGACACCGTAGCCTCCACCCCTGTGACACCCGCACAGCCGAAAGAACCGTTGTGCGTTCATAGCGTGTATCAGGCACATAATCCTCTACCCGTGCCCCCTCTCATCCCACCCATAGAGGCGCGTCATAGCGGTATTGACCCCGCACTCATCGATGAAAACAAGTTGTTCTATTTCTAGGGTTTTTTGTATTTTGCGCCATTTGGCGCGTTCTTTGATGACATCGGGTCGTTTTTGGTCGTTTGCATGGTGAGTCTTTTTTTAAAAGTTAAATCCATTTTTTTATCACCCACCTGTTTTGACGAAGAACCCGAATGCTGAACGGCTGATTGCGTGTAAGTCGAAATTGGTGGATACGTATATGGACGGCGTGCTGTCCCGCGATGAGTTTGAGGAGACTAAAAATCGGTATAGTAAACAGCTTGACGCTTTGGATAAGCAACTGTTGGCCTTGAAACAGGGCAATGCGACGATTGAGGCCTTGCAGCAAAAGTTGACTAACGCGGAAAGGGCTATTGAAAATTTGGCGCGGCTTAAAGAGTTTGACGATTCGATATGTTCCGAGGTGTTGCACAAAATCATTGTTGACGGACGGGAAAAAGTCTCGTTTTATCTTAAAACTGACGAAAACACTGATATGTTAATTAAAATGCCTGTTTTGGTAAGCGGGTATCTAGTCATTTACTGACACACATATAATTACAACCTCTTATATGTGATAAAGTTTTCTCGCAAAAATATGTTACAGTTTTATGTCTTAGCTGTTAGGCATGTCTTCTGTTTCAAAGTCACCCAGAGTTCTTTGCGGTGTCTTTTTGGGGTAGAGCGGATATGTTACTTTGAAGCCATCTACCTGTGCCAATTCATGTAGTCGATGGGTAACAAGACTTTCCTTAGCAATGATGTGCTGTACCCAAACGTGTCGTGCCGTTAATGCATCCGAGACAAGGTTTCGATGACACTTATAGGGTAGTGCTTCTGAGCACATCAATGCCGTACAATTCTCCCTTGCCAGTGCCACGATTTTGAGGAGTGCATCAGTGAATTCTTTGGTTTGCATATAATCTGCATAACCGCGAAACTGACCCTCAAGCGCAAGGTTGGTGCTGTCAGATTTTGGGTGTCGATACCCACCGATTTTTGGGAGATGAATGTATTTGATGCCAAAGGATTTTAAACTGATGGGAAGTGATTCTTTATTGATTTGTGGATTGTGGCGGCTTTGGGGAACGGCACGGATATCTAATAACAATGTAATGCCATAAATCTGGAGCAACTCCATGAACTCTTCAAATGACCGTGTAGAATAACCAATCGTGAATACCCTCAACTCTGTTTCTCGGCTCAAACACAGCCCAACAATATCACTACCGCACGGGTTAATATAAAATCCACCGTGCCACAAATATTCGTCTTACCGATGATTTGTCTGTTAAGCCGATACTTTGTTAAAAACCACTGCACAATACATAGACAAAACAACACCTGTTGGTACCCAACCGAACCGGATTGTTCACATCTTATGTGCTTACCGTCAATTTTGAAGCCGATCTTTCCAAAGCGTTATTATCCATTAGTCCAGCGCAAAAATTATTAGTTATCTCCATACTCCATATGACTAAGGCGAATACATCGTGTCAATAGTAGTCAAACTCAAAAGTCTTAGCCGTAACCAGTTAGCAGCCCTATTTTTCTATACCTCCACCGGTATACTTTTGTGGGCTTCTCTACCATTCACCCGTTTTCCGCCACATATAGGGTTTCTGGGAATAATCAATTTCATAAGCGCATATAGTCTCCTAACAAAACGCGCTTGGGCCCCTTGGTTGATGTTTATTTTACTGGTTACCAACACCGTGTTCTCGCTCTACACACTCTACTACGCAGGCCTCAGCAACATACTACTGGCCCTATGTGCGTTCATCTATGCCGTATTCACCTGGATAATATCTGCCTTGATGTTGCTTAAAAGAAAAAACTAACCCCTACCCGCTGAGCCGCAAAACAGCATAACCAAAACCTCTCTACCAACATCTATATACTGCTCATTCTCTGGAATCTCTACAACCCCCTTTGCAATAGATAGAGTCAATACATCTCCCCCTACTCCAAGAGGCTCAGCTATCAAACGACATCTTTCATCAAAACTAAGTTGAACAAACACATAAGTGCGGCTACCCTTAGCACTAAACATTCTTGAACCCGCATACGCCGTCACAGTTTTTAAACCCGAAATAGGCCTACCGCCTAAACGTTGTACCAGCGACCGTGCAAACAACTGAAACATCAGCAATGCTACCAAAGGATTACTGGGCATTATAAAAACCGGCTTTCCTCCAATGAAGGTAACCCCTGTTTGTTTGCCCGGTTTCACTGCAACACCGCTAACAACAACACCTGATTCACCCAATACATCAACAACCTCAACAATATCAACACTTGAACAGACGATTACCATATCTGCCGATGCAACTGCTGATAGAAACGTTTGTCTGATTACCTCTTTATCGGGTGCGACTACCCCCAAACCAACGGGTTTAGCCCCACATTCTATCACAGCAGTACAAAGACTGTAGGCCGCAGCATCAAATGCCTTTCCAGGCAACAACGGTTTGCCCAGTTCACCAAATTCTGTACCGACTGAAAAAACAGCAACCATCGGAAATCTTATAACACCAATATCTGTGTATCCCAAAGCTGCTAAAACTCCAATCTCAGCAGAACCTAAAACCTGTCCCTTTCTAAACACAATTGAACCTCTATGAATATCTGAGCCCTGTGTATGCACATTTTCACCTCGAGAAACAGCCCCATAAACACGCAAGACATCATCCTCACACACACCATCTCGAGCAGCTATGACTGCATCTGCCCCCAGCGGAAGAATGGCACCTGCAGAAACTTCTGCAACTTTATTGCCTGAGAGAACAAATCTTGGCTGTTCCCCCGCAGAAACCATACCCTCAACCCTGCATACCACAGGGTTATCTTCGGTTGCTGTCACCGTATTCACAGAACATAGCGCATAACCCTGAATGGTGGAAGTGGTAAAACCAGGAATATCTATAGGTGATACAACATCAATACCCAACACTCGATTATAGGCCTCAAGTAGTATCACATCCTCAATATCTGACGGCTGAGGCTTAAATCCACTCTCAATGGCTCGCTTAGCTTCTTCAAACGTCAACAATTTACCCCGCAAAGCAGTTCACACACAAGCAAACTCGCTCTAAACGTAAAAACATATCGAAGTCACAATAATTTACTCTATAAACCAAACTAAAATCAAGTTCCCCCAGGAAAAATTCGACTTAATTTATGTGGAATATCTTCTAACTCTGTGACTATCTCATCTGGAACCTGTCGGCTTTGAGCTAAATCTTCTAAACTGTTAAACTGTGAAGACACAAACACCGTTCTCAAACCCGCCTCCTTAGCACCTTTGATATCTTCTAAGGGACTATCTCCAATGAACACCGCTTCATGTGCTTGAACCCCAAGCCGACTTAGAGTATCACAAAAAATTCTAAGACTGGGTTTTCGACATTTTACCTCTTGGGATATAACAACCGCGTTGAAATAATTGTGAATACCTACCCTGCGCAGACTTTTATGGACGACTGGCGCATGGGTAAAGTTGCTAATTAAACCCACCCGATACTGCTCAGCGGTCTGGGCTAAGAGACACTTAGCCCCTCTACGAAGTTCTAAAGTGTCAATGAAATCTTGAAAAAATATGTTAAGCGCTATCTTAACTCGCTCATCCTTTGGAGTAGTTTTAAAACCCAAATTACACAATGCCTCAGAAACCCACACAGCATTAGTCACTTCTCTGAACTGTTCATAACGAATTCTACGATATCTCTGATGAGCATCCCTGTAAGCCCTTAAAAATTTCTCCTGCTCCAACACAAACCCCTCAGCTGTTAATGCCGCATAAAGTTTTGCCTCTGAATTAACCATACTGTAGTCTATACAGTTAACTAAGGTACCAATATAGTCAAAAATTACCGCTCTACAGGGCATCAATATTCCCTTTGTTACCCACAAGTTCCCTGCATAGCTTCTCTGCTAATTCTCCAATGGCCGAATCTAACAGTTTAACCGGATCACCAATAGCCGTTTCCACTTTTTGATCAAAAACAGCCATACACAAATACTCTACTCCCAATCTCTTTGTTTTTTCTGCAATAGTCTCTGTGTTGTCTCTTTTCATATTTTCAACAATACCAATTATGGGCATTTTAAGTTCGCACAGCAACATTACTTGTTTTTTGACAACTTCAAACGCCAGAAGTGACGACGTTGTAAGGATCAAAAATTCAATTTTTTTAACCAGTCTTACCAAATCTAACACTGCATCTCCAATACCTGGTGGCATATCAATTATGAGAAAATCAAGTTCACCCCACTGAGTAACCGATAGCAACTCAATAAGTGCATTTGATACATCTAAGCCCCGCAGAGGTGCAGGGTTATCACCCACAAAGTAAACCAGAGACATATAGGCTATCCCCCAAACTTTAGCTGGAACTAAACCTTTGTCTTCTTTTGGTTGCACATCGTTTGAGATGCCCAAAATTATATGGGTTGAGGGACCTGTGAAATCTGCATCGAACAATCCGACGTTAAAACCGTTTTTGGCAAGCGAAAGTGCCAGTGCCGATGCGACCATACTTTTACCAACACCGCCTTTGCCGCTAGAAACTGCTATAATCCGCCTTATTTTTGATAACCGCTCACTAATTATGCTTGTGCGGGGATCAATCACTTAATTTAACTCCTCGTATATTCTCAAGCCAGACCCCCCGGCCGCTTGTGATTTCAAAGTCAGGACTGCCACATTTAGGACACTTGATGTAGGTATGAACCGCTTCAGGCACGAAATGAATGGCTTCAGAAGCGGTTCTGTCAAGTTTCTTGGGGCTATATTGCCATACAATACTACAGACACGACATTTAAGAGTGGATTTGGCACTCAAAATCCGGAATTTAACATCTTTTAACAGACCAGTACTTAGTTGTTTTAGGGCAAACCGCAAAATAGACGGCTCCACCTGCTGAAGCGCTCCTACTCGAATGGTAACTTCTAAAACTGATTGCAATTGTTCCTGCTCTGCAATTTGTTGCACAGAAACAAGAATAGATTCAGCTAAGGCCCATTCATGCATAACTATAATGCACCACTGCACAATAAAAAAATATTGCACAAACATCCCATTCTGGTTCATCCATAACCTCAAATTGTTTCTTAACATATTAGACCTTAGGCGTTATTATTTGTCGATTCTAAAACGACTGCGCGTTGTCTAAATGATTCAAAAAACGTACACTTAAAACATAACTGTCACAATAACTTGCCAACAAAATGCACACTCTACCGCTAAACACTAATAACACCTAAGTCTATTGTTAATTATACTTTTGACTAAACGATTATCTCCGAGTTTGCAAATAATCTAAAGCGGTTTCTACATAAGCACAAGTCATAAACTAACCCACTACCCATAATGCAGACTGCGTAAAACTCTGATAAAGTTTGCCAAAACCACAAAATACAGCAATAAATGAGGAGACACACACTACAGATAGTGTTTAGTGATGTTGTTTTGACTTTTTGCGCAGTCTGAATGTTGGATTGTATGCTTAGAAAACTCTTATCCATAACTTGAAAGCACCTGCAAATTCTATGCAACCTCCGAAAACCCATATTTTTCCAAAAATCGTCTGCTAAAAACAACACAACTTTGTTGCTTGGTTTTCTGAAATGGGGTTTTTTTGTTTCCTCTATTATCTCGTTATAGAACATAGCTACAAACCAACTTACTCCAAACCAACCCGCATCTGAAAATTAATAAATCCTTGAAAAACAAATCGTTTTCTCATTTTTTATCAAAATGTGAAAATTAGAGTTTTAGATGTTACTACTCAGCAGGTTCCCACTATGTAGTGTTTTTACAGCAAAATGGCGTCATATAGGGTTTGTTCTTATTTTCTTTATGTCACAACCATATTTTTGCAGAAAAACCGCTGTCAGAGCGGTTTACGAGTGAAAAATAATGCTATATGCCCCTGCTGAGTAGTAACTTTCGATAGTTTGCTTTGTGTTCCAAAATAACAAGTTTTATCGCTCAAACATGTTGCATATGTTGCTTGGTTATTTATTAAAAGTTGTGGCTACCCGTTTCACTGTGAACGAATTGTTTTGAACATGAGCTGTGTTTGAGAAACAACAATGGTGCGCCTAAACAGCAAAAGGCCATAATTCTATCTTCTAATTACACAAAATAATTAATTCTAATAAATTTTCTATTTTCAATTTTTCAACAAAAATAGTGATAGTTTTTATTATTTTTTTTTGTTAACAATATGCATAAAACAAAATTTATAACAGTACCCAATACACAGTTATTTTTACAAAATCTCTCATCCATCTAAAAACAACCTTGAACTCAAGCAAACTTAATCTACACCGCTAACCTATAAACCAACTTAATCAACTAACGAACAGACAGGGGGATCACACTAATCCGAGTAATAGCGGACCTTCACATTCATGGCCGATATAGTCGCGCAACCAGCGGGCAAATGAGCCTAGAAGAAATAGCAAAATACGCAAAAATCAAAGGCCTCAACTTAGTGGGCACCGGTGACTTTACCCATCCACAATGGCTCAAAGAAATCCGCAAAACCCTCACCCCCGAAACAGACACCGAACTATTCCAACTCACCAACACCAACACACCTGTACGCTTTATGCTTCAAACCGAAGTCTGTACCATCTTTGATTACAAAGGCGAAACCAAAAAAATACACCACGTCATATTAACTCCAAACTTGGAGACAGCTGACCAAATTAACGAACGCCTAACCCCCTTTGGTGATTTAACCTCCAATGGACGCCCCATCCTTAACTGTACAGCACCCCAACTCGTCGAAGAAGTCATGGCTGACAACGCAAATAACATGATCTTTCCCGCCCACGCTTGGACTCCCTGGTTTAGCATTTTTGGTGCTTTTAGCGGATTTAACACAGTTGAAGACTGCTACCAAGACATGACCAAACACATACACGCACTCGAAACAGGCTTATCCTCCGACCCAGCAATGAACCGACGCCTAAGCAAACTAGACAAATACGCTTTGGTCTCAAACAGCGACTGCCACAGCTTTTGGCCCTGGCGCATCGGCAGAGAAGCCAACGTACTTGACCTTCCCCGCCTCACCTACAACCATGTAACATCTGCCATATCTGACAATGACCCCGAACGCTTCAAATTCACCATAGAAACGGACCCCGCTTACGGCAAATACCACTGGACGGGGCACCGCAACTGTAACGTCAGCCTCTCACCAACAGAAGCAATAAAATTCGCAAACATCTGCCCCGTCTGCCGCCGAAAACTCGTCAAAGGCGTTGAACAACGCGTAGACGAACTCGCCGACCGACCCTCAACTTACTCGCACAACGATGCAAGGTTTAAACGACTACTACCGCTAAGCGAAATTATCGCAGCCATCATCGGAACCAACTCCCCTGCCATCCAAGCCGTCTGGAAACCCTACAATATGCTCATAGAAAAATTTGGCGACGAATACACAGTGCTTATGGATGTTTCTTTTGAGGATATGACATCTGTGGTAGATGCACCCTTTGCACAAGCAGTCATTAAGGTTCGAGACGGTTTAGCAAAAGTTACGCCGGGTTATGATGGCGTATACGGACAGCTTGTACTAGATATCGATACGCCCCTCTCTAAACCCAAACCCTTGACACCGCCACGGGTACAACAACGAAATATGAGTGACTTTTGGTAGCCTGAGACGTCACTCATTGAAACGTATTGTTTAATTCTTACCCTACCTAATTTCTATAGGCGAATAGTTTGAAGGACGTTTTACAAAAAGCCATAGACATAGCCGTTGCCAAATCCGGTGCAAATTATGCTGAAGTACGTGCGCAATGGCTAACAAAAACTATGTTCACCCTAAAAGAAGAACGCGTGGAAGTTGCTAAACAGGGTATCGAATCCGGAGTAGCTATCCGTGTTTTAGTCAATGGGGCCTGGGGGTTTGCTTCTGTGGGTTCAATGGATCGTGTGATTCTGGAGGCAGCAGTTTCTGATGCTTGCAATATGGCGCGACTGGTAAGTAACCGGCTTAAAAATCCCATCAAATTGGCATCAGCGCCAAATGTGGAAGACCATGTGTTGGCTAAACCCAAAAAAAATCCCAGTGACATTGCCATGGAAGATAAAATAAAAACCGCCCTTGTTGTTAACAAAACCAGCCTGGACTTTGATAACCACGTGAAGAGTTGCGGCTTGGACTACATGGACCTAATGGGCACAAGCTTTTTTATAAATAGCGAAGGCACAAACATTGAACAAGACAAATTATATGTTTGGGCCCGCATAACCGCATCTGCACAAGCTAATGATATATTTACCCTTAGTAGTGAAGAAATCGGTTCCACCGCGGGTTATGAACTCTTTGATGATCATCCAGCAGAAGAGCTGGGTCGAAAAGTGGCTAAACGTGCTATTGAACAAATCAACGCTAAACCCCCAAAAGGCGGCAAAGCTTCTGTCGTGCTTGGACCAAATGTTGTTGGCGTATTTGTACATGAAGCGGTTGGTCATCTCGCTGAAGCAGATCTCGCGCTATCTGGAGGGTTGCTTAGCAATAACTTGGGTAAACAAATAGGTTCTAGTCTTGTCACTTTATATGACGATGGCACATTGAGCGGTTCTTTTGGTGCATTTAAGTATGACGATGAAGGTATTGCCAGCAATAAAACCCTACTCATAAAAGATGGTGTTGTCTCTGGGTTAATGCATAATCGAGAAACTGCCCAGAAATTTGGCACCCAACCCACTGGTAACGCCCGCGCAGAAGACTTTCGAGTGGAACCCATTATCCGCATGCGTTGCACATACATGGCGCCCCAAGACCATACATTCGAAGAGCTACTTGAAGGTATCAAAGAGGGTTACTATTTTAAAAGCTTCCGAGGTGGACAAGCCAGTCTAGACGGGACTTTTCAGGTAGGTATACAGGAAGGATATGAAATTAAAAACGGCGAAATCCACTCACCAGTGCGCAACGCATCCATCAGTGGTAGCACACTTGAAACATTGCACAAAGTAAACGGTGTCGGAAAAGATTTCGCTCTATATCCTGGACGTTGCGGAAAAGGACAAACAGCATTTATCTGTGATGGTGGACCCCATATACGAGTTAACGAGGTGATTGTTGGTGGCAGTGCTTGAAAAAAACTTTCTAATCAGTTTGGCAGAGGACGCAGTTAAATCAGCACTAAAACTGGGTGCCTCTGAGGCGGAAGCATACGTTTACGACGGGCAAGCAACTAACATCGGTATAGACCTGGGGCAGATAAGTAAAACTCATCGTATCATCGATCGTGGCTTAGGTATCCGGGTTATCGTAAATAAAACTGTGGGGTTTGCCTATACCAACATCATTAGTAACCCTCAAACAGTTGAAAGCGTTGCCACTCGAGCATTGAGTGCTGCTAAAGCTAGCAGACCCGACCCCGACTGGCATGGTCTTCCCCCCAAAAAACCCTACCGTGCAACCGAAGACACCTTTGATTCTGCAATCGTTGACCTCCATCCCGAAGATCTTGTCAAAGCCGCTACCAATATGCTAGATGCCGCAGGCGAAGAAAACCCATCTGTGTTTCCTATTGAGGGCGGAGTCGGTAGTGGATATGTCGCTAATGCCATAGCAAACTCTAATGGTATAGCGGCCTTTGATAGGGGTACCATTGCGGAATGTAGTTTAGCCGCATTAGCAAAAAACAGTACCTCTGTCACTCCGGTTTGTTTCGAGTTTGACGCCTCAAGAAAATATCTTCTCAACCCTATTTGGGTGGGTAGCGAAGCCGCAAAACTTGCAATTTCAGCACTCGAACCTAAGCCCGTTGAAACCCAAACTGCCAAAGTCATACTCACACAATTCGCCCTCCAAGACCTTTTTGCCTACACACTTATGACTGCTGTTAAAGCCGACAGCGTCCAGCGTAACCAATCACCGTTCAAAGATAAACTCGGTACACAAATCGCCTCTGAAAACCTAAGCATCTACGACGATGGATTATACCCTGGAGGCTTGCGAACTGCAGTATTTGACGCTGAAGGGACCCCCCAACAAAAAACAATTCTCATCAAAAACGGTGTTTTACAAAATTTCCTCTATGATACCTACTCTGCAAGAAAAGACGGCAAAGAAAGCACCGGAAACGCAGTCCGAGCAGAATATCTCTCTACTCCAAGCATTGCCCCTTCAAACTTTCATATTCTACCCGGTAGCAAAACCCCTTCACAGCTACTTACTGAAGCTGAGGACAGTTTCATTATATACTATCTTCAAGGAGCACATAGCAGCAATCCCGTCAGTGGTGAATTCAGTGTAGTTGCCAATCCCTGTTGGAAAATAAAAAATGGTGAAATAACTCACCCCTGCAGAGGTGTCATGTTGGCTGGTAACATCTTTGATCTACTCAAAAACATCATTGCAGTCGGTGTCAATGAACGACAGATGGGCTCTATAATCGCACCCTGGGTTTTGGTTGAGGGTATGAAAATTATAGGGAAATAACTTTTGCGGGAAAAATAGTGACTCCTCATCTATGTTATTTTTTTGTAGTCACAACTATTTTCTGCTTAAAAAATTAAGCCCAGAAACTTTTTGAATATTCCCTTAAGACGTTTTCATAGATGCGTTTTGTGTCCTGAGCGATTTTTTCCCAATCATATTTTTCCTGTACCTGACGGTATGCATTAACACGTAGAGATTGGGCATAACTCTCATCGAGAAGAACCTTGGTTATGCCCCAAGCCAGCGAATCCGGGTTGTTAGGATACACTTTGACACCGGTGATATCGTGTTCAACGATTTCTGCAAGTCCCCCCGTATCTGATACGACAACTGGGCTTCCTGCTGCCATCGCCTCCAATGCTACGATACCAAAGGGTTCAAACAGTGATGGTACAACAGAGACATCGGCACATTTCTGTAGTTTCATCAGGTTGGTATCATCAAGGAAACCCTCAAAGAGCACCTTATGTTCCAAGCCCATACTACAAACGATGTTTAATAGTTGTTCTTTCATGTAGCCGCTTCCGACAATGATGAATTTGGTGTTAACTTTGCTTAGTATTTTGGGTACGGCATTTATTAGAATATGAATACCTTTTTCGTAGACCAGTCGCCCAACAAAAAGCACAATTTTTTCTTCTGGCAAAGCGAATTTACTGCGGAAAGTTTGGTAGTCGATAGTTGCGGCATAGTTATGAGTGTCAACGCCGTTTGGAACCATTACTAGCTTATCGTTTGGTAAACCAAATACGTATTTGACGTGATTCATCATATAGTCGCTACAACATATAACTTTCCAGGCTTCGTAGGTAAGCCAGGCTTCTGTTTCATGTATCATTTTTTCTGCAGTAGTGTGTAGACCGTCTCGTCTGCCCATCTCAGTTGAATGCATCGTTACCAAGAGAGGTTTACGAAAGATATGTTTCAAACCGATGCCGGCATTGGCGACAAGCCAGTCATGTGCATGGATGACATCGATTTTGTAACCGATTTTCTTCATGAGTGCCGCGGTTTCTTTTTGCATATTCATATTCATGAGATAAACCCACGTGGCGAAATCTGGCGAAGGATTCTTGTAGGAATCTATTCGATATATTTCTACTCCATCGATGACCTCATGCGCTGGCGCGTCTGGGAAATCACAGGTGACAACATAAGCTTTGATGCCCTGTTTAACTAAGTGCTTGGAGAGAAAATAGATATGCGGTGATATACCTCCGATGACTCGGGGAGGATATTCCCAGCTAAGCATCAAAACGGATAATTCATGCATCTATCTAATCTCCAATACAGTGTTATACAACCTTAAAATGTCACTTATCCAAGTATCTGAACTGGTTGAAACTACAGCTATTTTTTCAGGAGGTACATTGTACATACGAATGATTTCTTCTTTCATCCACTGGGACTTTACATTTATCATATCTGCTTCATAGAAGCCCTGCCACTCGATACTTTTAATCGCCATGTTATAGGAAGACTGTGCAGTCGGCGAGCGATGGTCCTCCAAACTCTCAACTGAATAAATAAAAGGAATATCTAACCCATTTTTGAGTGTGACTGCGGCAGGAATGAAATGCCAATCACAAACATCGATTAAACTATTTTTTTTGCCAGTATCATAATAAATATTGGTTGCCGCACGCTCCACCTCTTGGTTTAAGGTAAGCACCCAAGTTAAGACGCCAATATGGGTTTTCACAGGGTTACTGACCCGTATGGTTTTTATACCGCTGGATTCTTGTGTTAAACCTGTTACATCGTCATCGTATGTGACGACATTAACGTCTACTTTGTTGATAGCTAGTTGGGTTGTTAAGGCTCTGACGTACTCTGAAAGTTGACCTACAACCCGTGGCGGATATTCCCAAGAAAAAATGATGGCTCGCATGGTTCCACTATGTAAACAGTGAACAGACCTTAATTATTCCTCGACCGGTGAGATAGTAACGTTTCTTACCTTCAGTGTCTGTGAAACTTTCGGCAAATCCCTCAGACTTGTAACGATCTAAAATAACCTCAATTTCATAAGGTTCCTTTTGTAACAACCGAGCAACTTCTTCACTCCGTCTGGCTAAATCGGCGGCGGTTGCACAGAGATTGTGAAGAGTCTGCAAAACCTTATCTGGAAACGGTAGTTCTTCCCTCATGTCTAAACCACATTATTAAATAGTACCCTATATGGCTTTATAAACACATGTGGGTCTCTTGGTTTTGGGACAAAATTATTAGGTTTTTTTGTTTAGGATTTTTTCATCTTCTGGCGTTAGAGTGATCTCACGAATACAAACCTCTGCATTATACTCATTTAAAAAACTCAAAACATGCTCCAAATCCACTTCACGTACAATAATAACGTTGCGTGTAAGCTTTATATGCAAAATGTTTTTCAATAATCATCGTCGATGATACTATATTTCAATCTATGAACAGTAGTGTTTTGACATAGAACTTTTGAACAAACTGATTAACAACAGTTGAACTATTGGTTGTTCCTTTTGCAGTATTTTTGTAGACTCGGAAAACTATCAGTTTACCTTTCATGCTTATTTTTTCGTCCAGTCGGTATATTAATTTTATATGTGTAAATAATACACACATATTTATGAAGGTACTGTTACATAATGCTGCCTGTCAGGCAGGCAAACAACACGAAAACCAAAAACCAACACCCTCATACAACCTGAATTTCCGAAATTTTTGACCCATGATGTGCTATTTTCTAATTTTTTTCAAATAATTATTTAAATGCCATTTTAATGAGATAAAAACATTGTATGTTATACTTAATACGAAAATTTATGGTTTTACTATGCTAAAAATTTTTTAACCTATATAACCATGAGATTATTGGGCATGATTAGCATTTTGGAACGTTTTTACCGTTTAATCTATAGGCTAAATTTTTTTCAGGATTTTAGAATCAACAACTAAAAAGACAACTTTCCATACCAAGAAAAACAACCCACCCATAAACTGAACCAACCAAGACCACCACACAAACAAAATAAACGACCTGCCCTACCATACGTAACATCGTGCAACCGGCTGCCTACAACCAAGCTGCCCAAACAACAAACCCAGAAGACCCAAAACAACCCAACTGACGGAGCAAAAGTAATCCTTATGGCCAAATTTTTGCCTCTCTAACCGGCTGCACAGGGCTACAGCTGCTCTTCAAAGAAAAACTCCACCTAACCAACTCTTTAACTACAAAACCAAAGACACCTTATGGCGACACAAAGTTAGACAAATCCTCCAAAAAACCTTTGAACTAACCAATAAACCCATTACGAATATAGAACACAAATTTGGCCCAGATGACACAGGCAATTCCACATCACTTAAGCAAAATTACGAAATGGAATACCAAAAAACCAAGTACACAAAATATATGAAAAAATTGTAGGTATGGTGGGTTTTAAATATAGGATTATTTTTGCTTTTAAGTTTGCAGATAAACCCTTTATCACGGCTCTTTTTTTTAAGTCTTTGTTAGATGAAACGGTTAGACGTTATAGTCGAGTGGATTTGGTTTTGGGTGATTGGGGTTTTTGTCAAGGGATAATTGTGATTTGGTGGCAAGGGCGGGTGGCTCGGTTTTATCCTAAGGGGATTTTTGTGTGCAACAAAAAAACAACAGGACATAACGAATGATACTTTATGAGTTGATTGTTGATCAACAAAGATGACTTTTGGAGTATCACATGTATTCTAATGTCTGGGTTGTTTTGGCTTGAGGTGGATAATGTTTTGCCGTTGTGTACGCGGCTTGATGAGCTAGCAGCAAGAAGCATTTTTGTACCTGTAATCTAAATCTTAAACGGTTATGTTACCTAAATTATCTCGCAGACATAAATACAAGAGACGCCTGGCACAAACAATATTGTCCCAAAGCGACTCTTTATTTAGAATAGATGTGCGGCATCCTGCACTTGACGGTTCTGAATGGTAAAGCGTTTCTTGGCAACTGAAACGAGCGCACCACGTAGTTTTTCACCCTTTTGTGTTTTAAGCAGTCCAATGGCATCAGCTAATTTGACATCACGTAGTGAGAAACGTACCCAACTCTCAAAATCACCTTTATTGGCATGAAACTCAACCGCTTCAAGTGGGGCCTTCTTTAGCACTTCTATAAACCCTTTTAAACTCCACGCCCTCAGACCAGTAAAATACTCTTCGCCGTTGCCTGTGTAGAACAAAAAAGGCTCATTTGCCGCCAGAATCGCAAGTTTTAACCTGGCTTCAAAATCGCTGACAAGCATCTGTGCTGCCACAAACGCATCCATTGGGGATTCGTAGGGACTAAAGTAACTGTGAACTTCACCTGGTCCGCCGCCTGCTGTGAACATATAGTAGAGGTGATCACTTGTTTGAAAATTCCGCCACAAACGCAAAAACTCATCATCACCGGTTTCCAAAACAAGTGGGCCCAATCTGTAGAGTGTCGTATAGTATGCCCACTGCATCACGTTACCAAGCCATCCAGTCTGGTCACGTTTTATATCTGCCCATGAAACGGTACCCTTAGCTTCTGGAACATCAATTTCCCCTGCTGAGGTATGTTTTTCAACAACCTCTGAAGGGGTTACCATCCGAAGGGAATCATAGCATAGGATTTCGTCTGGGAGATGCTGGAGAAAGCTATGAATGCCCGTTTCAGGCCAATGATGCTCACCAAATGTTTCATAATCAGGAAAGATATTGATAACTTCACCCTTAGTTGTTGCAAGCCAATGTGCATATTTATCGGCTGTAAGCGGCCATTCAGGCCACCACTTTGCGGAGAAGCGAAAACCTATATCGTCAGTTAATTTGTAATTGCGAAGCAGAATGCGGATTTTTTTGCTACCCTTGGGTGTGTAGAGATAATTTGGCGATTTTTCACCTAAAATTCTTTCGACACCTTCGGTATAGATACAATGGTAACCCATGGCCTCAACGGTTTTGGCTATGGTGTTGTTGTATAGTAATTCTGTGTTCTCAAAAACCATGGGGGTATAGCCAAGGAGGTCTTTGATGATTTGTTTGTGCATTTGGGCTTGTGCTGTGAATTCTTCTTTATCAGGGTAGAGGCTAGCGATAGAGTGGTAATATGTTTGATTTAAGAATTCTACCCGACTAGTATTGGCCAGCTGTCGGAAAGTTTCCAGGAGGTCTTTGTCAAACATCTCACATTGCTCAAGAAAAATGCCTGAAATACTAAATGAAAATTTTACTTGTTTATGGTTATGTTTATGCTCATCTATGGTGTTTAAAATTATCTGATTTGACGGAAAATAGCATTTTTTTGATGCTCTTTTAAAGATTTCTCGGTCAACTTCGTTGTTGAAGTAGTGGTTGAAAAGTTCTTTTTTGGCTTGTCGCCGAAACATTTTTCCTTCCCAAAATAGGTTCCGTCGGAGTCGATGGGGTTGATGGACTTCAAAGACAAACACAATGTCCGTCATAATAATGGCCTCTAAACGGAATCAAATACGGTGATTCTGCTATTTAATTTGTATCCTACTATAGCGCAAACTATACCATCTTAACACCTATGTTTAGGGTGTTAGCGGGTTTTTTGGCAACGGTTTGTTGATGGTTGTACAAAAAATTTATTGGCTTGGAAAATCCATATAATAATAGGTGAATATTTGCCTTCGGATACTGAAGATTTTTCTGAATGGTTTAAGAAACGACAGCGATCATCTAAGGATCCTTTCTTTGGTGATATGGATGACATGTTTAAAGAGTTGGAGAAGATGATGGATGAACAGTTCAAAGATTTTACCGAGAAAGTTCCTAAAGAATATGTGAAGGAGCGAAAACTTCCTGATGGCCGCACAGTCAAAGAGCTTGGACCATTTGTATGTGGTTACAGTATGAAAATTGATTCTGATGGTAAACCTGAAATCCAGCAATTTGGCAACATCAAAAAAAGTCTCAAGGGTCCATTGCAAGTAAAAGAGGAACGTGAGCCTTTGGTTGATATCATGGAGACAAGTAGTGATGTTCGTGTGGTCGTAGAACTGCCCGGCGTGGAGAAAACTGATATCAAACTGCGTGGTACCGATGATTCGATCGATATTTCTGTGGATACGCTCCAGTATAAATATTACAAAGAAGTTCAATTGCCTGTAAAAGTCCGTGTGAAAGAAGCCCTTTCTACCTACAAAAATGGTGTGTTGGAAATTGTGTTGCCCAAGGAAGCGCATTCCAAGTCAAAGGGTGAACCCATTAATATCGACTAAAGACCTAAATTTATGCTCTCTCTATAGTAAGCTTGTGTACCAATGAGTAGTACTTCCGAAAATGACACCATAAATGCAATCTGTAGAGACGTCAAAGCGGCGGGGAAACTGTCTGGTGATAATCTAAATGTCTTATATGACCTGTTTGGGCCGCGTTTTACTAAGGCATTTGATGCCCTCACAGAAGGCAGGGTTAAAAAATATGTTTTCAAACCTTCTGGTCGAGTGGTTTGGATTGTGGTGGGCCGGGAGCGTGACTACCTTATTATGCCCGAAGCGGAATTTTGTACCTGTAATGACTTCTACTTTCGGGTGTTGGATAGAAAGGTGCATATGTGTTATCATATTTTGACACAGAAACTTGCGCAAAATCTTGGGTGGTTTGAGTCGTTTGTTGAGTCTGATGATTGTTATGCCATGTTGATGGATGAGTGGAAAAAAGCTATTCCTTAAATATGTAAAGTGACAAGATTAAGAGTAAACATACAGAGGAACCTCGATGGATTTAGGCTCATACTTCCTAACCCTTCAATATGTCCTAATGGGATCAATCTTCATTACATTAGCTTTGATTTTCCTATATGCTTACTATGGGAAAGATGAAGAGACCGCAACCGAATAGCGCCCATTTTTACCCTTATTCTATTATCTGTTTAAAATAAAACAGATTGACACTGGTTACTATAAATCTATATTTGGCGTGTCCCAGACAGTACCGCTTTAATTCTATACTTACAAATGTCCAAAAACACATCAAACAACATAAAATCTCTCCACAAACAAAACAAATAAACAATTCACTACAATTTTTTCCCAAAACATCAAACATATGCATAAATCCTTTTTTGTTACCGTCAGCACCGGTTTTGTTACAGTCATTGAAAATGATAAATGAGCGTGAAATACACAAAAATTAAAAGCCTCAAACTCTTTATCGTGTCGGCACAAAATGACTCAAAACCTTATAGCTGAAATCCAAGCTAAAAATTCACAGATAAACCAAAGTCAAATCATAGAGTTGCTCACAGCTGAACGTGAACGAACAGGTGGATTATTGGGCGATGATACCCTATTGCGGCTGATTGCAGCTAAACTTGGTGTACCGGTAACACAGGTTACGTTTCAAAATAACCGTTTCATTTCTTCAAAGCATCTATTTGCGGGGTTATATGATGTAAATGTAGCAGGACGCCTAATTGCAATTTTTCCCGTTAAAACTTTTAGCAACGAAGAAAAGTCTGGCAAATTAGTTACACTCTTGTTGGGTGACAACGATGGATTATTGCGGGTGGTACTTTGGAACGAAAAAACTGAGTTGGTGGAGCAAGGCGAACTTAGAGCCGGTCAAATTGTCGAACTGTTACATGGTTACACTCGAGATGATCGTTACGGCAAAACTGAATTGCACCTGGGAACAAAAAGTTTAATCGAACTCCAATCCCCACAAATAACCGATACATACCCATCCCTTGAACAGCTTACAACAAAAATTAATACTCTAAACCCAAATTCAGGCAATGTACATCTCCTTGGTGTAGTAAAAGCCGTTCTTGGCAAAACCAGTTTTGCTCGAAGCGGCGAAAGTGACGGTGTGGTTATGCGATTTGTACTACGCGATGATTCAGGTGAGGTAACAGTAGTTGCTTGGAACGAAAAAGTGGCGGAGATCGAAAAATTATTTCGCGAAAGCACACGACTTTTGCTGATTAATGCCCCTGTGAAAGAGACAAAAAACGACATTGTTGAGGTGCATGTGGATTCAAACGTCTATGTTTTGGTCCAATAAACTGATTTTTATTTCGCATTTGGGTAAACTTAAAAAGTTAATGTTTAAACACATATGACTTTGTATGACGCAGCATAAAAAACGCAGATTCACCGGTGACTTGAATGAATTCCTATTGTTGATTCTCCACAATGATGGATCTCAATCCATCGAACAACTCAGAGAAAAAACTGTCCTGCAAACTATCAATTTTAACCGTCACATCCAAAAAAGGCGTCGCATAAGACACCGACTAAGAAACAGCGAACCCTTGAGTGTAGATACAGCATGCGAAGATATGGTCCATAGAGGTTGGATAAAACTTGACGCTAAAACACGCTATGAGCTAACAGATATGGGCCAACTGGAAGCAGAACAAATCACCAAAACAATAGAACAGGGCGCCCGCCGGCTCGAGACTCAAATCCTCAATCCATCTGCGGCCGCGCGAAATACGACTATGAGTTATGTTGTCATATCAATTCTCAAAATGGCGGCTGGTTTGTTTAGCGGTAGTGTCGGTTTAATTGCTGATGGCGCCGATACAATGGTTGACACATTTGCTTCAGCCATTGTTTGGGCCGGTATAAAATTTAAAAAAGAAGTCTTAGGCACCCTAACCCTTATTGGCTTAATGTTTCTTACCGCAGGGATTTTATTTTACAACTCATTTTCATCTATCCTCGATAATTTAGCCGGTACTTTTCTCCCCATGACCATGCCCTATGTCGTTATCACAGTTGAACTCATAGCCATACTCTCCTTGTTTATAACCTCTTCATACCAGCGGTTTGTGGGAAAAAGAAGCAAAAGCCTCTCCTTAATCACTCAATCTATTGACTCTAAAAACGGTATCTACTCTGCGGTAGCAGTCATAATTGGTGCCATTTTTTCCATATTTGGCATACACTGGGTTGACGCAATTGTCGGTATTTTTATAGCTACCCAAATCAGTATCGACGGCGCCAGGTTGATTCGTGAAACTACCCAAACCATGCGAGGCGGTATACCAGAGTTTTCTAAATTTAAACTTCCATTTGAAAAACAGATTGCTCAACGGCGTACCGACAACTTCCGTCACTGGATACTATATGTTATATACAATAACAAGTTGAGTACTAAGAGAGAAATTGTATCTTCGCTGGAGAAAACCTTCCAACCTAATTATGTGCCCCAGGTGTTCACAGAATTCACCGCCGGTCGTGGTGTAAATTTTGACACAAACTTTCTTGAACTCATAAAACCTCTACTTAAGGCAGGTTACTTAACAGAAAACGCTGACTGCTACATACTTACCGATAGCGGAAAAACATATATCCAAGACAAAATCGAAATGATGTTTCGCGAACAAATCAAAGATAACTCAAAAAAATAAAAAGAAAGGCGGTCGCCTAAATTTTTGCAATGATGGCATCTGTTATTTCGATACCATTTGCGTCTCCACCTAAATCGCGGGTTCTGACTTTGCCCTCTTTGAGCACCGCTATGATTGCATCCTCAATTTTTTTAGCAGTCTCTTTTTCGCCCAACCAATCTAGCATCATCGCACCAGCCATGATAGTGGCTATGGGATTTACGCGGTTCATGCCTGTATATTTGGGTGCTGAACCATGAACCGGCTCAAACATACCATAAGTTGCACCAATGTTTGCGCCTGCTGCCAGCCCTAAACTGCCCGTGACCTGTGCTGCCTCATCAGATATAATGTCGCCAAAGAGGTTAGTGGTGACCATAACATCATATTTTTCAGGTTGTTTAATTAGTTGCATAGTTGCGGCATCGATATGCAGATCATCAACTTCGACTTCAGGATAATTTTTTTGTGCCTCTTTAACTGCATCTTTGAAGATACCATCAGTTATGCGCAAAATGTTGCCTTTGTGTATGTAGGTTAAATGCTTACGGCGTTGCATAGCCAGCTTGAAGGCAAAGTCAGCCACTTTAAATGATGCCTCTTTTGTGATAATTCTAAGCGCTATGCCTACGCCTGGTGCCAAAAGTGTTTCTGCACCTGAGTAGAGCCCTTCAGTATTTTCTCTGATAACGACAAGGTCAATGTTAGGTTTGAGTGACTCCACGTTAGGGAAAGTGCGACATGGACGCACATTCGCATACAACCCAAACATCCGTCGAAGTGTGACAGCGACACTGACTGGCGCACCCGCTTCTTCTGGGGTAGTCATGGGACCTTTTAGGCATGCATTTGTCTGTTTGATAAGCTCCACAGTTTCTTTAGGTAAATTTGTGTTGTGTTCTGGGATGCAGTGGGCTCCAGCTTCGCCATAGAGTATGTTTAGTTCAAAGCTGGATTTTTTCTCAACTGCTTCTAACACTCTAACGGTGGCTTCAGTGACTTCCGGCCCGATGCCGTCACCTTTGAGTGCAGCTATACTGTACGTTTTAGTCATGAATTTGTCTTCCTCATATTGTCTAACCACTGTTTCTGTTTATGTGTTTTCCTATAAAATTTTCTATTTTCATGCTGTTTAGGCGATGAACTTGTGTTTCTGTTGCCGGGTTTATGTGCAAACCCATAAAAACTCTGCGAACTACATGTGTATCTGTTTTATGCACATCAGAAAAAACAGACCTGAAAACCTAAGTACTTACATTCGACAGTTTGACCCAATACAGCCAAAAAATAAATGATCACTCAAAATATTCAAAAAATAAGAAAATCATTGTAAAAATAACCAAAACTCGTAACAGCCGGTAATATAAATAATTCAAAGTACTTTTTTCCCAAACTGCCAAACGTGAGTAAGTAGCGTATCGACTAAGACAACACTTGGATTGTCATATACAAATACGCGGATTCTATCTATTTCCATCCTAAACTATAACTGCCCCCCTTGCATCGTTTTATTTTAGCATCCCTCGTAGGGCTTTGGAACAAAACTATTTCGGTAACCCAAATAGCATAAACATTATGCAAAACGCAACAGAAAACAAAGCAACTTCCCATTATCACGTTGCCGCCAAATAAAACCATTAAATCGACACTTATCAAAAGAAAACCTGTTCTCCGAGGTTACGATAAAAATATTGCGACAAAAAATCAACCGCCAAACCATCACTCTTACAAAAATATTGGTCTAAATGCCAACTTTGCAATATTTTTTTTGGAATTAAAAACAAAGGCGTAGCAGAACCAAACTATCCGATAGCTTTACCACAACTAAAATACTTGACTGGGGACAAAAACTTGATTGGCGCCCCATACGCAAAGCGTAGTTTAGCCTTATGAAAAGTATCCGCCTCGGAGCGATGCGACACCCATAGCCCACATACATGCCTGTAGCTAAATCGATTACGAAGAAAAACGAGGTTTGTCTTCTTTTTGAGGACCGGTTTGGTGGTGGTGTTCTACCCTTTGGGCATAGTCGGTTCCATCGTCCGCTAAATGTTTTCGGGGAGCGTATTTTTTGTTCTCTGTCGGTTTTTGTGATCGGTCTTTATGTATACAAGTGATTATTGTTGTAGGTTTTATAAATATTTTAGTATTTTATTAATCAAAATTCTAGATTTTTGCAGGCTTATATTTGTATTCGGCTCATATATTTTTTGTATTCTGATGCGCGTGTGTTGGAGCTGGTGTTTTAAAAAGCAAGAGACTTTTGTCCCAAAGCCCTCTGCAGACAAGCTATATCTTGTAGCTCAACAACCTTTGCCGTTGGCGGATCTGTTTATCATCAGCTTTTTCTTTGTAGCTATGCCGAAGCATAACAGCATTGGTTTTTACCCGCTCTAATTGTTTTTCTGCATTTTTCTTCTCTTGGAGTTTAATGATGTCTGATATTTTGCCAATTTTTTCAATTGTATCGTCTTCACGGGTACGCTCGACTTTGATGCAGTTATCTATCATGCAATTAGCAACACAGGCGTTGCAATATACGCAAAGATCCTCAATTATGCCGATTTCACCAACGCTCCAGTAGAGTGCATTGGTTGGGCAGGCTTTAATACAGAGTTTACATTGCCCGCCAACACAGGTGAACTTATTAATACTGATTTTCCCATCTCTGAAAAGTTCTCTGACACCTGTGGCCTCTATGAGTTCTTTGCGCCGTTTTTGTCGTTCTTTTTCTTCGTTTTCCGTTTCCTCTTCTTCATTCATCAAATCGAATATAGACGGAATTTTCATCGACGTTGGCATCTATGTTCCCGATTAATATAGATAACAAAATAGGTTTTCTAAACTATAATTACTTATCTGGCTAAACATACAAATTTTACGGGCTCATAGAGTCATAGTTTTTTGTCAAAACAGAACGTGGGCCACAAGTTTCATTGTAACGTGTTGTTTTAAACATAAGCGAATATCAGGTTTAGAGAAGAAACAATAGATACATCTAAAATAACAATCAGTTTATCTACCAAAGTATGCTAAACCTAAACCCTAATACAGACGGATAATAATGTGCTATTCAAGTTGAATAGCTATGACCAAATTCAAATACGGCGTTTTTTTGCCTTTTTATGCTTTTTCTGCCTCAACCACAAACCACTACTATAGCGAACTCAAAAACATAGTTTTAGAATGTGAACGGCTCGGCTATGACTCTATATGGCTCGATGACCACCTCATGTATGGCAACGCGCCAATCCTTGAATGCATGACCACGTTATCTGCGCTTGCCGCAATAACCCACAAAATCCGCCTCGGTATACTGGTGACTTGCAACGCTCACCGTAACCCCGCGCTGATTGCCAAAACCGCTGCAACTATAGACATTATATCAAAGGGACGATTAGAATTTGGTATGGGTGCTGGCACGCAAGCATCTGAACATAGGGCTTATGGCTTTAGCTTTCCATTACCCTCAGTGAGGATAGCCCAGTTGGAGGAAGCTATAGAAGTCACCCAACGTCTTTGGACGCAACCAAAGGCAAATTATTATGGTAAATATTACACATTAAAAGACGCGATGTGCGAACCTAAACCCCAACAAAAACCCCATCCTCCTATCACTGTCGGGGGTGGTGGCGAAAAGCATACTCTAAGGGTTGCTGCCAAATATGCTGACCGTATTGACTGGGGATTTCTGCCCTCTATAGAGATGTATCGGAAAAAATTATCTATTCTAAAACAAAACTGTGAACTCATAGGCCGAGATTTCCATCAAATAGAGTTGTCATGCTGGCCCAGTGGACAGATATTGCTTGCTGGCGACCAAACAACACTGCAGGAAAAAATTGCCAAATACAAACCTGTGAATATTTCGCTTGACGCATTTAAACAATACACACTAATAGGAACTGCCAAAGATTGTCAACCGATTTTTCAGCCCTACATAGATTTAGGTGTGACTTATTTTTTGCTGTATTTTGCTGACTTTCCAAGTCTTGATGGATTGAGGTTGTTCAAAACGGTTAACATATGTTCTCCTGGCTAAAGGTCACCATTTACTATGTGCCTTAATTCATGTCCGATGATCTCTTCTAAGCTATGGTAGGGATTTTGGCGGACCAATATGGTGTAGCTGTCATCAGATTCTTCGTTACTAAATATACATGCATCTGTACCCTTGATAGAGAGTACTTTGCCCCATTCTTTGATCTCACATAAATCATCCTCCAAACAGCGGCGATGTCTTAGAACATGGTTAAAGTCTTTGTCACTTAGCCGAAGCATTTTGACATTTGGGAATGGTTTACAGCTGAGTTTTTTCCAAGCTTTAATGAGGTACTGTTTTGGAATGTTTTGTGCATGCATTTCTAAACCCTCAAGCTCAACCATAAAAACCTGTCTCCTGTTGATTAAACCAGACTGATTAAATTGTTGCCTATCAGCGTTTGCGGGTTAGTTGCTAAAAGTCTTTGTAACAGGTGTAAGACAATCACATTGTTTTGTTATCTTTATCGGTTTATTTAAGGTTCTATATTAGAGAACACGTTAAACACTGTGTGTACTTGCTTTTATAAGTGCGATATATCTCTATTTATGTGATCTTTTGATTGATGGCTTTTAAACAAAAGAAAACCTCGTTAACTGGGTATATCTGGTGCATGTGGGCCTATCGTGTTTTGATAGTTGTTTTAGGGCAATCTCAAGTTATAGTATGCGGAATGGTTTAAAATTTGCCCCTTTTAAAATGGATGTACCCGACTTTACAAAATTTTGCGTTTAGGCATAACCGTGTATATCCCTTTTCCTTGTAAACCAAGCGGTTTATCAGAAATCTGCCCCATGAGCCACAATAAACACTACAACACAACGCAAAACTTAAACTATTCTGCTATAACTCAGTTTTAGCTGTTAAACTACACTAGAGTGAAACATTATTTGCTAAAACAACACATTTCTTCTCGCCGCTACATAAATGATAATGAGCAAAAACACAGCTGCCCCTACTTTACTTTTGTGTCCACGTTTCCAAGAGGAAAATTTTATATGAACAGTAGTTGTTTACACAGGCATGGCTCCCAAAAAAAATAAGAAACGTTTAACGCCAGCGCAGCGAAAACAAAACTCTAACCGTACAACGTGGATTGCAATAGGCGCAATAGCCGCAGTTGTTATAACTTTTGCAATTTTAGCAGCATCAGGTATTCTAGGAAACAGTACAAACTCTTCACCAGAACCAATAGCGCCAACCCAAGTTCTGCTGGAAACCACTGCAGGTAACATAACCATCGACCTTAGAACCGATAAACCCATTACCGCTAGCAATTTTATAAACCTTGTAAACGCAGGTGAATATGATGGCACAATATTCTACCGGACAATCGCTGACTTTATGATTCAGGGCGGCATAGGTGCAAGTGCCCAAGATGTTCCCTCCATAATAGACGAAATCGGTACCAATAACCGTAACACAAACTACACCGTAGCTATGGCGAATCGTGGTCCAAACACAGCGTCAAGTGAATTCTTTATAAATGTAGCAGATAATGGACAAAAATTTCCTGGCTTTAACTCAAATTACGCGGTATTTGGCACCGTGGTCGAAGGCAAAGATGTTGTTGATGCTATAGCAACTGCCCCTGTAACCGAAAACCCCAACTCTCCTGGTGAATTCAGTGTTCCTGTTGATCCTGTAAAGATTTTACGCGCTACTGTTTTGCCCTAGCAGCTGGCAAAGTTTCCCTTTCTTTAAACCAAATATACCCTCAGCAGACCAACAATAAGCATAATAGTCATCTGTTCCATTGATTATTCTGGGATATTTATGATTGACTCAAAAACAAATTTCTCCACCGCAGATGAATATACAAACGGTATAAAAATTCTTCTTCACACTAATATGGGCGATATAACCATTCAGCTCCGTAATGATATGCCCCTAACTACGGATAATTTCCAAAATCTAGTGGTAAACGGAACCTTTAACGGTACCATATTTCATCGTGTTATCGACGGTTTCATGATTCAAGGTGGTGACCCCACCGGAACAGGATATGGTGATTCATCCATCCCTGAAATCAAAGATGAATTCACCAGCAAAAACCACAATATCCGTGGCACTATTGCCATGGCAAATGCTGGTCCAAATACCGGAAGCAGTCAATTTTTTATCAACATAGAAAACAACGCCTATCTAGATGCAAAACATCCGCAATTTGGAAAAGTTATCGCGGGTATGGATGTTGTGGATAAAATTGCTCAAGTAAAAACAAACCAAAATGATAAACCGCTCAAAGAAATCATTATAGCAAATGCAGAAATTGTATCATAAAATAAAAAAATTGGGGGATAAGTATTACTTTTTCTGTTCCTCTTTTGGTTTAGATCCAATTTCGACAACTTGAATACTTATCTGGTATTTTTTACCGCCGGCCACCATTTTACCTGTTCCATAATATCCTCTACTGCCGGTTTTGAAATCTTTTTTATCTATAACAAAATTCTGTTTATCGCCATTTAGCTGAATTGATGCTATGTTTGCTTGTTCACTCATTCTAAGACACCTATCTTGAGTATCCTCCTTGTGTCTTTTCACCTTTTCGCTTCAAACCGTCCTATAGAAACAACAAATATGCTTTTTACAAATTACTCAACTGACAAAGCAAACACAATATCACAATATCTACTCCCTGCGATGAGATAGAAACACTTTGATGCACAAAAAACTTAACAGTTGCCCAAACAAATAGTTCTCACTACACGTTTGAAGGTTACTGTGTTGAGAAGCGATGAAATCAAAAAAGGAAACCAAAAAGCACCCTACCGTGCACTACTCAAATCACTGGGTTTAACCGATGATGACCTAACAAAACCATTTATTGGAGTGGCCAACAGCTACACAAATATCGTCCCTGGGCACATCCATCTCCGTACCTTAAGTGAAGCAGTAAAAGACGGTATTCTTTCAGCCGGTGGTCAACCCTTCGAATTCAACACTATTGCAGTCTGCGACGGTATCGCCATGGGACACGAAGGCATGCGTTACTCATTACCTTCACGTGAAATCATCGCAGACTCTATAGAAATAATGCTCCAAGCTCACCGCATAGATGGGCTTGTTATGATTTCTAACTGTGACAAAGTTACTCCTGGCATGTTGATGGCTGCTGCACGCGTCGACATCCCTGCTATTATGCTCACAGGCGGACCGATGGCAGCAGGACAATTAGGCGGCAGAAAAGTTAGCTACAGCTCTGTACCCGAAGCATTGGGCCAGGTTGCCGCGGGCAAAATGACTACACAGGAACTAACGCAACTGGAAAATTCCGCATGTCCTAGTTGTGGTAGTTGTAGTGGTATGTTTACCGCCAACACCATGGCGTGTATGGCTGAGGCGCTGGGTATATCTTTGCCCTATTGTGCCACCTCGCTTGCGACAAGTGCCCTTAAACTGCGCATAGCTAGACAAACAGGTCGTCAAATAATTAATCTTATCAATAACGAAATCAGGCCATCAACAATTTTGACCACAGCAGCTTTTGAAAACGCCATCTCTGTAGATATGGCCTTGGGTGGCTCAACTAATACAACTCTACACTTACCTGCTATAGCTAAAGAAGTCGGATTAACCCTGCCTTTGTCAGCATTTGATGAAATTGGCCGAAAAGTACCTCACCTTTGCAATATGATTCCCAGCGGCATTTACGCATTAGAAGATCTAGATGCTGCAGGTGGTGTTCCCGCAGTCATGACCGAACTCAAAAGTCTACTTCATTTGGAATTACCCACTGTGAGTAACCAAACAGTTGGAGAAAATATCCAAACTGCCAAAGTACTTGATCACAAAGTCATTCGACCGCTCTTAGATCCAGTACACAAAGAAGGTGGAATTGCAATCCTAACCGGTAATCTTGCACCCGAAGGGGCGGTCATAAAAACCGCGGGGGTCGCACCACAAATGCAAAAACACACCGGCCCCGTTAAAGTCTATGAATCCGAAAAAGAAGCAGTAACTGCTATCCGCGCCAAACAGGTGGTCCCAGGAGACGTTGTCATTATTCGCTATGAAGGCCCCCGAGGTGGGCCTGGTATGCCAGAGATGCTTATCCCAACTGCAACCATTGCAGGTATGGGCCTTGCTGAATCTGTTGCACTCATCACAGATGGGCGGTTTAGTGGTGCAACCAGAGGCGGCAGTATTGGCCACGTTGCACCTGAAGCTTTCGAAGGTGGCCCCATTGGCGTTATCCAAAACGGTGATATCATAACCATTGATATACCCAATCGCAGCCTGACTGTTGAGCTCTCAGATAAGGAACTCCAACTTCGTTTAGCCGCTTGGAAACCGCGTCCATCAAAAATCAATAAAGGCATCCTCTCAAGATACAACCCAAGTGATATCTGAATAAAAAATTGTCTTCGCTGTTTTGAGGGTATAAATGTGTAATATTGCTGTTCTTTAACACGATAACAAAATAACCCACACCTAAATCACTTTTCATGTCCTATACAACTATTTGTCGCTGCCTATGTTACCCCACAAACAACGAAGAATCAAAAAATTAAAAAACCGACGGTTGCTGTTTTTTATCTATCCCTATTAATATGCACGCTTTGAACTCGTTTTTTCACAACTGTCTGAGCACTGCAAATGCACAATCCTAATTTGTTTTAAACTGGACCTGCATAGTGCAGGAAAACGGCTTCACAATAGTATGAGGATAATTTTCTTGTCAATATGTCCTTTTATAGTCTTTATGCTCTCTAAACTATTTTTACCTCTTAGCTGCTATGTGTCTGATGGGCACCACAGTTCTTATCTGCGCTTTAGATATCAAAATTATTTACTGGTTCTGCTCTAATTTCTATCTCTTTTGTTTTCTTCTTTCTTATAGGTAAGAACTCCAAAACCATCACTGCTAAGATAAGTGCAATAATCAGCGGCAGACCCCACGGATTATACCGCAAAAACAATGTTATATGTCCAAACCATGGAATTCGCATAACTACTCTACCAATTACCTGATCTTCAGGTACACCCTGACCCCCATTATGCCATAGAATATTAGAATCATAATCTTGTTCCGTTATCGGATTTGGCCATTTCACGGTTGGATTGCCATCTCCTTTGGTTTGGAAGTAAAGGATGCCGTTTTCTTCATAACTTGTAACCACTCGGTGAACGATGGGTGTGTCTGAGGGGTTAATTGGGTTTTGATATACAATGATATCGCTATTTGGATAGTTTGCGTTTATGTCTTTTGGATCTACCCCTTGAATGATGATTATATCACCAACGTGAAGGGTATGTTCAAAAACGTGGCTTCCACCGTCGCATAAATCGTTATAGGGCACGCACATACTGCCGCTTTCCACCACTCGAACTGGAACATCAATGTTTAAAACAAACCCCAACCCGACAAAAAAACCGGCAACTATGAGTATAACTGCCACAATGAGGCCTACCATTTTTATGTAATCGTTGCGGGTGATTTTTTGGGTGTTGCTCATGTTTATTTTCACTATAATCTATAGAACAACACTTTTAATGTTAATAAACAGCATTGTGCTCTACCACACAACAGACAGACAATACTCTAAGTGAGGTGTCTTTTGGTTAACTTTTCAATATTATTCTCAGTTGCTCAACGGTCCTCTTTAATTTAGTGAACAAGGATGGCAATACCATGCTTAGAACTATTAACATTAACACGCCAAAATGAAGCTGCACTAACAGATTACGATCCATTGCCTCCGAAAACAGGTTAAAAGAATAATACGTGACTGAGTCCACGCCAAAAGATGCAAACCCCCACCATTGATTTAAAAACAACGTACTTTCAACTAAGGAAGCAAACAGCATAACCAACCCGGAGGTAACAAGTACCGTTTCGATTAAGCGACTTTTCTTGTGGTTTATTGACCTGATTAACCTGCTGCTTTTGTCTGTTATGGATGCAGCAATCAAGCAGAAAAAAGGCAATGCAGTATAATTGTATTTGAAGGCGCTGACATAGGGTACTGTTAAGTGCAAACCTAACACCAATAACATATCTAATCCCATGATTGTTGCTATAGTGCCAAGGCAAACCGCATCTAAGCGTAAAAATCCTGAGAGGCTCTTTTTGTAGATGACTGCAAATGCCAAAGAAAAAAACCCTGCAACAAAAAGAAACCATCCGGCACTATTGGCAAAGATAATAGGTAAAAACGCAGCCACTGGGTCAGCTACAAGTTCTGGATGTGTAAAGTCACTGTTAATGTAGACGCCAAAAAAGTGTTGATTCGCAAAACCGCCAAACCAAACAGCCTGCATAACCAGTGAAGGTAAAATAAAAAGAAATGTATTTTTAAAATTAAGTTTAAAACTGTTTTCTTTTTTATGCAGATATATTATTAAAAACATGGGTATGAGCATAAAAACCGCATAAAGCTTTGTTAGAAACGCTGCCGCAAAAACAATCCCTGCACCAAACACCAGTCTCTGAGAATTACGCCTAACCGCCAAAATACCTGTGATTAAAAAGAGCAGACCCAAAAAAAGATACTGATTATCTATCAAAAAAATCCGGGTCATGTAAGCATGCCAGGGAACTATACCAAAAAGTGCCGCGGCTACAAGCCCCGTTTTTTTGCCATATAATACTGTCCCTAACACATATAGCAAAAAAACACTACCCAACCCAAATACCGTGGATAACCATATCCCATTAAGATAGGATAAACCCGATACACTAAAAAACAAAGCCGCAGTGTAGAAACCCAGCGGCGGCTGATTAATCATAAGCCCTGTTGAAATGTAGGGAAAACCCTGCGTAAGCACACTTGCAGCCGCTTCATATTCCAGTTGAGCATCCCAATTTGTGTAGGTGCCCATATACACTGTAACCAACAGGCTGCCAAGCAAGATTCCGACTATGGGGTAATGCGCAACTATGATAGCTTTAAAGTTTTGCCCTTTCACTTGGGTTCACATGTAGCATCTGATTTTGGACATTTTAAAATTATCTCTAAAAATAAAACAGATGCCTTTTGTGACTAATTAGCTGGTGAAAAAATGATACTAGACCTAGCGTTATTAGTGTTTAGCGGTAGAGTGTGCATTTTGTTGCCGAGTTATTGTGACAGTTGTGTTTTAAGTGTATGTTTTTTGAATCATTTGGATAACGCACACTTGTTTTAGAATCGATAAATAATAACGCCTAAGGTCTACTAAACATTCTGTGTACGCCTGTTTGCTGTTAAATATCTCACTACATGTGTTGGGCACAATTCAGGTGTATACATCCATGTTTTGAGTTATCCCTATGGTTTGGAATTTTTAAAAAACCTCCAAAAAGATTAACAACTCA
>JAISPR010000081.1 GCA_031274765.1 Nitrososphaerota archaeon | reverse complement strand
GCCTTTCGCTATTTTAGGTGGGTACCCTCATTCTTTCTTCTTTAAACGTCTTATGTTCTCCCTTAGTGCTCCATACAACAGTATACCGCAACAAAACTTATTGACCCCACCCACCTGATCTGACGAATAACCGTATTTTTCATAATTGGCAAGCCCAATAGACTTCTTTGGATATTTCAGGTCTTGTTGAATTTTATCCTGCATTGCTTTGCAAAACGCATATTATTTTTTAGGTGAAAGTTTGGTTTGGAGCTAAGTCGGTTTGAATAGTGACATGGTGGCTTTTTGTTGCTGTTTCGCTATGTTTAAACGCTTCAGCGAATCTATTGGGGCATTATAGACTTTGGAGTATAGGGGAAGCATGGTTAATCCGCAGCCAAATCGTGCACGGGGAGTCAAAGTGCTCAAGGCGGTTTCGTCGCCGCTTAGGTTGCAGATTCTTAATTTACTCTTTGATAATAATGCGCTTGCATACAGTGAGCTTATGAATCAACTCAAGATGAATCCGAGTCGTGATGCAGGCAGATTTGCCTATCACCTCAAGTTTTTGCTCAAAGCGGGTTTGGTGGAGGCTGATGTTGAGGCTAAAAAATATTTTTTAACCGATCTGGGCAAGATGGTTCTTGATGTTGCTGACCGGGTGGAGAAAAAAGCTGTGAAACCACGGGGTAACATGTTGGTTCGCACTTCACATCTCACATTAGAAGAATTTGACGCCAATAAAATTGCCAATTCCCTCATAAAAGAAGCCAAGGTTCCCCCGGAGCTTGCTCAGAAAGCAGCTAAAGAAGCTGAAAAGCGTCTTGTTAAGTCTAAAACAAAATATCTCACAGCGGCACTTATTCGTGAGGTTGTTAATGGGATTCTTGTTGAGAAAGGGTTTGAGGAATATCGTCATAAACTTACGCGGGTTGGTATGCCGGTTCATGAAGTGACTATGCTTATCGAGTCCCGTGAGGTTGCATCCGATTGTTTTGCGGCTATAAGTAGAGCCGGACAAACAGTTCTTGGAGAATATACTTTGCTTAATGTTTTCCCGCGAGATATCGCTGATGCGCATCTCTCAGGGGCTATCCATATTGATGGGTTGGGTACGTGGGTACTTAAGCCATGTGAAGTTATTCATGAATTTCGTTTTTTCTATCAGTATGGTATTAAATTAGAGGAGCCTAAACAGGCTGCAATACAACCGCCTAAAGATTTTAAATCCGCCTTGGACACCGCGTTTAATGTGATGTTACATACTCAAAAAGAAATCAGTCGGACGCAAACATTTAATCATTTCAATCTCACCCTTGCACCCTTTGCCAGGGGTGTTGAGGAGGCTAGTCTCAAGGAGAATTTACGGTTATTTGTTTTTAATCTCAATCAACATGTAGATGTTGCACTGGTGATTGAATTATCAGTGTGTAAAATGATGGATAAAGAAGCCGTTGGGGCAGACGGTAAACTCTTGAGTAAATATGGGAACTATCAAACAGAGAGTGGATTGATTGCGTCGCTTTTGCTTGATGTGTTTTTAGAGGAAAGCTCCCAAAAACCGCTCCTGCGACCTGAACTTATCATAAAATTTGATACCAACACTTTTAGCAATGAGAATTTGGTTGTGCTACAAAAGGCTCATGAATTAGCGGCTAAAAATGGCATGGTTTATTTTGCTGACACGTCTAAAAAAGGAACCCAAAATGCAACCTTTTCGTCTTCAGGAGTAAAATTTACTACAGATTTGACCGGTGACTGGGAAACCGACACGTTACGCACAGGCTGCCTGGGATCAGTTGCAATTAATTTACCCCGAATTGCTCTGGAATCAGGAAAAGACATCAAGGTATTTATGGAGCTTTTGCGGGAACGTTTTGAAGTAGCGGCGCGAGCTTTGACAATTAAGGGCAATGCCTTAAAACAGTTTGGCAAAAACAATTTACCCTTCCTTTTACAGAAAGCTGAAGGGGATAATTATTTTCGCCTGGAAAACTGTAACCGCATTATCAATCTTGCAGGCTTCTGGGAAGCAGTTGAAATAGTTTATGACAAAAATGCAGACCTCAAAGAACAACAAACCTTTGCCAAGGAAATCATAGATACCGTTTTACTCTTTAAGCAGAAACTGGGCAGAAAATATGGCAAACGCCTCTACCCGGCATTACTATGTGATCAAGAAGCCGCTAGACGATTAGCACAGCTTGATATTGAACGCTTTGGGGTGGCAAAAGTAAAATTTTCAGGCACCAGAGACAACCCCTACTACTCCACACTCAAACGCATACCCATAAAAGCCACCCAAACACTATCAACCTCAACAAACAGCATAGAGACCACCCAACTACTCAGAGCCCTAAGCAATGGCGGAAGCCTTGACCTCTATGAATTAGAAAACACCAAAATCCAAACTCAAACCCTACTTGACTTAAGCAAACACATAATCCAAAACCATATCAGTGAATTTTTCACCTATAACCGGGTCATTAGTTTTTGTGGTAACTGTAATAAAACCTACTATGGCACATATCATAAATGCCCTGACTGCGGCTCCATGAGTACTCTTACAATTTTTGACCGATTTACATCAACCTAACTTGGCTGAGCCAAAACCAAACAAACAAAATTTGGTGCACTTTACAGATTTTTACTCGTAGATACTAACATGGGGGGAGACTGTCCATAAACTAGATTTTTGTGTTTTTGGTGGAAATGGGCAGGGAAAATTGGTTCTTTTCTTGTTTTTCAAGGATTTTTGTTAGTTTTTGGACAGTCTGGAGGGGTACCTAAAACTAATGAAAGCAAAGCCATGCGAACAACAATTCCATTCCAAACCTGCTGAAAATAACGGGCCTGGGGAGTTGTGTCCACCTCAGGAGCAATTTCATCCACACGGGGCAGAGGATGTAGAATTATAAGATCATCTTTTGCGTTTGTGAGGGTTTTTAATTCAATACGATAAGCACCCTTAACTTTGGCGTATTCGGTAGCTTCAGGAAAGCGTTCTTTTTGTATACGAGTCACATAGAGAACATCAATTTTTGAAATTATATTATCCAGAGAGGTATATTCAGTTACCGAAATTTTATTTTTAATGACATTTAACACATCTTTCCGCATACGAAGAGTATCAGGCGACACAAGATAAAGCTCAACATTAAAAAGCGCCAATGCATAAGCCAACGAATGTACCGCTCGACCATAACGCAAATCACCCACCAAAGCAACTCGCAAACCATCAATCCTACCCTTCTCTTTACGCATAGTATAGAGATCAATTAGCGCCTGAGTAGGATGCTCTTCAGCACCAGAACCCGCATTTATCAAAGGAACACAACTAAACTCTGCAGCCAACCTAGCCGAACCCTCCAAACTATGCCTAAGCACAATCACATCAGCATAATTTTCAACCGTACGTATGGTATCAACAAGATTTTCACCCTTCCACGTAGAGGAAAGCACCGGTTCAGCAAACCCTATACAACCACCACCAAGCTTAAGCATAGCAGTTTCAAAACTTAATCGGGTACGCGTGCTGGGCTCAAAAAATAGAGTTGCCAAAATTTTACCCCTAAGCATATCAGAACCAACCTTAGCAAGCGGCTCTATGGATTGGCTGACATCAAGGATATAGTTAATTTCCTGCTGACTGAGGTCTTCGATTGAGATTATATCTCTGCCCTTGAACTCCAAATGAGACACCAAACAACAAAGCCCAAGACAGCTAAATAACAGTTACCATCCCAACAAAACAAACCCGCCCTATTGATGTTTGAATATGTTTAAAAAAGCAGTGTGTTGCAAAAAGGATTATAATAGAGATATGACACTCTATACAGACAACAGTTATGAAATGCCCAAAATACAAAACCCACCCTATGGCGAAAGCATAATTGAATTCGATGAGATGCCATTTTTTACGATCAAAAACAAAGTTGGGTCTGGAAGGCGTATTGTCAAACTACAGAAGAGCGAATTGATTGAAAATGCAAAAACCGAAGGGCTCAACCACTAAAGAAAATGCTTGATAAGCTACAGACTTTGGATGTTAAAGTTTTCTTTGCAGATAACTGGAGCGGATGCAGAGTTGATTTTGTCTGTGTTGTTGGTTCAAACGAAGACTCAAGTGCATGGTGGAGCGGAATAATTTGGGCAGCGGTATTGGTATGGGGGGTTTTGTTAGAAGACTTATGGTTTTTGGGAGTTTATGATTAATTTGACTGTTTTTTGTTTGCTTGTTTTCATGTTAATGATGTGTGTGAGGAAATCTGAAACCTTGCGTATAAGCCTTTTGAAATACGCTCCAAATTTTTTGCAGAATATATGTGCAGGAAAATTTTCGGTTAGGACACATTTGCCGCTTAGTAGATTTGATGGCAGGGTTACTTTTAGATTGCAATAGAGATATTTTGTGATATAAGAATAATGAGCCATTGTCTACGGATGGTCAGTTAAGTAACATCTATTTTGTAGATAAACAGTATCGGCGGGTTGCTTTTTGTTTCATGACTGGGTTATTTTCTAAATAATCCTTTGTTGTTTAGTGCATCAGTTGGGAAATCTTTACATTTATAAATGCGGAGTTGCCGTTGTGGTTCGATGCGGCAGCGTTTGCGGGCGTTTTTGCGTCTTAGAAGCGGGGCCAGTTGAAAAAAAGGGCATCTTGAACACAGAGTACTCATTTTTTTTGCTCCTATTTTGTCTTTATTCTCCATACCAGCATAATAGCCATTATGACTGCCTCAAATGCTATGTGTTCTGTGAGTTTGGGGGATATTTGGTTATGGTATTGGGGTATGGGGGCTGTGTTTGTGTTAGAAGTATTTTTGTTTTTGATAGGTGTGTGTAGGTTGGTGGGGGTTTTTTGGGTATTTGGGGGGTTATTGAGGTTTTTTATGAGGTTGGGTATGTTTGGGGTTGGGTTGAACAGGGGTTGTTTTGTTATTTTAGGGGTTTGGGGGATTGTTTTTTTAGGTTTTGTGGCGGTATTTGTGTGGGTGTTTTTTTTGTGGGTGGTTGGGGTTGTGTGGTTGTGGGGTAGTTTTGTTTTAATGGTTGGGGGGTTGTTGAGGTTGTTTTTGGTTGTTGGGTGGGTGATGGGAGGTATATTTTTGTTGATTATAGAGAGGGGGTTATGGTTGGCGGTTTTGTAGGTGTTGGTTATTGGGGTTGTGTTTTTGGTTGGGTTGTTTGGGGTTTTTGGTTTTTTTGTGTTAACTGGGTTGTTGTTTGTTGGGGTGGGTTTGTTTGAGGGTTTGGTTGAATTTTTGTTTCCGCTTGGGTTGTTGTTGTCCATGTGTGCAGTCTCTTTAGGGATATTGTTGACTGCAATATATTGCGGCAAAATATAAAAGTTACCCATGGATACTATACAATTGAGTTGACCTTGAACCCGGAATCAGAAGTAGATGAAACCAGCCATAACTGGATCAAAATAGCTCAAAAAGGCTACATCCGCATGGGCATCATAATACTGCTCAACAAAAAACCCAGCCACGGGTATGAAATTATGAAAGAGATTGATAATCGTACCAAGGGCTGTTGGACTCCCACGCCGGGTGGAATTTATCCTATTTTGCGTGACCTTGAAAAGAGCGGATATATCAAAGGACAATGGCAAACACAAAAAAACCGGCGACTTAAAATCTACAACATTACCCCGACAGGTGAAATCATACTCAAGCAGGCCATCATAAAACAAACAGAAATCTTTACCAACATGAGTAACCTCTTTAATGAGTTTACGCGCGACGTTTTAAACATTGAAACCTCCACACCCCTACCCAACATACCCCTACCCTTTAGTCACTTTCTTGAAGACAAAACCAACGATAAAGAAACCCTTCAACACCTCGAAACCCATCGTACTCACCTAAAAGAATCCATCAAAACAATACAACAACGACTAAAAACAATAGAACAAAGAATAGAAGAAATAAAAAAACAACAATCAAAGGATAATAAAAAAGACTAAGGTCTTGCAGATTTAACAGGGTATTTTTGGCAGGGAGTGAAATGAGGGACTAAGGGTTTATTTGTGCAAATACAGGGTTGTTAGAACGGCTGTTTTTTACGTAAGCTTTAACCTGTATGTGTAGGTGCCCAATTAGGGATGGTTTGGGGATTTAGAGTTTTTTTTGGTGTCTTACATAGCAGGATTTTTGTGTATTTTCACGGTTCCATATCAAACTGTTTTGATAAATTTGAGGGGTTAGTGTGAAAAATCATTATATATGCGCTAACTGTAGTGTACGATATAAGTCCGTTAACACTACGGATAGAGAAAGGAAGAACACCCATGAGATGCCCCTACTGCAACGCAGAAAATTCAAAAACCCTCGAAACCCGAGACTCCGCAGAAAACACCACCCGCAGACGCAAAGAATGCACCAACTGCAACAAACGCTACACCACCTACGAATACCTCGAAACCGTCGAACTCATGGTCCGTAAAAAAAACGGCGAACTCCAAAGATTTGACCTAAACAAAATAATCCGAGGACTCCAAAAAGCCTGCGAAAAACGCCCCGTCACCATGACACAAATAAACGAACTCTCAGACCACGTCCGCCAAGACCTAATGCTAAAAGGAGCCTCAGAAATCACCACAGAAGAAATCGGCGACTTAATCATGAAACACCTAAAAAAAGTCGACCGCATAGCATACATCAGATTCGCATCAGTTTACAAACAATTTGAAGAACCTGAAGATTTCAGGCGAGTAATCATGGAAGTGAAAAAACAATGAAATACGTCCTAAAACGTGACAGTAAACTAGAACCATTCGACCAGGAACGCATCACACAAGCCATCTACAAAGCAGTAAAATCCGTAGGCGGCAAAGACAAAGAACAAGCCAAAAAAGTCAGCGACGAAGTCGTAGCCCAACTCAACAAAACCTTTGGCGACGACGGCGTCCCCACAGTCGAAGAAATACAAGACCTCGTCGAAAAACGCCTCATCGAAAACGGACACGCCTCCACCGCCAAAGCCTACATCCTCTACCGCAAACAACACACCGACATGCGAGAACTCGCCTCACTACTAAGCTCCTCAGACATGGTAGACCAATACCTCGAAGTCGAAGACTGGCGCGTCAAAGAAAACAGCAACATGAGCTACTCACTCCAAGGCCTAAACAACTACCTCTCCTCCGCAGTCATAGCCAAATACTGGATAGCACGCATCTACCCCGAAAGCATAGCCGCCGCCCACTTCTCAGGCGACATCCACATCCACGACCTAGGCGTCCTTGGCCCCTACTGCGTAGGATGGGACATAAACGACCTCCTCCTCTCCGGCTTTGGCGGAGTCCACGGCAAAATCGAAAGCAAACCCGCCAAACACTTCCGCACCGCCCTGGGCCAAGTCGTCAACTTTTTCTACACCCTCCAAGGCGAAGCCGCAGGAGCCCAAGCATTTAGCAACTTTGACACATACCTAGCACCCTTCATACGATACGACAAACTAACCCAAAAAGACATAGAACAATCCCTCCAAGAATTCTTTTTCAACATGAACGTCCCCACCCGAGTAGGCTTCCAAGCCCCCTTCACCAACCTCACCCTAGATTTAACCGTACCCGACTTTATGAAAAACGAAGCAGTTATCTACAACGGCAAAGTCACAACCGACACATACGGAGACTTCACCAAAGAAATAGAAATGCTCAACCTAGCCTTCGCAGAAGGCATGAAACAAGGCGACGCCAAAGGTCGAGTCTTCACATTCCCCATCCCAACATATAACATAACCAAAGACTTCGACTGGAACTCCCCCACCGCACGAGCCATCTTTGAAGTCACCGCTAAATATGGCGTTCCCAACTTTAGCAACTTTGTTAACAGCGACATGAAACCCGAAGACGTCAGAAGCATGTGCTGCCGACTACGCATTGATAACCGCGAACTACGCAAACGCGGCGGCGGCTTCTTTGGAGCCAACCCCCTAACAGGCAGCATAGGAGTTGTCACCCTAAACATCCCCCGTATTGGGTATCTCTCCAAAGATGAAGACGAATTCTTTGAAAAACTAAGCACCCTGATGGAAACAGCAAAAGCCAGCCTTGAAATCAAACGCAAGGTCCTAGAAGCCTTCACTGATAATGGCCTCTACCCCTACTCAAAACGCTACCTCAGACACATAAAAGAAGGCTTTGATAAATACTGGAAAAATCACTTCTCAACCATTGGCATAGTTGGCATAAACGAAGCCCTCATCAACCTAATCGGACAAAACATCGCCACCAAAGAGGGCCAAAACTTTGCAGTTAAAATCCTAACCTATATGCGCAATCAAATAACAAAATACCAAGAAGAAACAGGCAACATCTACAACCTTGAAGCCACCCCAGCAGAAGGCACCTCCTATCGTTTAGCGCGCATAGACAAAAAACGCTATCGAGACATCATATTTGCTAACCAAAAACACATAACAACAACCCATGCCGAACCCTTCTATACTAACTCCTCACAACTCCCAGTGGATTTTGCAGGGGACCTCTTTGATGCCCTTGAACACCAAGAAACCCTCCAAACCCTCTACACTGGAGGCACAAACTTTCACATATTCATAGGAGAGCGTCTGCCCACCTGGAAATCTGCCGCGGAGCTTATTAAAAAGGTCAGTTGGGGCACAAAACTACCCTACTTCACCCTAACCCCAACCTTTAGTATCTGCCCAAGCCATGGCTACACTACAGGTGAACACAAAACCTGCCCAACCTGTGGAGCAAAAAGCGAGGTCTACAGCCGAGTTGTGGGATATTTGCGCCCGGTGGATCAGTGGAATGATGGTAAACAGGCTGAATTTGCCATCCGAAAAACCTTTGATCGCTCCGCAATAGTAGCTTCAGCGCCCCTAACAGCGTAGGTGAAATCTAAGGTGAAGTTTAGCGGATTACAAAAAACCAGCCTCCTTGACTACCCTGACAAAATAGCATCAATTCTGTTTACCCCGGGTTGCAATTTGCGCTGTCCTTTTTGTCAGAATCATAAAATCGCCTTTGACCCTCAACCACCATTTCTCCAGGAAAATACCGCTCTATCTATCCTTGCGGAGCGCAAAAAATATGTCGATGCGGTTGTCATAACTGGTGGAGAACCCTGTATGCACCGAGAATTACCCAAGTTTCTAAGTAAACTAGGCGATCAGGGTTTCTCAGTTAAACTAGACACGAATGGTTTTTTCCCAGATGTGCTTGAACAGTGCCTGGAATATGTTGATTATGTAGCAATGGATGTGAAGACCAGCTGTGAAAAATATCCCTTACTGGGCGCCTTGGACACAGAAACCCTACTGCACTCAATAGATATTCTAAAAAAAGATACCGTCCCCTACGAGTTTCGCACAACCGCAGTTCCAGACTTTCTAACCTCCCAAGACGCCCAAGCAATTGGTAAACTAATAGAGGGCACCAAAACATATGCAATCCAACAGTTCACGCCCCAAAATGCATTTGATAAACACTACCAAACCCAAAAACCCTACCCTCCGGAAAAAATAAATGAACTCTGCGAAATAATCGCGCCCTACACTGAAAAACTCATCCAAAGAAACTAACTTCCCACTCGGCCAACGCATTTAGTGTAATTGAAAACAAGCCGCTCTAAATACCAGACGGCAATATTTTTTTAGGTCCTATGATTCTATTTTCTAAGTGTAGCTTATGGAAACAACAGCTTGGTCTCCTGCTGATGGTGACACCTTTGTCACCAAAGATGGCTTCATCATGAACACCTTTGGCTATGAACATCCCGCCAACAGAGTGTTCGCATTTCTCAAATATATCCCCGCCAAATACAAAGACCTCTTCAATGTAGAAATGCTTCAACGTACCTGGAAATTTGGCTCAACTCCCCTAACCAGCCAACTATTTCGTGCAGAGAAACTCTACACCGCAAAAAACTATCAAACCTTCCTTGAGGCTTTTCGAAAAAACTTTTCGAGCTATCTTTTTTTTGATCAAACCCGAAACAAAGAACTCATAACCGCCCCCCTGGATAGAATCGAGCAGGTGTTTGTACCCAAAGACCAATTAGTCTGGCTCCAAACCCTCAAAACCCCCGACAGCCTCCAAACCCATGCCTTAAAACTCATCGACCTAATCCATAACAAATCAGGGATCTCCTACACAGATTTAGGAATCCATGGCTCCATCGCATTAAATATGCATGCACCCGAAAGTGACATCGACTTTGTAGTTTATGGTACAGAAAACTTTCGCCAAGTCGAACAAACCATACAACAACTGGTTAACCAAGGCACGCTAAGCTATATTGCGGGTAATCGCATCGAAGCGGCACGCCGATTTGTTGGCAAACACGAGGGCAAAATCTGGATGTATAACGCCACCAAAAAACCTAACGAAAACAAACCCAACTATGGAGACTATACCTACACAGCCCTATCACCAGTGCGTTTTAGCGCAACTGTTTGTGACGATACCCAAACAATGTATCGCCCGGCAGTCTATAAAATCACCCAATATAAACCCCAAGATGCCGCCTCGGAAATTGACCTGAACAAGATTCCCCTACAAGTCCTCTCCAACATTGGCTGCTATCGAAACATTGCTCGAACTGGACAACAAATCAAAGTCGCCGGTATGTTAGAAAAAGTTCAAGCCATCCATGACGACACGGTTTTCTATCAGGTGGTTGTGGGAACCGCCAGTTCAGAAGAAGAATACCTATGGCCAATCTAAACCTACGCGACCGCGATGCCATTCAAACTAAAGAAGGCATCATTTTTCGTGTGTTTGGCTATAGTCATCCCAAAACCAGCTATATCTGCGATGCCGAGTATGCCAGCGCGAAAATCTTTACCTCCAAAGATCCAAGAGCACCTCGGGAGGGCAAAGAGTTGTTCTATAAATTCTACAATGACGAAGGCCTAAAACTTATCAAACAAAAATACGAGTGGTATTTGATTGAGCATGAAATGTTGGGATTAAATATTGTAGGTGTGCCAGAGAATTTTTTGGCCAGTATCCGAGAGCCACAAGCGGGGCTTAAAAAATTATTAGCCAATGACCCCACAGATCAATTAGTATCGGCAATGAAACAAGCACTCGAGGTTGTCTCAAACAACGCAGGGGTTTCTTGGGAAAGGTTTGGGATATTTGGTTCGATGTTGCATGGTTTTCATCATCCCAAGTATTCAGATATTGATTTTACGATTTATGGCAAAGCGGAAAACAAAAAGATAGTGCAGACATTAGCGCAACTGTATTGTGATTCCGGCTCAGGGTTTAGCAATGAATTTGAAACAGAAAACGTTATGGCAAATAAGCGGTGGTTGTTTGAGAATTTTGGGGTCAAAGATTTTGTTTGGCATCAACGCCGCAAAATGATATATGGACTATATGATGATCGCACAAAGAGTGGGCGGATTATAAAAGCCGAATTTGAACCGGTGAAGGCATGGGAGGAAATCAGAAACGAATACGACCCCAAAACAATCATAACTCAAAAAGGTTGGGTTAGACTAAAAGCACGGGTTATATCAGATGAGGATGCTCCTTTTATTCCATCAGTTTATGGCATTGAACCCCTGGAAGTGCTCAAAGGACCCAAAGGAGCCATAGAAGCAATCAGAATATTTAGTTACATGGAAGAGTTCCGCCAGCAGGTGCAACGCGACGAAACCATCATAGTGGAAGGCAGTCTTGAAGAGGTCATATCACCAATGGGCAGCTATATGCAGGTCACCTTAACCTATTGCCCACGCTACTATGAACAAGTTCTAAAAACACTCCACTGAGTACAACCAAATAACAACCACACAAACTAACACCATAAATGCCAAGGGTTTCACTAGTAACCACAAACAAACACATCACTAAACTACCTAAAACTAACAATCTACCAACAACCACCCAAAACACAAACACCTCCTTAAAAGACCCTATGCTAAACCAAGAGGGGTTTGTTTTAGTGGGAGAGTATCATGTAGTCTTGGGGTTTATTGCCCAAAATCAGGCGATAATGTTTCGTGTTGCTTTTTTTATTAATGACCTGCTCAATTTTTCCCTGCGCTTCAATCCATTCCCCTGCCTTTGCTTGCATACAAAAGCGGCCCCGAAAAGAAACCACCTCTTCAAGAGGCGCCAACTCCAGTCCTTCAAGAACACAAACACGCTCAAGCCGATAACTACAGGGTGTAAAGAGCGCTTCTTGAGCATCGCTAACTCTTGCAAGAATTTTACCATACCCCATGTTTTGATACTGTAGGTCCCCGTATTGTAGGGGGATTTCAGTTTGTTCTTTGACAAATCGGATAAAATAATCCGTACCCTGATACATACCCTGAAAAGCTTTACGGGACTCCACTGCAGAAAAATCATCAAAACTCATCCAGGTATCTTGGGAGCGAAAAGCATAAAGGGCTCTAAGCTCCATAGCTGTGTAGGGTTTAAACCCTGAAAAAGTTTTTTGGAGTTCCTGCAAAGCAATATAGGCCTTGAAACTATTTTCTGTGCCATAAACGATAGGGTCGATATCGGAGTCAGGAGTGGTTAGCCCGACCAGTATGGAACCAGAAATTCCAATACTACTCCAGGGGATACCTGTTTTGTGTTGTAACTCGGTGGCTAAATTTAGCGCTTTTTCTTCGAGAGTAGAAAGATTTTTTGTAGCCCGTAGAGCAGAGAGTTTTTCGTTGGGCCGATAGTGTTCCACTATTTGGTCAACTGGAACTTCACAGAGAGTTTCATCAAAAATAGAATCAAAAACAATAAATTCAGGACAATTTTCCTTTAAATACTTAAATCTAGCGTCTAAACTATACACTTTATCATAGAGACACGCCGTACCTTTTCTTGTACCCTGTGTGGAGGGTATGAAGCGGGGAAATGCAACAAATTTATCCAAAGGATGCAATGTACCCTTAACATCAAAAACTATACCGTTTTTGGTTTTAATCAAATCGCCTTCACGAGCCCTCATAAACATCCTTCTTGAGCTAAAGTTTGGATACTTTAATAAAGCTTCGCTGAAACCTACTACATGATGAGCAGTTATCAAAAAGCCCACCACATCACCAAATGTCTCCAACTAGCAACAATGTTAGAAGTTAGCATTCAAAAACCAGGCAACGTCAGTTTCTCTGCCAGTTTTAAAGAAACACGAGTTGAGCATTTTTTAGCATCCGCCATTGCCTCAGGACCAAGCCTTCATAGAGCGGCAACTCGGGGAATTGCTGTGACAAAAAAACAAATAGCGCCTCAAAAACTAGGGATGGGCAATTTAATAAAGACCTGTATTGCAGACATTGCAGCTTGGCAGCATGGCGGAAACACCATCCTTGGCACCGTGATGCTCTTTGTACCGCTCGCAGTAGCGGCAGGTATGACAGCTATAGAGAAAAACGGGGGATTTGATTTTTCGATTCTACGTCAAAATCTCGATTTAGCCATTAGAGCAACAACTGCAAAAGATGCAGTACAACTCTATGAAGCCATTGAGATTGCTTGTCCCAGCGGATTAGGTGATGTATCTGAACTAGATGTCACCGATTTAACCTCAAAGAAAAAACTCTTAAAAAGACAAATAAGCTTGCTTGAGGTTTGTAATCTCGCATCAAGCTATGATGATATCTGCCATGAATGGGCCAACAATTACCCCATAACGTTTGATTTAGCCTACCCCTATCTTTGGAAACAACTAAACAGCAAACCCCTCAATGTAGCCGTTGTTCATACCTTTCTATATGTTCTCTCCAATCATCCAGATACATTTATTGCCCGTAAAATGGGTAACACTAAAGCTCAAGAAATCTCTAAAGAAGCAAAAAACATCATAGCCTTAGGGGGTTTAGAAACACCAACGGGTAAAGAGAGCATATATGCGTTTGATAAAAAACTCCGGCTCAAAGAAAACACCTGTAACCCGGGCACTACAGCAGATTTAACAGCAACAGCTTTGGCGCTTTGTGTTCTTGGAGGGTATCGACCCTGATGCTTATTGAATAGTTGGTAGACAAATTTTAACCCTTTAACAGCTATGTAGCGGTGAGATTCGAACCGTTCGTTCAGGGCGATCTCGCCATACCACTCACGTCTCTTCACTAATTTCCTAATTCAGACTGCACAAAACTCCGATAAAATTCACCAAGGCCACTACATACTGACATTTGGCAGTTTAAAATAAGACCTTCCTAAAACCTCACCAAAACAAAAAATTATCCGCCCACCTCTTTATTTGAGTTCTTTTCTTCGTGTTTCTCGTGTTTTTACGCATTCAACTCAAAATCCAGCGTGCCCCGCTCCGCTCCGTTGACAATCAGCGTAATTGAATGCATACCCGGATAATGCTTCCTTACACTGACATCCGCGAAAGAATGCTTTTTGGTATAATCCTTTTTCGACCCGGCTTTCAACGCGATTTCTGAAATTTGGAATATCTTTCGGTTGCGTTTTCCGTTTGCTTTCACATAATCAACGCCGTATTCCAGCCGTACTTTTGTCACATCTTTTACCGAAATCGAAAAAGAAAAGTTAATGTCATCACCAATCGAAATAGATGGCGTATCCAACGCAAAACCGTCAACCTCTACGGCATCGGCATCATCGTACCCGAAAATAGCCAGCACATCACAGTTGCCCTGTTTGAGCAATGTTCTGCACCCGTGCTTTACTATCCAATCAGTTCGTTCATTTTTGCCGTACCAATCACGGGCAAGCTTCGCGACTAAATCCGGATGTGTTTTGGAAATATCGTTCAGATTATTGGCGACGCTTTTCTGCACGGTCTCTGACGGATCGGTTTTTAGCTGCTCTAATATCGGCAGAACAGGTGCGGGGTCTTTTTTGAAACTGTTTAGCGCCACACCCCATGGCAGCGCCGGACGGCAGCCCTCGCTTGAAAGCCGCCGGACGTGTTCACTCTCGCTTTTTGACCAAACGCGCATCTGCGCCATCATACGGTCTTCGTGCTTGATAATAAACGGTCTTACCGCAAGTTCGGAGGATGAATACTGCGTATATCGCCCTAAAGCGGCGACGGACAAATCCCAATTTGTCTCATCTTGCCCGAAAACTTCAACAAAATCAGGGAAACAAAACATACCAAAGCCATTGTAGTTCAACACCACTTTGTCAATGACATCAAGAGCGGCGCTATAACTCTGCGGCAGAAATTTGCCCAAATTCTCGGTTATCTTCCGCCCGCGAGCTTTTAGTTCTAAACCGTCCCACGTCTCGTCTACGGTCGATTTCAGAAATTCTTCGACTTGAAACGAGTTATAGACCGATTTAATTGCCTCCGCGAGTTCTCGGATGGTTTTTTCATTTAATAAGTTTTTGAACGCTTCCACCATGATTCAGATCATCTTTTCAGCACGTTTTTTATTTTGGGTTTAATCAAATCACAATTGTTTTCAATCATTCTATGTAGTTTTTTTCCGGCATAGCTTCATCAATTATCACGGTATATTCGCTCATAATCAATAACCCCACTTGATTTTAGCCGGATTTAGCTCGTTATCAACCGCCACCGCCCGCAGAGCTGTTTCCATTTTGGTGCATTCCTCGGCTGCGATTCGGTTGTAAACCTCCGGCGTTTCATCCAATCCCACTCGGTCATAGGCGATGGCTGCCGCGCCATAGAACGCGAGTCCCAACGAGTGTGTGGGTGTGTGGAAACAAGCAGATACCTGTCCACAGGCTCTCGCCGCTGCTTGCGCGGCGGGGTTATCATCCAATTCACGAGCGGCCGCGTGACACTCGTTCAGGATGATATTTTTGACTTCGAGAAACTTTTTCTTACCCTCGAACCAGTCTCGCGATGCGTTAATCGCCATACGCGGGCGGTTATCGCCGGGGCAATGTTTCTCGAAAATTGGTAAGATATATTCTTCGCAATAATCTATGCACCAGCTTGCGATAGTTGCTTTGCTCTGGGTTTCAATCAGTTGCATGAGGGAAATAATATATGGCGAGTCAACCGCACCGAGCATTTTTCGTAGCTTTGACATACAACATTTACTCCTTCCATCGCGACAATTTGTTTACCACCTCGGTCATGTATTGTCTTGCCGCTTCTTTGTCTCCAAGCTTGCGCGTGAAATGTGGTACGGCAATTTCAATCATGCCTTCCCTTGTAGCATCTGGGTCTGTAAATTCTCCGTCCTTATAGCAATATGTACAGTATATACTTTCATTGCCGTCTTTTTCCTTCGCAATGAATTTTTTGTGTTGCTCATCAAAGGTCATTCCGCAACTTTGGCATTGCAGGTATTTTTCCATAGTATTATTACACCCTTTCAGGTCTATTTTATTTCTCCCGTCAACGCCGCAAGTTTTAGTGCGGTATTGGCATTTCTGACTGTAACCACATTGCGAATGCTTTCATGGTGTACCATTTTTGTCCAGCGGGTGTGCGAAAATGTCGCTATTTGCGCTGACCAAAAGATCACCTTACCGTGATACACCTGTTTTTCATATTCTATCTTGATTTCGCCTACTATCGCAAACACTTCCTGTGCCGTCATGGGCGGGATAACGAAAATGGCGTTATGTTTTGATTCAGGGTCATTGTTCCACCAATTCGGTGCATGGGCAAGGGCATCGCGCAATTCTTCGGCAGAAATGATACCGACAGTTATTTTCAAGCCGAATTCGAACTCGATCAACGCTTCGCAGGCAGATTGAACGGTTGGTTCATCAAAGTCGCTGTTAAAAATAACATTCCCGCTGTTAATATAGGTACTCACGTTCGTAAAGCCGTGATCTTCAAAGGCTTTTTTCAGTTCGGGCATGGCAATTTTATTATTGCCGCCTACGTTTATGCCCCGTAGCAAAGCGATGTATGTCTGCATTTTTTATATCTCCGCGCTTTTTATCAGCCCACACCGCCGTCTTTGACAGACAGCCTTACTCGGATTTTAAAAAATCGAACATCGGCTGTTTTTGCTATCTTATGAAATCGGTGTGGTCGTTCCATAAGGTGTCCGTGATGTCTGGCATAAAAACATACTGATTATTAAAATGGAGACTGTCTAAAAATAGATGTTTTCGTGTTTTTGGTGTAAACAACGGAAAAATTCGTTTCTTTTTTTGTTTTTCTGGGATTTTTGTTAGTTTTTGGGCAGTTTGTTGGGGTTTGGTCCCAGTTTTTTGAGCGTTTAGAGAATTGTTGTATGTCTTGGTTTGTGTTTGGTCTAAGTAGTATAGGTAATGGTTTTGTGGATTTGTGGTCTATTCTGCTTAGTATGGCTTGTTGGTATGCTTGGGAGTGTTTTGTTTGGGAGGGTTCTTGGAAGCAGTTGGTGGATTGGTTTATGTAGTGTTTTGGTTTGTTGTTGATGCCTCGTTTGTTTAGTTTTTCATATGATAATTTATTTAGTATTTGAGTATCGTATATATTTATATTTGTTAGAATTTAAGGCATATGTGAATTTTTTATAGGATATGCTATAGTTTTGATATTTATAATCTGTTCGTTGTAGTGTTAAGTTAATGGTATTGGCTAAGCAGTAACAATTTACTTTTAAAAAAATGAAAAAAGGGAAAGAAGCAAGTTACAACTTACTTTTTACGAAGGATAAGCACGCCAATAACAACTACAACAAGAATAATAGCAATGACACCAACAGCTAAATAAGTCAACAAATCAGCAGTCGTCACAAAATCCACAGGCACATCAACAGTAGGCACAGGTGTCGCAGGATCACTAGCATAGAAATACGTCGTATCATCCGAAGGATAATAACTATCAGACCCACCAAAACGCGCAGTCACTTGATAAGCACCAGCAATATCAGGCGTCCAAACAAACGCATAC
>JAISPR010000151.1 GCA_031274765.1 Nitrososphaerota archaeon | reverse complement strand
TTTTGATATTCATATTCTCGTCTGGAACCTGAAAGAACTTCGCCAAATTGGGGTAAAAACAAATCATAATTGTCCCATTTACCCGTATTGAAATCCTCATAATCATAAAATTGCCGAGGAATATTTATGATCCAAACCGGTTCTTTGATGTCAGCTATAATGCCTGCCTCCCAATCATCTGAACCATATCTGGCTTGGAGATCTGCACGGTCATAAACTCTAAACGGTGCCTGCGGAATTTCTATATGATTGACACAATTTAGGGTCGTTAAGTCATCTTTTAAATTCTTTTTTATCCCCGCAATGAGACTAATCAGAGCCGCTTCAACAAGCACAAAAATATCCTTCGCCGTAGCATCGACCATCTCAAAATCTAGCTGAGTAAATTCATAGATATGCTTTCCCGTTTGAGCGCGTTCAGCTTTTTCAATACGAATATTTGGCGCTAAAATGAACAGTTTAGGATAAGCCGTAGACGTTGCTACCAGTTTATGAATTATCATACTGGTAGTGGTGCGGACAGGTTTGCCATAAATATCAAGTTCGATGCGTTTTTCTATAGACGCTCCAGGATCAGGCCAGAGAGGATCAGTACTTTGACTTAGTTCTATGGGCAAAAGCCACTGAAAACCTTGGTTGATGTAGGTATCTGTGAGACTCTTTAGCGTATAGGTCATGATTTTACCTATGGCCGTTTTGCGTGCGATTTCTTTTTCGGTTAGTTGATCTAGAGATTTTGGAATTTCAAGAGGTTGTTGCTTTAACATCCGAGTCACGTTTAAGATATCTCTGTAAACGGAATTAATAAATTTTTTATAACAAATCCTGTATAATTTATAATAACTCTAAGTTTTAATACCTGAAACATGTAATATTTACATATGCAGGTTAAACTAGACGAAAAAGACCACGCCATCCTGATTCTCCTACAAGAAAACAGCAAACTAACCGCCAACCAAATTGCCAAAAAAATCAACATCCCCCTAACCACAGTTTTTGCCAAAATCAAACGCCTAGAAGACCACGGTATCATCAAACAATACCGTGCTATTCTCTCCCCCCAAAAACTCAACCTATCCACGCTTGCTTTCATATTAGCCTCTGTTTCCTACAGTAAAACAAACGAACACCAAATAACCCAACGCGACGTTGCAGAAGAAATCGCGCGTCTTCCCGAAGTACAAGAAGTTCACATCATAGCCGGCGATTGGGATTTGCTTGTCAAAGTGCGTGCTGAAAACGTAGAGGTTATTGGTAAATTTGTTGTTGATAAATTACGTCGTATAAAGGGTCTAGATAAAACGTTGACCTGTATGGCTTTTGAAACTATAAAAGAATCAACCAGTTTACCGTCGCAACAATTAACACGCGATCGCTCATAGTTTACTTGTTTGTAAATGATATTGGTTTAGGTTTATTTTTTGATATTTGTTCACAATGGACTTTTTATAGCGGCATAACATAAACTTTATGAGTGATATGCTGTTTATTAAAGCATATAGTAAAGATCTCCGAGAAGAGCCCTAAAATACAAACAAACAACCACACCACAAAACAAACCTGTGAAACATTTAACATAACGGATGGAACCTACCACAACTGGAAAAAACAAAACAAAAAACAGAAAACCCCCCAGACTGTCCAAAAACTAACAAAATCCCCGAAAAACAGAAACGAACCGATTTTCTCCACCCGTTTCCGCCAAAAACACGAAAAGTCTAGTTTTAGATAGTCTCCCAACCCAAAAAACACATCTGCAAAAGAAAAATCCCCAAAACAAACCGCTCCTACTTTTTACACAAAATTCAGAAGTAAACTGCATCTATATCAATGAATATGGAACAAAAAGGCCTTGTGCGCGAATACGTCTATTGTGTCGTGAGAAAAACTTGTCAAAGACAATAGGTGGAAATTTCATTGCTTAAACGTCACAGACCGCCTCTTTAGTGGCAAGGTGGTGATAGTATTGTGAGTACTCACGGGGTGTTTTGGTGCTAGTTTGAATAGTTTTTGCTAAGGATTTCCAGCAGTTGGTTGTATTTTAGATGATGTGTGGTTTATTGGTGAGAGCATTGTTTGTTGGCTGCTTGGGTGTGTTTTTGGTGTTTGACGGTGTATTTTTGTGGATTTTAATCGGGTTTTGAAGTGGCGGGTTGGTTGGGTTGTTGCTTGGTGATATTTTGCAAGATGCGATGTATCTATTTTGAAGGGCAAATTCTTAATCTATGCTGTTATATTTGTGGGGTGCGTGGGTTGTTAGGTTGCACTTGAGTAGTAGAGTAGGGGGAGTGCTAAGAGAACGGTGTCTTTTCCTTTAGCGGTTAGGGCGTATTCTATGCGTAGGGGTGGGCCGGGGGTGATGTTGCGGGTTATGTAGTTGTGGGTTTGGAGCATTTTGAGTTTGTCACTAAGCGTGCGGGAGTTGACACCTAAGATTTTTTTGATTTCTCCAAAACCTATGGTGTCTTTTAGAATAAGGGTGTAGAGAATTTCTAGGCTCCATTTTTGGAAGAGTAGGTTGAAGGTGTTTTGGAGACTTTCGATTTCGTTTTTGAGTTCGGTGGGGGTGATGTTTTGTTTTTCTATGATTTGGTTGAAGGTGATTTCTATACCGTGGAGGACTTGGTTCATTTGGGCTTCGACTGTTTTGCGGAATTCTGCGCTTAATGTTAGAGGGGTGCTCACGGGATACACTTGGTGTGTTTTTTCTCACTTCATAATTTATTAAGGTTTACTTACACAACGTGGTGTAATAAGTAAAGTTAATTGGAGAGATGAGTATGGAGAACTATGATGTGATAATTGTTGGTGCTGGAACAGCTGGTTGTATAGCCGCTAAAACCGTTGCCGAAAAAGGCTTAAGTGTTGCTTTAATTGAACAAAAACCCCAAGAGGAAATTGGCGAGAAAATCTGTGGTGATGCCTTGGGTGAGCATCACCTCAAATTTTTGGGGCTTGAAAAACCCACTGGCGGCGAATTGGAAGCTAAAATTGATGGTATAAAAATTTTCTCACCTGACGAAAACACCATCTTTACTATAGCAGACAAAGAATTTGTGGGCCACATCTTAAACCGGCGCCTCTTTGGTCAATGGCTGCTAAAAAAAGCCCTTGACAAAGGTGCCTTGCTCCAGGATAATATGAATTTTCGCTCACCAATCATCGAGAAAAACGCTGTTGTTGGCATATTGGCTAAAAACACAAAAACCGGCAAAACAACAGAGATGCACAGCAAAGTGGTTGTGGATGCCACGGGTTATTTTGGTATGATCCGAAAACAACTCCCTGCCGAATTTGGCATTGAACGCACCATAGCAAACGAAGACGTTGAAGCTTGTTACCGTGAAATCCGGCAACTAACCCAAGAATCTGAAAATACACGTTTTTGTGAAATTTATCTCAATCAAACCGCCAGCCCCGGTGGATATGTGTGGATTTTCCCCAAAGGCAAAGCACGTGTCAACGTAGGCATTGGTACCTGTATGCGTAAAACTGGTTACCCTAATCCAAAAGAGCAACTCTACAAAACAGCACTTGCCAAACCCCTGTTTAATGCCTCTTCGGTGATAACTGGTGGCGCATGGTTTGATCCTGTTCGACGACCTCTTGACAGCATGGTTGCTAACGGTGTTGTTGTGATTGGTGACGCGGCCTCTCTTGTAAACCCTATCCATGGCGGCGGTATTGGGCCCTCTATGTTATCGGGTTATTTTGCAGGCCGACAAATTGTTGAAGCTATAGAAAACGGTGAACCCACAAGAGAAGCCCTTTGGAACTATAACAAAAAATACATCAATACCTATGGCAAAAAACAAGGCACACTTGATATCTTTAAAATGTTTTTGCTAAGTTGTAACGATGACGACCTTAATTATGGTATGCATGAAAAACTAATGACTGAAGATGATGTTCTCAAAGCCGGTATGGGTGATGATTTTCATCTAAACATCACCGAAACCGCTAAGCGTGTCTTTCGGGGTCTTCGCCGGGTTGGTTTTCTAAACCGACTTCGTTTAACTGTCGCTATGATGAAGGAATTAGGTGCACACTACAACACGTATCCTGAAACACCGCAAGGGTTTGAGGCTTGGCAGGCACAGACAATAAAGCTCATAGAAGAAGGCAGACAAAAACTCGCCCCCTGATTAATGTTTGGTCTCATTATTTTTTGGGGTGTTTGTGGCCTTCGAATTGATGGGGCTGCAGTGCTCATTTTTTATTTTTTCATTTATGGTTAATGGATTATATGATTGAGTCGTTGCCCTTTTTATCGAAACTTGAGGCTACGGGGTGCTTTGTTTTTTATTGTGTTTTTGGATATTGTTTGTGTGATTTGGTTCAACACAAATAGTTTTGTCCCAAAGCCGTCATGCAAAAACATCATATAGTGTATAGTTTTTTCATTGATTGTTTTGGGTGATGTTTTTGTAGATTTTGGTTGGTTGTTTTGTTTGTGGAGTGTTGGTGGGCGCTGTTGGATTGGGTTTTTGTTGGTTGATGGTTGGGTTTTATTTGATATTTCGTTCCTTTAGGTGTCTCTCGGCTTCTTCTGCTTCGTTTCCTTTAAATATGAGTGTTTGAACTATGCTTGTGCAAAAAGAAGGAATATCTGAAGTATGGGTTCCAAGTCACCAAGAGGCGAATTCGCCGCAAGGCAGTTAGCTAAGAAACGGAAGAATTTCCGCTGGCACGATCGTTACTTTAACAGGCGCATGTTGATGCTTGATGAGAAAGTTGACCCTATGCAGGGTGCTCCCCAAAGTCGGGGCATTGTGCTCGAAAAAGTGGGTGTTGAATCAAAGCAGCCCAACAGTGCTATTCGTAAATGTGTCCGTACCCAGCTTATTAAAAACGGCAGAACTATTACTGCTTTTCTCCCCGGAGACGGTGCTCTAAACGTTGTTGACGAACACGATGAAGTCGTGGTAGAAGGCATCGGTGGTACTCGTGGTGGTGCCATGGGCGACATTCCCGGTGTCAGATGGAAAGTTGTTAAGGTTAATGGCGTTAGCTTAAATGAACTCGTCTATGGACGTAAACAAAAACCGGCAAGGTAAAAGTTATGTCACAAACACCAAGTGTCTCCCCGCCCCAGGAAATTAAGCTTTTTCAGAAATGGAGCTTCAAAGAGATTACAGTCAAAGACATAGGGCTCCAACGGTATCTCAATTTGACTCCAATGGTTGCACCCCACAGTATGGGCCGTCACGAACACCAAAGATTCCGCAAAGCACGCGTAAACATTGTTGAACGACTAATCAATGGTTTGATGCGCGGCGGAAAAAACGCTGGAAAAAAAGCTAAAGCAACAAATATTGTCAAAGAAACCTTTGAAATAATTCATTTACGCACAGGCAAAAACCCCATAGACATATTAGTGCAAGCAGTTGAACATGCAGCCCCCTGCGAAGACACTACCCGTGTCAGCTATGGTGGAGTCGTCTATCACCTCTCAGTTGACGTTGCCCCCCAGCGCAGAATCGACCTTGCCATCCGCCACATAACCGCAGGTGCCCGTGCCACTTCAACCAACAACCCCCGTAGCATACAAGAAACACTTGCAGACGAACTTGTGCTTGCAGCCGCTAAAGACATCAAATCCACCGGGGTTGCTAAACGTAACGAAATCGAACGCGTCGCACAATCCAGCCGATAAAACCCTCCCTATCAAACCTTTTATTATTTTTCCTTTTATTTAATTATCTTTCAAAAGTATTGTCGTGCAAATAAACAACTAGCACTTTAACCGAAATTCAACATTAACTGCTAAACAAACTAATCAGTTACTTGACATATCATCGCCAATCTCAAGTTTTCCCCGGCTCACACACACTGCCTGCCATAAACCTATATGCACAATCCAAACACTAAACTTGGATAAACTTGAACTATCCTAAACTGACAGAGCAACGATAAATATTTACATTTTTGGTCATTCGGTTGTTCCTCGAGTTTTAACATGAATCTCTACAATATCTCCGTCATCGAGCTCAAAGTTTAAACCAACTTTTTTGGGACTAAATGGGAGCCGTTTTGCCCAAACCATCGCAAACATAAAGTTAGCTACAAATTCTTTGTGAATATTACGGGCTAAATCACCCATAGTTGAACCCTTTTTTAACGTGAAAGGACGTCCCGTATCTTGCTTACTGCCTGGCTCTTTAGTATAAACTCGAATAATACTCAAACTCGTAATTATTGTTTTACCCAATTCTTCTATACCATTTTTTTGCTCACACGACAACGCTACAATAGGCATCTTGTTATTAACATATTTTTTAAGTATACGCAGGTTGCTCTCAGCATTTTTAGCATCAAGCTTATTGGCAACAACTATAGCCGGCTTATAGGTGGTAGTTTCAAAAATAGCATCTTCAATATCATCAAAAGTGACCTCACCGGTGATCTTGACAATAGCATCGTTAATGCGATAACTGTGAAGCAACGTCTCTACCGCTTTCATAGAGGTACCAATAAGCCTGCCCATTAAAATAATACGCAGAGCCGTCCCAGCATGACGGCGATCAATTTCCACCCGTCCATTGGGCCGAGTTACTAACACCCGGCTCTTTTCTAATTCTGTTACTAAAAGCTCTAACTGCTGAGCTGGATTTTGGCTAAGATCTACCATTAATAATATGCCATCCGCGTTACGTGCCACCCCAAGCGTTACAGGCCCCCAAGCGCGTCCATCACCGCTGCCTTCCATAACTGCAGGTGTTTCCACCAATTGAAATTGTACATCCCCAAAATCCATAATGCCTGGCACTGGTTGACGCGTAGCAAATGCAGTCGGAGTAACAACAACATTAGCTTTGGTGACTGCCTGCATTAAACAACTTTTACCTGTGTTGGTCATACCAAGGATTGCTATCTGTGCGGAACCTTCTTTTTCAACAAAAAGTTTTGGCCCCCCACTACTTTTACCTGTACCTTTGCGCTTTTTATCTTCAAGATCATTTTTGATAAGCGCTATTTTACGTTTAATTTCACCACGGAGTTTGAGCGTTCCTTTATGCTGCGGAACATACTTTAGGAATTCCTGCATTTTTTCCATTCTTTCGCGGGGACTCTTGGCATTTTCTATTTCTTCCCATTTATCGAGCGCGTCAGGCGGTAGATTAGTCGGCATATAAACTTCGCAATACATACACCAAAACCACTTTAAGACGTTTTCTGATTGTTTTGAAGTAACTATACAACAACAAAAAACGTGTGCGGTTATTTTCGAATTTTAAGCCCTAACATATGTGACTGTACCGTTACAGGTTCAACACTTGAGCTCTGCCACCTTTTTTCTACAATCAAAAATACAGCGGTCTAAATCTTAAGCACTACCACACTTTGTAACTGGACACTACTTTGCAAACTTGTTTCTTGCAATCCATTACAGCTGGCTGAAGTGTCTAGCAGAAGGCATATGAGGGATTGTTCCATTTCTGTTCTGGGTATTAATATATCAATCGCCACAGCAGACATGATAAAGTATCCTTTTATTGCCCAAGCAAGGGATTTTATAGCACAAAAAGAGTTAGACTTCAAAGATATCGTTGATGCCCCTGCTGTAAGAGAACGCGCCAAACAAAGAATCTTTGCATCCTTTCCTGACCAAAATACCTCAATAATGCCCAGCAAAAATACTGAAATTGAAATTGCCTCTTATCCAACAGCAATTATTTTGGCTTCAGCAACTGAAGATTCGCTACTAATCAAACGATATGCCCTACATGAAGCGAAAATAATAAAAACCTATCTACAATCAGAAAAAAACCCTGAAATAGTTCATCTAATTGCAAAATCTTTTAAATGGCAAATTCGAACCGATACATACGGAACTTGGCTGCATTTTGCCAATTTTCTCAAAAATACCTCCAAGGGTCGATTAACTCAAGTTCCCAAATGGAAACTTGGAAACCGCACCATAGAAAAAGGCTGGGTCCTGATAAGTTCTGAAGAACTATCCCGATTGCTACAAGAGGAAGTTCAGGAAAGAATAGAACACAGCCTTGATAACAAAATAGCTGCATTACCCAAAGAAATACAAAAAGATGTAGACGAATTAAAAACAGAATTTCTGAAAGTAAAACCTCTCTTGGAAGAAAAATTTGACATAGGCCCTCATGCAGAAGAAGGCGAATACCCTCCCTGCGTTACAACACTTATCAATCGAGCTAAAAGCGGGGCCCACCTTTCACACACTGAACGAATAACCATGGTAACTTATCTAATTCACCAAGGCGTCCCCACAAATGCCATTGCCAATTTGTTTTCAAAAATATCTGATTTCAATGAAGAAAAAACAAAATACCAGATTGAAAACCTCTCAGGCAAAACTACCGGACAACGCTATGCTACCTATAACTGTTCTACCCTAAGAACCCATGGTGTCTGCACTAACCCTACTGACCCCATATGTAGGCGAATACGAAACCCCCTGACCTACCATAAATTCAAACAAGCCCCCCCTACAAAAAACCCAACCCCTAAAAACTAATCTCAATCTATATTTAATTGTTGCATCAGTTTACTTTCATATTGATTCATAGCCTTGTTGGCAACATCCAGCCATATTCCATACTGGGGTTTTTTAATCTCACCCAGAATCTTTCCATTGCTATCTACAAGCATTTCTACTGCATTAGTGAAAAACAGCATCTCTGCTTCTTGGGTTCCATGGGTATAGTCTTCTCTTTTTACCTTTCTTAGCTCTATCTTATCTGCGACTATGAATAAATTTCTGTTAAGCCAAAACCCCTGCTGATATTCAGCTAAACTCCGCCAACCAAACTTTACCTTCATCAAACAGCGTATCGGTGTATCAATTTGAGGATGCGCTTTTATAACGTATTCTTTTTCAATAATTTTTTCATTTGTATCTAATCCATTAATATACTGATAAACTGACTCTGCTGACAATTCTGCTTTAACCGTTTCAACATAATTACTCCCCAAATCCGTCCAAACAACCGCATCTAACCCTTTACTTTTAACCCACTCTTTGATTGTTCCAATAATATCTGGAACGGCATTACAACAATATCTCCCATCAAATTGCGAATAGAACCCTATGTTCCTCTCAGGCGTTCCTTCTCTTGTTGCCAGAGCACAAACTGCTTCACTCAAATCAGAAAAATCAAGCCTATTCCACAGCGTTTGAATTTTAGGTGCTTTTTGGTACAACACAAGCGTTAGCGGCGTCTTATCTGATTTACGCGCAAATTCTATAGGTAATCTCGGGCCATCATAATTCCAAGAACCCTTAAACTTTAAACCTTTACAATTCCAATAAAGAGCACCCCAACATAGCAAAGCAATTTTCAAATTGATCACCACAATAACCACCGCTTAGTTTTTAAAAGGTCTTTGGTTGACCTGCTCCTCTTTTTGAACCCTCTTAGTGAACGTTTGTTGATAGCCTCTTACAATAATGACGTTTGTGTGTGGTCAACTTTTACTAAGCATAATTTGTATTTCAGACTGCGTAAAAAGTCAAAAAACAACATCACTAAACACTACTGACAACGTATAGCCCTCCACCTATTGCTGTATGTAGTGGCTTTGATGAATTTTATCGGAGTTTTTGCGCAGTC
>JAISPR010000150.1 GCA_031274765.1 Nitrososphaerota archaeon | reverse complement strand
GACTGCGCAAAAACTCGATAAAATTCACCAAGACCACTACATACAGCAATAAATGAGGCGATATGCGCTATCTGCAGCGTTTAGTGCCATTGTTTTTTGACTTTTTGCGCAGTCTGAATTCCTAAACAGTCCATAAATAATTCACCGCAATTTTTCTCAAACTACTCCCGCTATAGCCTCTAAAACTTGATTAAGGCGGTTCTAAAGTTTTCTGTACGCCATTGGGCCCGCTAAACTTTTCTATTCTGCACAATGCTTGCACTTGGGTCTATGTGGTCTCTAGGCGACCTCCGAAAACCCATATTTTTCCAAAATCATCTGCTAAAAACCGTACAAATATGTTACTTGGTTTTCTGAAAGGGTGTTTTCGGAGGTTGCCTCTAATATTTCCTGATGGCACGCATCTGCTTTGTGTGGCCTGTTCTTTTCTCTCTATGGATATCTGGGTTTTTGTTTTGGATAACTGATGTATGTATGTTGCCTGGCAGAGGAACTTAGTGGTCTGTGGATGTTGAATAATACACTATAGGATTTCTGAGAACCTATAAGTTTCTAAAAAGTGTCTGCTGAAAACCATGTACTTATGTGCTTGGTTTTCTGAAATAAGCTGCTTATTTGTTAAATCAGGTGGGTAGAGCCAAGTTTCGTTGCGATATATGTTTGTATGGAACATCAGGGAGAACATAAGAAGTTTGAAGAAGGAAGAATGAATGTACCCACCTAAAATAACCAAGGCCAAAGTTTTCAGAGGTTCCTATAATTTAACATCGCAACCGGGGAGACTGTCCATAAACTAAATTTTTTCGTGTTTTTAGTGGAAACGGACGGAGAAAAACAGTCCTTTTCTTGTTTTTCAAGGATTTTTGTTAGTTTTCGGACAGTCTGTGTGGCGTCTGATGGTAGGGGGGCTCATGTAGCAACTAACCTGCAAACTTTTTGTTTGGTTAATGTATTGCTACGTCACACTCAAGATCCACATCATCTTTGGGTCTGCGGGGCCAGACTCGTCATCGCCCACCCATCCAAAAACAGTGTTTTGAGTCTTTAAATGTTCAGGTGGCATATGTAGGTGCATCAAGTTTAAAGGGTGCAGTGACAACATGGGTATAAAAGTTAAGTGGTTCTATGCCGTTTTGTCGAAAATGCGGACGTCGCCTCAGTGAATACAGCGAAAAATGTCCTGAATGTGGAACTTCAACCACCGCCGTACTTATCAATATTAAAAAAGTTTCCTCACAACGTCTTTTTCATGCACCAAAGCAAGCCCAAGCTGCAAAGGTTGTTGCTATCTCTGTTGACTCTATGCTCTCGGTTAAGGCTATTTCGCCAAGCAGAACAGAAGTGGTTAAAACTAAAGCTGATAGATTTCTAAAAACAAACCCGTCGGTGGTTTCTGCTAAGTCGGTGGTTTCTGCTATAGACTATCTGCCCCATGAAATAATACAAAGTAAACTCTCCCTTGGTAAAGATATCCTTGCCAACCCCAAAGACTATGAGACTCAGACGTTTGAGTTCAACCTCAGATGTCCCTATGGACATTTCTGGCCGGAGGGTAGAGCCCTTCCAGTATCTAACGGGGTGGCTTTTTGTCCTCGATGTGGTGAACGCTTACGAAAACCCAAACCCAAACGCCGTCGTAGACAGTATGAGGGTTATTAACCCGCTTCTTTATTGTCCACTAATCTCATTGAAATTTACGAACAGCATGGTTTATTTGCTCAAAACTCTGACATAGCCTTAAATTTTTATTACAATCACTTCTTTTTGCCTTTATCCTAATATAAATTATCGGGGTACAATATTTTTGGACAAAAATTGACTTTTTATCAAATATATTCTAACGTAAATTCTCAGTAAATTATATGTGTGTAAAATTTCGAATTTTTGATACAAATTAAAATTCATTCACACTAAAACCAAACATCATATAAACTCTAACACATCACACACAACCATTAATACACATATAAATTACGGCCAATTTATATGGTATAATAAACAAATCACACACAAAAAACACCACCAACAACCAATCAAAAACAAACAAACAAAACACTACACCCAACAAAACAACTACTACAACAACCTAAACCTCAAACTTCCACAAACAACCGCCTTACACTTCTGATGATACAAAAAACACACCAACAAAACTACGCCAAAAGAAAACAACGCAAACCCATCGAAACATTAACTGATTAAATGCAAAAATACAAAAACACAAGAGATACACATATAATTTTTATAGAACTTTACGATTCTAAATTAAACACAATAAAGAATGAATGTGAAAAATGTCTGCTGATAGCCGAAAATTAAAATAAACTTGTGTTATATTCTACTGAAAATGGTCACGTAAAGGGGGTCTATTTTCAAAACAAACTTTCTGGCTTACTCAAAAAACTATGGGCGAATTGTTTAATGTCGAAGCGCATACCATAACATACACTTTGCAAAATCTATGCGGCGAATTAGAAAAATTCTGGTTTTAAAATTTTCGGATAGTTCAAAAAAACATAATCGCAACATTGAAAAAAATTGGTTATATGCATGTTTTTATGACAATTTTGTTTGTTATCCTTGGTATTGTTGCTTGTATTAAAATTCATATCACTTTCGTAACTATTGTGTAATTGCATTGTTGATTTCATTAAATAGGTTCTGGGTTTTTTCACTGGTGCGAAAACTTAGATAGATATCTTTGCCATTGTTGCGTTCAATCTGTATTGTAGGAGACGCGTTAAGGTGAACAAAAAGTAAAGTCTCTCCCAGACTATCTGATCTAAAATGTCCCTGTACGGTTTCTCCAAAACCGCTAACGCCATTAACCCGCCTGCCAACGCCTAGTTCATTCGCGCTTTTCTCTATAAGCGATACCTTAGTTACCTCAGAAAATTCAATATCTAAACCATACAGCGCTTCGATATGTATGGTGTCATTAAAAACATTTACTTTTGGTTCTTTTAGGCCATAAACAAGCACTCCGCCAACCCCAATAAGCACTACTGCTACAATAATAATGATGCTAATTTTAACTGCTTTTGTTGTTTTTTTTGTTTTATCATTACCCAAACTATCTGTTGCTTCTGGGGTGTTTTTTCTGCGAAAACGGTTGCCTGTATTTGCATAAATAATTGTTCCAATGGCGCCTCCGAAAATAAGCCCGATTCCGCCATATAGCAAACTAGGGGTTTCAAAATATATTCCCATGGGGAAAAGTGCCGTGGCGAATGCAAAAACAAGCATTAACCCCCCAATAAAATGGCATAATGCTTTGTGGTCGTATTTTCTTTTCTCTTTTTCGTCTAAGATGTTATATCCTGCGATTAAAAAACTCCATTTTCCTTTCAAAAGAAAAACTGCCATAACCAAAAATAATGCGCTAATTACGCCAAAAATAATGGTTATAAGTATGCTCATTTTTTGATCATCAAAGCATACATGTTAGTCTGAATTAAAAACGTTTCTGGATAAACAGGTTTATTTCGAAGTGTTTGAGGTGTTAGTTTATTGGTTTTGAGTTAGGATTGTTTGTGTTTGTAGCGTATGATGGTTTTGTAAAAGTTTCTGGTGGTGATACATGGTGTCCTGTACTATGTTTGACTTTAGGTGAATATGTTGTTGTGGTTTGGATTCAATTAATGTGGAAGTGTATTATTCTTCCATCATAATCAGTGTTAGAGTTGTTCGAACTCGGTTTAATGTTCGTAGTTTATGGGTGACCATTTCTTTGAGTTTTTCCATTGTTTCAGCTTTCACTTTGGTGATTATGTCGTAAACGCCATAGGAATAGTAGGCTTCTTCAACATTTTCGATCTCCTTGAGTTGATTAACCACTTCTTCTTCTGCGCCTGATTCAACATTGATTAACACAAAGGCTTGTGGCATCTATAGCACTTCGATTAACAATAGTGCAACTGCCGCTTAATAGTTTTATGCCACATCAACCGGTTTTTTCATAGACCGGTGATTTGGTGTCTAACCAAAAATTTTATGTGTATCTTGGTTTCTATTGTTTAGAGGCGGAATTGGCGTTTGATTTGTTGTGTACGTTGTGGAGCGTTTAATCCTGAAGAGAGTCTAAATTGTTCAAATTGTGGTGCGCCGCTTGTCACTCAAAGTGTTGAAGGTCGACCCTATAATCGTTATGAGCCTTCTCGTCACTACATCCGTACAACGCATCGACGTAGAGGCGGGTTGGGTTTAGTTCTTATGGGTTTGCTTCTTGTGGTTATAGGTGCATCGGCACTGGTGGGTTTTACACGGTTCTGGACTTATTTTTGGCCCATTGTACTTATTTTGCTTGGTGTGTGGGTTATTATCTTGGGTTTAAGTCGCAGCCGCACATACAAGCTGTCTAAGGGTCGTTAGGATAGTTATTTCTTTAAATATTGTGTTGGCTTGCACGTTTTTTTAGCATAGCACACAAAAGAGTTAAAAGGACTTTGTATGAAAGGTGTAGCTATTGTAGGGAGCTGTATGGTCAAATACATTTTCATAACAGGTGGCGTTTTAAGCTCTGTTGGTAAGGGTATCTTAACTTCTTCTATTGGTAAAATGTTGCAGGTTCGTGGTTTAAAACCAACGGTGGTCAAAATTGATCCTTATGTCAATATTGATGCGGGTACAATGAATCCCTATATGCATGGCGAAGTTTTTGTTACTGATGATGGGGGTGAAACTGATTTAGATTTGGGTTGGTATGAGCGTTTTCTTGATCTTAGTTTAAAGCAAGATAATAATTTGACAACGGGGATTGTTTATCGTTCTGTTATTGAGAAGGAACGGCATGGTGATTTTTTGGGTCGGTGTGTCCAAATAGTTCCTCATGTTACTAACGAAATAAAGAATCGTATTAAAAATGTTGGGCGTTCTGATAGTGCTGAGGTTGTTTTAATTGAAGTTGGCGGAACGGTTGGTGACATTGAAGGCTTGCCTTTTTTGGAAGCCATTCGTCAGATGCGTGTTGAAGAGGGTTATGAAAATACTCTCTATGTACATGTGGCTTTGGTTCCTATTTTAGATGTTACTTGTGAAATGAAGACCAAACCGCTTCAGCATAGTGTTAATGAGCTTCGGCGTATTGGGATTCAACCCGATATTATAGTTGCGCGTAGCCCTCAGATGATTGATGCAGAAACACTGCGAAAAATTGCGTTATTTGGAACAATTCCTGAGAGTTCGGTTTTTTGTTCTTGTAATGCTGAGACAGTTTATCAGGTTCCGTTGATTTTAGATAATCAGGGGATGGGCGATTTTATTTGTCAGCGTTTGAGTCTAAATTGTGGTGCTAAAGATTTTGGTGCTTGGCAGAGTTTTGTTGATGCTATGGTGCATCCTGAGTATGAAGTTCGGATTGCTTTGGTGGGTAAATATGCGGGGTTAACGGATAGTTATGTGAGTATGACTGAAGCGCTTCGGCATGGGGGTGCGGCTTGTAGAACTAAGGTTAATATTAGTTATCTTGAAGCAGAAAAGTTTGAGCGGGATCCTGAGTGTGTGGGGGAGCTTCAAAAGTTTGATGGCGTTTTTGTACCTTATGGGTTTGGTCCTCGGGGCACGGAGGGTAAAATTGCTGCGGCTAAATATACGCGTGAAAATGACATACCCTTTTTGGGTATTTGTTATGGTTTTCAATTGGCTGTTATCGAGTTTGCACGCAATGTTGCTGGGTTAGCGGATGCTAATAGTTCTGAGATTAATCCTGATACGCCCTATCCTGTTATTGATTTGATGCCTGAGCAACGGGGTATAGAAATTAAGGGTGCAACTATGCGTTTGGGTATTCATAATATTTTGGTGGAAAAAGATAGTTTGGCTTTTAGTCTTTTTGGGCAGCAAGAAATCCATGAGCGGCATCGTCATCGGTTTGAGGTTAATCTTGATTATATTGATGTTCTTAAGCGTAATGGATTGCGGTTTACTGGTAAAAGTAGTGATGGGCGGCGTATGGAGATGCTTGAGCTTCCTGACAAATATTTCTATTTTGCGTCTCAATTTCATGGGGAATTCAAAAGCCGGCCGGGGCGTCCTTCTCCTGAGTATTTTGGGTTTATATCTGCGTGTATTAATAAAAAATTGGGTAATCCTAAATTTTTCTCTTAGATAATTTTTCTATTTATCATTTTTTCTATCTCTCTTTTATATGCAATTTTATTTGATGATGTTATTGACTATTTAAATATATATCAGTGTATATGCTTTAAATAAGACAAAATTCAAATATTTAAAACACAACATTAACTAAATTCTAAAACAACCCTTTATCAAACCCGAAACCCCTAAATTCTCTTTGAACATCAAATCACAAACCTTAAACATAATACCCTCCCTAAATACCCCCATGAAAGATGTCCCAAAAGCAATACAAACAACCTACGAAAAAATAAAAGCAAACAAAAAAACACACATAGAACTCAAAAAAATAAACGGCCACTACTACGTCTACACCGCACACAGCCACTGGGACAAACAACAAAAAAAACCCATAAAAACCACCCACTTCATAGGAAAAATAACCCCCGACGGACAATACCACCCCAAAACCAAAAAAACAAAAACAACAACCACCCAAACATACCAATACGGCAACTCCGAACTCTGCCTAAACCTCTCAAAAAACCTCCAACAAACCACCCCAAACTTACCCTACGCAAACGAACTCTTAGCCCTCACCCTAATCCGCATCACAACCCCCACACCAATCACCCTATCCCAAACAGCA
>JAISPR010000100.1 GCA_031274765.1 Nitrososphaerota archaeon | reverse complement strand
TTTGTTCTAAAACACGGCTATATAGCTACTTTAATCTTCAATACGCATCACAACAAAAAATTAAGCGATAAAAAACTGTATCAACATACGATAGCCTGATGACATTGATTACCTAATAGGTATGTAGGTTCAGCTTTTTTACGCATTCAAAATTTGATTTAGAACCCCTGACGTTACTCAAAATACATGTGAATTTTTCTTAAACAGCAGGCGAAACTATTATTTTTAATGATTATGATACAAAACATTATAAACACCTATTACCTAAAAACCGAAATTTACGGCTTAAGGATAAAAGTCAGGCTATAAACCTAATGGCACAGCAATTTGAAGAGCACCTTTTAGAGCCAGGGCTAAAACCAGAATTTATTGAAAGCTTGAAAGCTTCTGAAAACGAGAAGACCATAAAAGTTAGTGACTTTGTAAAAAGATATTCCAAGTGACTGTTTGCGCTCCTTAGAAGTGGTTGAGAAAGTAGATAAAATTTTCAAGAAGCTACAAAAGAAAGATGCGGTACAATTTAACGCGTTGACTATGAAGGTTAGCGAGATTCTAGAGAACCTTATCAGTTTAAGCCCTTGAAGGCCCTATGCAGCATATGCGTCGAGTCCATGTGGGTCCGTTTGTTCTTGTCTATGATATTGATGATGCAATGCATGTGGTTACCATTCGAAGGTACGAGCATCATGATGATGTTTACAACCTGAATTCTGCACGTTTTTATAGTATACATTTTTTCGAGTCTGTCTTAGTGGTTAGTGTTTCAATTGGAACTTTTAATGTCGTAAGAATTGTTTTCTGCAGCTTTGTTAACGGAATAAGATGCTGACTCATATCGCTCATAGTTACAATTCTAATCTTCTCAAGCTCCAAAAGCACCTTATCAAAAGTCAAACGCTTCAACTCAACATTACCCCTAAGCAAACACCCCATATACGACCGCAAAACCAAAGCCAAAAACCCAACAAACAACTTACCCTCCAAAGTACGAACCCAATGCGTACGCACACGCCTAAAATCCAAACCATTCTTAAACCCACAAAACCCCTTCTCCACAACATCCCGACCCCTATACAACCCCAAAACCTCCCCACTACTCAAATCTCCCCGACTACACAACAACACAAAAAACCCAGCACGCCCCAAACGTACATCCACCAAAACCGTATCCAACTCAAAAGACAAAACCACCCCTTGCCCCGTCTCCTCAACAACAAAAAAATCCCTATACCGCCTAGACACACCTTTAGACCCACTCATCTTACCCAATTCAGACTGCAACCGTTCAACACAAGCATAGAGCTCTTTCTCATCAAAAGATTGCTTCTCAGAATCATAATAAACATGAGCCCAAAGCTTAAGACCAAACAATTCCACCTCACACTTCACACCATAAACATCATACTCTTTAATCCAATTAGACACACTACGAACACGCGATTTATTCTCATCAATAAACCGCAACACATCTACACGAGAACTTGGCATAGCAGTTATGAAAGAAAAACCCTGATTACGCAGAAAGATCAGGTTATCTTCTGTTTCAAACCCTCTATCTAAGATGAAACACACTTTTGTTATGCCTAAATCTTTGGCGGTAGCCATCATGAATTCCATATAGGTTTTGTCAGGAATACTTCCACTGTACACATCATAATACACGGGAATCTGAGTGGTCATACCATAGTACATTTCTAGATTTACTTGAGGCAAGTTTTCCTGATCGCGGTTGTATCCCCACTCTGCTATGTTGATGTTATTGGAGTAGGTGGAAAGTGATGACACGTCGTAGGCAATGTATTCTTGTTCGCCTCGGTGTTTGATCCATTGTTTAAAGAATTCTTTTCTTTCTTGGTTTGTTATTGAGGCAAAGAGTCTGCTTGTGTCTATGTCGGTCATTTTAGGGGTGAAGTCTATGTTTGTTTGGTTGAACCAGTCTTCTATGTACATCATAACGTTTCCTTTGCAGAGTATGTAGTATGCTGTTGCTAAGAGTTGGTTGTGGGTTGTGGGGAAGGTGTTTTTTAGTATGGTTGTTAGTCCGGTTTGGTTTGCTATTTGTGTTAGTGTGGTAGTGGTGCCGTGGGTTTGGATGTTGTTTGGGGTGAGTGTTTGGGTTGTTGTTTGGGGTGGGTTGGTGGTTTGGAATATGTTGTAGTAGTTTTTGTTTGGGATTAGGTTGCCTGTTTTTGTGTCTTTTTTGCCTATGGATATTTCGTCGCTTGTTGGTTTGCCTTTTTTGTTTCGGTAGGCGCGTTGGGTGTAGTAGAGGTATGTGGTTCCGTTTGTTGCTTTTTTGTAGGTTATTCTTTTTTCGGGTATTGGTATGGTTTTGTTTTTGAGTGTCGTTTGCATCCCCAAATGCATACTATAATTATAGTATACTTTATATGTTTTTTGACGAGGGGGTTATTGTGTAGGTTAACTGAGGTGTTTGTCTGTGAAATTGTCTGGATTATACGTGTGATTAAGAAAACAAATCAACCATAAACTCAGCAATCATCAGACTTGTATACTATAATTACGATGAGAATTTAGGTTGCAGGTGTTGGTAGTGTTCGACATTAGTTTATGTTGTTAGGGGTCGTTTGAAAATTTTCACGTTGATACATAAGCCAATGACAGTTTTGTGCATTTGAAGAGACTTTGAAAAACATATGGATTTTCTT
>JAISPR010000056.1 GCA_031274765.1 Nitrososphaerota archaeon | reverse complement strand
AGACGCTGCATGGAGCGCGGCGTTGTCTTTGGTGCGAAAGCGTTAGGTTATGACCTAAAAGGCGGCAAGCTCACCGTTAATGAAGACGAGGCAAAAATTGTACGCCTGATTTTTGACCTGTATTTGTCGGGCAAAGGCGCTTTACTCATAGGCAAAGAACTTGGAAACAGAGGCATAGCCTCGCCTAGCGGGGATACGCGCTGGAACAACATAAGCATATTGCAGATACTCAAAAACGAGAAATACATCGGCGTGTTGAAGCAGAGAAAGCGCATAACGACCGATTATCTAAGCCACAAAAATAAGGTAAACGAGGGCGAAGAAAAATTTATCATCATAGAAAACAATCACCCGCCTATTGTGGATAAGGAAATATTTGACAGGGCGCAAAAGGAGATTGCCCGCCGAAAAGGAGTAACGATTGAAAAGAGCAGATATTCCGTACGTTATCCGTGGAGCGGTAAGGTCAAATGCGGACATTGCAACGCCGCTTTTAAGCGTAAAGTGAACAACGGTCATTCGGCAAACCCGCAGGTTATGTGGCATTGTTCAGAGGCGGCGCAGTACGGCAGGGCAAAAATTAACGCCAACGGTCAAAAAGTGGGCTGTGACTGCAAACCCGTTCACGAGTGGTTTTTGCGGGAAAATTTCTTAGCCGTCCTCAATTCGGTTATCGAGAACAAAGACCAAGTTATACGGGACTTAAAAGAATTGATAAATCAAGCTATCGCCGCAAGCCCTGATAAGTCGAAGGAAATTAAGGCAATGGGTGTGGATGTGGACAAAATCCTTGCGCGTAAGTTTAAGTTGGTAGATTTGTATATGGACGGTTTGATTACCCGCGCTGAATTTGAAAGGATAAACAGTCAATACAGTAAACAAGTGGCCGCCCTAAACGAACAACTTGCGGCCTTGAAATTGGACAACAAAATCGCCGAGGACTTGACGCAAAAACTGAATAATGTCGAAACGACAATTGAAACCCTTGTTAAACTCAAAGAGTTCAGCGATTCGGTGTGCGGCGAAGTGCTTCACAAAGTAATCGTTGAGGATAGGGACAAGCTGTCATTTTATTTAACGACGGGCGAAAATACGGAACCCGTCTTTTTCAAAATCCCACTTTTGGTAACAAAGTCCTAACTTGTATGCGTAGTGTTGATTGTTGGTTCTTTTTATTTGCCCCTATTTTACGTTTCCAATTTTACGCTAAGGAACTGTTAGCCAATAACTTACTAAAACACACAATTTTCTAACTTCAAAATAAACCGTTTTAACTCATTTATGACTTTAACGGCGCTATTCTTCCATGTACTTTTGCCAATTATTGCTTAACTGTTCCTAGTGTATACTGTTTGATTCACAGAACTGGCGTTTTTGACTTGACTATTTATCACCTGTCAAAATTTCAGGCTATTTGTCAAATCAGGCGGGTAGAGTCAATAAGTTTCGTTGCGGTATATGTTGTATGGAGCATGAGGGAGAACATAGGTAAGCTTGAAGAAGGAAGAATGGGTGTACCCACCTAAAATAGCGAAAGGCCAAAAAATAATATAAATAATGCCTGATAAATCATTATAGGTAAGGCGAAGTTTTTGATGGAAGCAATAAAAGATGTTATCCCTGACTCTGTATATGGTATAGCTACCGTTCAGCCGGATCATGCCGTTAAACGATGTAGAATCCGAAAAATGCGCATAGAATACTACCTAAACGAGTTTGCCATCATCCTTGTTATCCCCCACTCTTGCGGAAAATGCGAAAAAACAAATGACTGCACAAACGATTTCATCATGCAAATAACCAACAAATTCAACAGCAATAACAATAATCGTGTCAAATATAACTATAAAAATATCCTATAAAAAAGGGGAAAACTGTACGCTTGAATTAAATTTCAAGGCTAGTTCGCTTATGCAAGTGCATATCTGTAGCAGCATCAGGCAGCTGGTCTCTTAGACGACTCTCTACAGCAGTTTCAGCTTCCTCTAAAATCTGTAACGCATCTGCACTAGCCATTACAGTGTTCACTGGTAAATCATTGCTCTGATTAGTCGAGGTCACGATATCTGCAAGGAGGTTGCCGATGTTGCCCAACTCTTGACTTGCTTCAGGCATGATACTGCACATTTCTGTGCGGATATCTGCTAAGAGATTTTTAGCTGGACTTAGTACAGTTATAATGTCACCTAATTCTGAAACCGTGCTCAAACGCATAGAAACACTTTGCAATGCAAGTGAGGCATTAGATAGCATTTTTCCAACTTTGCGTATCTCTGAGAGTTCGGTGGCAAGTATGTTTGCACGCGCAGTTTCTCGTTGAGTCATAGCTTTGATGATACGATTGAAAACTTCTTTGTCTCGTTCCTGAAACCGTGAAACGGCATTATCGAGCATTTTTGTTTGAATATCTATGCGTTGTGTAACCTGTGTTATTTGATCTTTTAAATTACTCTCTGCCGGCTTAGCGACATTTTTAATTTTGGAAACAAGTGAGTCATCAGATTCCTTGTTTTTCCATATGTCTGTAAAGCGTTTAACCAAGCACATCTCCAATCTTCACACATAGCGGGTAGATAAAAGGGTGTTTGCAAAAATAAGTTAAAACGCGAGGTACTAGTAGGGGAGCTTTTTATATCAACGTTTAAAGTATTACAAAGTTTTTCCATAAGCTTTGTTTGTGGGCATGGACAGGTGGGGTGAATAGTATTTATATAGAATTTCAAAATTTTTTCGGTTTCTTTTATCTAATGGTTCTAAGCGGTTTTGGGGGTGGGTTGTTTTTTGTTGGTGAAGTTTTATGCTATTTTTCGGACAGTCTGGTGGTGATTTGGTTATGATGCGTGGGATGCGGTGGTTGGAGGTTAATTAATTTGCGCTGAAGGCGTTTTCTTGTGGTTAACGAATTTATATAATCGAGACAATGCCCTTTTTAATTTGTCGTTACTGCTCAGCAGGTTCCACTATATTAGGGGCGACCTCCGAAAACCCATATTTTTCCAAAATCATCTGCTAAAAACCGTACAAATATGTTACTTGGTTTTCTGAAAGGGTATTTTCGGAGGTTGCCTAGTGTTTTACAGCAAAATAATTTACATGGAGTGTTTGTTTTTATTTTCCTTATTTTTCCTTCATATTTTTGTAGAAAATCATTATGTATGGCGGTTTATGAGTGAAAAGTAACGCTATATACCTCTGCTGAGTAGTAACAATTTGTCATGGGTCTAAACTGGGAGCTCAGGCTGTTTAGTTGTTATGGTGTTGTATTTTTTGGCGCTTTAAAAACCGAAACAGAAGAAACATCCTCATATACAAAGCGATGGTGCGGTAACCGGGATTTGAACCCGGGTCCTAGACTTGGCAAGCCTATGTACTAACCAAGCTGTACTATTACCGCTCATTTTATGTACCAACAATCTAAGAACTTCCTAATAAACTCTACAGCAACGAACGTCTTTACTCATATTTACATCTAATTTATACCTTGGTCATTTGTTGGCGGGTTCAAAAAACTGTGTTTGGTGTTTTGTTTGTTATCTAATAACTCGGGTTTGGTGTGTAAGTAAAGTAGTTGTCAGTTAATGTATTTTGTGATGTTTTTTGGGCCTTTCGCTATTTTGGGCGGGTACAATCCACAACTTTTAACTCAACACCACAAAACCCATCCATCCATCCACTACACAAACAAACACAGCACATCCAATGGGCTTTCGCTATTTTAGGTGGGTGCGCTTTCTTCTTTAAGTTTGCTTATGTTTTCCATTATGTTCTATATAATTATATATCGCAACGAAACATTGGCTCTACCCACCTGATTTGACGCATAACCATTTTTTTGTTTGCTTAGGTTTTCTATGTGTTTGGGTCTAGAAAATCTTGTGATGGTTTTTGGGAATTTGTTTTGTTTTCTTCTTGTTCCATATGTTGTTGTGTTGTGAAACTTAGGTACTTATTCATTTGTTTTGACGAATAACCGAAAATTTCGGTTTAGTTTGCTACTAATATGTTTGTATGTGCTTAACTGTGAGGGTGAGGCAGGTTTAAATATTTGCGTGGAATGTGAAGCTATGTGCTGTGGTATATGGGAAAATATTAACCATTGTTATTTCCTATGCTATGGTGAATTCAGAGGAAGTGAGGGAGATCTTTGCTGGCGTATGAGCTATACCTAAAAAATAAGATGCGCGAAGATGTGAAGAGTGATGAAACCGAAGTCTCAATAAATAAAGCTCCAATAAATAAAAAAGTAGCTCCAATAAAAAAAGTTTTTATCGAGGTTAATGATGCGGTTAATGTTCATTTGGATTCCAAGGTTTTGGACTACTATGGGGAAATTCTAAACTCCAACCATCCCGACTTCTATTTCCAAGATCGTCTGATGATGCCTTCAAACAATCTTGTTAGTGTTGGTTTGCCATACCGAGAAACCAGCTCGGCTTCAAATGTGCCATATGTCGAATTTTATGGGTTCTATAAAAAAAACAAATTATCCATATCATTAAACGGCCGATACAAAAAGCAAAAAGAAAAATATGAATATATCTATGATATTCAAACCAATAAGGAAACTTTGAAAGTCCCTGTTGATCTTTTAGTTTTAAGATTGAATAAAAAAACTATGTTGTTGGTGACAAGTTGCTCTTTGATATCTACCAGGAAGCCAGGGTTATCACGTCTGAGAGTGCGTTGTCATCCAAAGTGTTCACAGCAGTCTGCAAAGAATTCTCCGCTTTTTGGAAAGAAAAAATGGCTTTGGAAAAACTTAAAGAATTCAATAGTTTTTCATTTCGTATAGTGGTTTTGCCTCTTTCCCTTCTAACGTATGGAGAAATTAAATACCAAATAAACGAGGCTACATGTGTTGACGAATCGTTTGAGGACTGTTTTGGGAATCCTGCAACTGGTTACCCCTCAAAAACAACTATAAACGCTAAGTTTATTTCTTTTGACGATAAAGCTTTTACAATTAACTGTAAAACTGGAAAAAGTTTTTACGCAAACTTGGGTATAGGCAACGAATCCTTTGATAATATAAATTTACCCTCAGATAAAATCGTTGAAATCGCTGGTCTTGAGTGGTACTTTTTTGATTTATCTAAGTCCTCTATGTGGTTCGAAACAAAAGTTTCTGGCATCTATGATCAGTTACTTAGCAATTATGTTTCTTTGCGTGATAGTTTTGGGCGTTCTGCAACACAATATTCAATTTTAAAGGTTCTATGTATTAAAAATGAAAATAGCAACAGTCAAAAATGTGAAATTCTCCTTGATGAAAACCTAACATTAGAACAGCTAAAAGAAATGTTGAGTCGTGCCCAAGATAATTTGTCTGGTCACCATTTGGCGTTGGAATCACTCATAGTAAAAACTGGCAAGGATATCCTTTGGGTAGATTATATTACTGCTATTCGATATTTCATGAATGGCATTTATTTTGACCGTATGTTTTTAGTTCAGAAATTTACCCGTATTTTGCGTAGCTATCTTCGGAGTTGGTTGCTGGTGGATAAGAAAATCGTAACTATTCAGTCGTGCGGAGAACCACTAAACAAAGACGTTACCGACCCAGCAAAAATCCCCAAAATAGCACCATAAGCAGAACGCCCCTGCACAATAGCCGTCCCAACAATAGAAGCAATCCGACCAAAATTCCGCGCACCCAAAACAGAACGAAAACCACCCGACACCTTCTGCTTAACCTTCACCAACCAAAATATCACGCTCAGCCAAATTATTATCAAACGGCACCA
>JAISPR010000035.1 GCA_031274765.1 Nitrososphaerota archaeon | reverse complement strand
TTTTGATGTGGTGAATTAGGTGTTTTGTTGGGTGTGGTTGGTAGTTATGGTTGAGGGTAGTGTGTGTTTGGGTTTATTTGGTGTTTTTTTGGGGTGGGGTTTTGGTGTGTGGTTTGGTTGGTCTGATGGGTGTGGGTGTGTTTCAGGGTGGTTTGTTGTGTCTGGTGTTAAGTAATATTTACTTGTTTTGTTTTGGTAGGGGACTTGAGGGGTGTGGGTGTGTGTTTGTTAGATGTGCTGATGGTTGTAACATATTTGTTAAGAGTGTGCGTGTGGGGTGGTGGGTGGTGAGTTTGTGTGGTGTGTTTTTTGGGTGGAGTTGTGGTGGTGTGTGGGTGTGGGGTTGTGTGGGGTGGGGGTTTTTTGGGGGTTAAGTTTTTGGGTTTTTTTCTTTTCTGTTCGTCTGGTGGTGTGGTTGGGTTTGTTTTTATGTGTGGTCGGTGTAGAGGTTTAGGGGTGGGTTTGGGGGGTTATTTGTTGGGGTAGGGTGTGTGTTTGGGTAGGGTGTTTTTCGTGTTGTCGTGGTTTACGGGGGGTGGTTTATTTTTTTTGGGTTGGTGACTATGAATGGTTGTGTTGTGGGTTTGTTGGGGTGGATTGGTTGTTGGCTGCGGATGTATTTGTGGGGGTAGTGGAAGTGTAGTAGGGCGCGTTTTGTGGTTCTTGTCGGGTTTGGTGTTTCTTGGGTTCTGGTGTGGTGGTGGGTTAATTCTTGTGCGGGGTATTGGTGTGTTGCTGGTAGTTTGATTTTGTCTTTTTTTGTCGAATAGGGTGTTGGTGGAGTTGGGTTATGATGGTATTTTGGTTTGTTATGGGAAGTTGTGCTTGTGTCGTTGAACCGTGTATATCGAACGGTGCGTACGGTGGTGTGGGGGGACGATCACTCAACTAATGAGTGGTCTCCTACTCGATTCAACAAGTAGAGTTTGCACTGAGAAGAAAAATGGGGTTTTCCCATGGATGTTAATTATGCCTTAATGCTGGCCAGCAGTCAACAGACAAGAGTTCCACAAAGGAAGCACCCTACTAATCATAGAAGTATTTAAAACCTCCAAAACCTGTCTAACACAAATACGTTCTTACAAATTCAAAGAATCACCGTAATAATTCCCTACCGTGACTAAGGCGAAAACAAAACAAACAATAATTCTACACTTTTACACAGAATTTAACCCACAAGATACCAAATGTATAGGAGGCTATTGAGAAAAAAATATATTGATTAAACGGTGAACTGATGCATTTAACATTACTCAAATAACGACGGGAGGTGTAACGATGGAAACACATAATCTTGAATGGAAACAAACTTGGCATGATGAATATCTAAACACAATTTGCGGTTTTGCAAACGCAGACGGCGGCGTACTAGAGATTGGCCGTCAGAAAAACGGAGAAGTCATCGGAGTTTCTAACCCAAAAAAACTCTTAGAAGACCTGCCAAACAAAACCCGAAGTGCCATGGGCATAATACCAACTATTGAATTACGACAACTAAACGGTAAACAGTACCTCGTTATAACCGTTCAAAAATACACTTTTCCAGTAAGCTGTAATGGCAAATATTATATCCGCTCAGGAACAACAACCCAAGAACTTAACGGCACCCAACTCGACACATTCATGCTCAAGACTCTGGGTAAAACTTGGGACGGCGTCCCTGTACCTCATGTCAAATTTGAAGATTTCGAAAGCGACGCATTCAAAGCATTTCGAAAAATGGCCATCGGCAGCAACCGAATGATCGAAGCTGATCTCCGCATAAGTGATAAAATGCTTTTGGACAATCTGAATCTAACCGAACCCGATTACCTTAAGCGAGCTGCAATTATGCTGTTTCACCAAAACCCCGAACAATGGGTAATGGGCACCTCAGTTAAAATTGGCTATTTCAAGACCACGGCTGATTTGAGTTATCAAGACGAAATCCGCGGTCCACTGATAACAATGGCCGATAAAGTCGTTGATTTAGTGTACCTCAAATACTTCAAAGGAACCATCAGCTACAAAGGCATTCACCGAATAGAAACATACCCTGTGCCACGTTCAGCGTTTCGTGAGGCAGTGTTAAACGCGATTGTTCACAAAGATTACAGCACAGGCAATCCAATTCACATACACATCTACAAAGACAAGGTACTAATTTACAATGATGGCAAATTACCAGAAAACTGGACCATCGAGGACTTGTTTACATCTCATACCTCAAAACCGTATAATCCCTTGATTGCAAACACTTTTTTCCGCTCTGGACAGATTGAGGCTTGGGGACGCGGTATTGAAAAGATACTTGAGGCCTGTAAAGAACAAAACATGCCTGAACCGTTCTATCGTGTACGACCAAATGAGGTAATGATTGGTTTTAACACCAATACAGCATCGCAAGAACCATCGCAAGAACCATCGCAAGAAAATAATGTTGTAACGGTTTTGCAGGGTAGAGTTCTTGAGTTGATGCGGGATAATCCGAAAATTACGGCAAAAATGTTAGCTAAAGAAATAGGAATTGCTCCACGCAATGTACAGACTCGTATTTCAACGCTAAAAAAGTTAGGATTAATTAAACGTGTAGGCTCAACAAAAGGTGGACATTGGGCAGTAAACAGTGATAAAAACAACAAATAGCTAAACTCTAAGCCTTCACGTAGGTAGCGACATAAGTTAAGAATCAAACACCCAAAAAGTGTGTGTGAAACTATTTGGGTGGAGGGTTTTTGTTGAGTCCGTGGACAGCGATTTTGTGTTTTTCAATTATGTGTTTTGTTTCTTTTAAAGCACATATATTTTATTTTGTATAAAAATTCGAAATTTTATGCGTGTGTATTTTTCTGGGAATTTATGATATATCTGTCCCAAAGCTACTCATCTGCGTCATTGAAATATCTCTAGAAGCATCTGTTTTTAGTTAGAACCGCTTGTTAGCGCTTGGAAAAGTTTTTATTGACCCCGATAGTAGTTTATGAACCGGTGTCTCTGATGCTCTCTTTAGTAGTGGTAATGTTAACATTGCAGGAAATTTTCAACAACTTTTTCAATACAATCGCAACAGCATTGCCCGGTATAATTGGCGCAATCATCATAGTTGCTATCGGAATCGTTGTAGGTTGGTTCGTGGGTAAAATAGTTAACAGGGTAATTAACCGGACTGTAGAGCGTAACTTTGACCGGAGCGAAATAGGTCGCACACTGAGAAGCTCTGGATTTGACTTATCCAACTTTGTCGGCGGTCTCCTCTTTGCTTTTATTGTCGTTTTAGCCATAACTATAGCCGTTGGTTTGCTAAATATCCCTGGCGCTACTGGTGATTTCATTACACAAATCGCTTCATATCTCCCTCGGCTCATAGGCGGCATTCTTGTCATAGTGCTGGGTATTGTACTCGTAGATTTCTTGGCTCAGCTAGTAGGTCGTGTTATTCGACCTATGTTTGGACCAAATAAAGTCGAAATCGCGGACATGCTCAAAAATCTCCTGTTCATCGGTCTTATTGCCATAGTTCTAAACATTGCGTTCGATCTGTTACTGTTCACTTCCGGCGGTCTGATATACTCACTCATTATTGGCTTTGTCATAATAGGTGTGGGCATAATCTTAACTGACGGTTTAATTAAATCAATAACTGATGAACACGCCGAGTTTCTACCAATTGCTGGTTATGCGAAATTTATTCTCTATACTATTTTCCTGCTCATCGGTACAGGCGCAATCTTTTCAACCTTTAGTGGCGTAACTGGTATAATCAGCACAATTGCTTGGGGCTTTGCAATCGCGCTGGCGCTCGTTTTGGTTCCAATTGTCTACGCTTTAGCTAAACGGATGCACACCGCAACCCAATAATCACCCTTTTCTTTTATGATATCCCCTACATTAAAGACACCGTATTACCATGTATTACTGATGAATAATCTTAAATGCAAAACACAAATTCATCAATCCTGTAGGCCGACATAATGAAAGCACTTATCCTTGAAAAAATAAAAGAAATACATCTGACCACCATCAAAATCCCCGACTGTAACAATACTGAAACGCTCCTAAAAGTGACTCATTGTTCAATATGTCGCTCTGACGCAAAAATGTGGTTTCAAGGTCAAAGAGATCTAATTTTACCCCGCATATTAGGCCACGAAATCTGCGGGCAAAAACTTGATTCAACTGAAAAATTTATCGTTTGGCCAGCAAGTACATGCAATACTTGTCATAACTGCAAGAATGGTGTAGAAAACCTCTGCAGCAACATCCAAGTTATCGGTTTTCACCGCGATGGCGGCTTTGCTCAATACCTAAAAGTACCCAAACAAAGCCTCATAAAAGTCCCTAAAAATATTCCCCCTGAAATTGCCTGCATGACCGAATTATTGTCCTCTGCAATAAACGCAATTGAACAAGTAAACCTCCAGAAAAACCAAACCGTTCTAATCTTTGGCGGAGGCCCTGCCGGGCTCATGCTTGGGTTAGCTTGTAAATATTTCAGCGCAAAACCCTTAATTGTTGAAAAAAACTCTGAAAAACTCAAACAAGACACACCATTTTGTAAAAAAACAAAAATCAACTTTTCTGATACTGCCGGTTCTGACACTTTTGATGTTGTTATAAATGCCGCCCCTGACCCAGACACCCTAATAGAGGGTATCTCAAAATTAAACTCTGGCGGCAAATATTGTCTTTTTAGCGGATTCACAAAAAACATTGAAATCCCCATTAATTTGTTAAACGAAGTCCACTATAGACAATTAACTCTAGTTGGCGCATATGGAAGCACAAAACGACAAATGCGCATAGCCTTAAACATTTTAAAAAATAACATTCAAACAATTAGTCTGCTAATCCACAAAATAATAACCCTCGATGACGTCCCCTTAGTGCTGCCCGAAATTCTACATGGCCAAACCCTAAAGTATGTTGTAGACCTACAAAATCTGAGTGATACCCTTGGCAACTGAAGAAAACCTGAGAACATTTGGCCAACTAATATGTAGAATCATTGCTGGCAAAACAATGACCCGAGAAGAATCTTGTGAAGCTTATCGAAAAATTATCCTAAACGAACAACCGGAGCTTCAACAAGGCGCTTTTTTGGCGGCACATATTGCCCGTAAACCAACCACTGAGGAATTATCGGGTGTTTGGGATGCATTAGATAAGTATGACACAGAAAAATTTCGTGCTGATATCAAAAATAATGCCTGTGATATAGTTGGCACGGGTTCAGATGCTATGAAAACAGTAAATGCCTCTTCACCCGCTGCACTCATCGCTTCAGCCTGTGATGTTCCGATTGCTAAAAAGGGCGCAAAAAAAGTAACGGGCGTTTCAGGGGCTTCTGAAATTTTTGAGATACTTGGTGTAAATCTATCAAGCCCTATGAGTAAGACCAAACAGAGCTTAGAAAAATACAATATCTGTTATATGCCCGGTGAAGCCTTCTTAAAATCTGGCTGGGCCCGACTAATTCAATATATGCGGTTTACCTCAGCGTTTAATATCGTGGGTCCCTTGACAATGCCTTGTGAAAATACAACTTGTATGGTAATTGGCGCTTATGCCCCTCAAGTATGTGATCAACTTGTCGCCATTTTAAAGGAAATTGGGCTTAATCGTGCTGTAGCTCCATATGGCATGGTCAATGGCGTCGATGTCACCATGGGAATTGATGAGTTTTCACCGTGTGGCCCAACAAGAGTTGTTGAACTAAAAAATAATAAAATTCAAACATATACTGTGCAACCAGAAGATTTTGGTATAAAAACCCATGATGCTTTTGATGTGGCTTCATTTAACAAAGCATACGATAATGCAGTGGCAATCAAACAGGTGCTTTCTGGAAAATATGCATCTCCCCTAGCGGACTTGTTTTGCATGAATGCAGCGGCAGCTCTGTATGTATCTGGCACAAGCACTTCATATAAAGATGGTATGGAACGGGCACGTGAAGCATTAAGTTCTGGTAAGGCTCTGATGCAACTAAACCATTTAGTTGAACAACAGGCATAGTTAATTAGACCTTAGGTGTTATTATTTGTCGATTCTAAAACAAGTGTGCGTTATCCAAATTATTCAAAAAACATACACTTAAAACATAAATGTCACAATAACTTGCCAACAAAATACGCGCTCTACCACTAAACACTAATAACGCCTAAGGTCTATTCATCTATATGGTTTAGTCGAAGGTGCTGAGTTTTTCTCATTTAGACAAGTGTATCTCGTTTTTCTCATTGTATGGATTTAGTATTGACGCATAGTATTTGTCTTTTAGGGCTACGGTTTACTTTAACCGCCAAATCATAATCGTTAAACACAATGTTTCTGAATTTTGTCTTTTCAAATAGTGTGTTTCTTGTTTGAATATTTGGTTGTGCTGGCCTGCAAATTAAGGGTTTTTGCCAAAAACTTTGTAGCGTGCTTAATTGTTGTTTTGTATCTTGAATGTTCACTCTCAAATAAATGATGTGGGTTGTGTAAAAACAAACAGTTTCACACAACATACCTGTGGTTTTTATATGTTTGTGATATTAAAAGAAAAATAACGAAAAACTTATATGGGTATGTTGGAAAATAATAAAATGCTCCCGTCATAATTAATGCTCTTACCCAGTATAAATGGCGATATTGCTTGTCCCTTTAATGCTAAAGAAGTTGTTTTGAAAGAGGACCCAAGATATCGGTTATAAATTATGGAAATAATTGTGTATGTGGGGGAAAGCCGATATATAGCACAGTTTATAAAAAATAATTTCCATTTGTGGGCGCTTCAAATGTATATTGAGTTAAGTATAGAAGGGTTGAAATAATATAGAAAACAGAAAACAGGATCACATTAACTGGTACGAATTAGACGCCCCGACCGTATTGGAAAAATTAAATGTGAAACCTGTTTGGGGCTTATCTAACGAGCAAGTCGGTAAGCGCCAAGCAAGTGAAGGAAAAAATGTGTTGCAACCGCCCAAAAAATCGGGGGTGCTTCAAAGAATCCTTCGCCAGCTAAAAGATGTCGCTATCATTGTTCTGCTAATCGCTGTAGTGCTTTCATTTTTACTGGCTTTTAGCCACGGTTCAGGATTTATCGAGCCTATAGTCATTTTGGCTGTTGTGGTTCTAAATCTTATTTTGGCAATCACCCAAGAGGGTAAAGCTGAAAAAGCCCTAGAAGCATTAGAAAAACTAAGCGCCCCCTATTGTGTTGTTCTACGCGAGGGGGTTAAGAAAAGCATTGACACCGCCGAGTTGGTGCCCGGTGATATCCTTATCTTAGAAACCGGTAATATCGTCCCTGCTGACGCACGGTTGCTTGAATCAAATAGTTTCTTTTCTGATGAATCTGCCTTGACAGGTGAGAGTGAACCCGCCGAAAAAAATGCTGCATTTATACCCTCCACAAATGCGCCATTGGGCGATCAGCACAATATGATATTTACCGGTTGCGTTGTTACCGCGGGTCGTGGAACTGCAGTGGTTACTGCCACTGGCATGAAGACGCAGATGGGGCAGATTGCTGGATTTTTGAGCGGCAGCAAACAGATGAAAACACCCCTACAGTTACGCCTTGATCAGCTGGGTAAAACTATTGTTTGGATCGCCGTTATTTCTGCTTTTTTCCTATTTGCTGTGGGCCTGCGGGGAGGGACTGATTTTGGTACTATGTTGCTTATCGCTATCTCTTTGGCAGTGGCGGCAGTCCCTGAAATGCTTGCATTAATCGTTACTCTTACTCTGACAAATGGCGTACAGAAAATGGTTAAGAAACATGCCTTGATTCGAAAGCTTCCGGCTGTGGAAACTTTGGGCAACACTTCGGTAATTTGTTCAGATAAAACTGGAACGCTTACCCAAAATCGTATGGCTGTTAAACAACTCTGGATTTGTAATGGTGAACCATTTTCCGATGAAGCAACGTTTTCTAAAGTTCAAAGTGATTTTCTCAAGTATTTGGTTATGGGGAGCAATGCTACTTATGAGATAGATGAGGAAGGTGACAAGGCATATCTGGGAAACGCTACCGATGTTGGCATACTGCGTCTTTTGGATGAAAAAGGCTATGTGATAGATGAAGAGAACTATCGAAGAGTAGCTGAAATTCCCTTCTCCTCTGAAAGAAAGAAAATGTCTGTTATTTTCCAAGTTAAAACTGGTGGTTATCTTGTACTAACTAAGGGTGCCCTTGATCGCTTATCACTTTCTTCTGAGTCTGCGGCTGATTTGGAAGCGGCTCAGAATGTACATGATAAATTTGCTGAAAATGCATTACGTGTTATTGCTTTGGCTTGTAAGCACGTTGATGTCTTGCCTGATAACAGTCATCTAGACGAACTGGAACGGGATTCCCAGCTAATGGGTCTTATTGGTTTAATTGATCCTCCGCGTCCTGAAGTTGCTGTTGCCATCGCAAAGGCCAAAGCAGCTGGTATCCGGACTGTAATGATAACTGGTGATCATGCTACAACTGCGGGTGCTATTGCTAAAAACCTGGGAATACTGCAAGAAGGCCAAAACGTTATGACTGGTGCCCAACTTGCCAAGATGTCTGATGTAGAATTAAATGACACTGTTAGAAATTTCTCAGTTTATGCCCGTGTAACCCCTGAAGATAAAATCCGCATCGTAAAAGCTTGGCAGGCAAACGGTGAGGTTGTCGCCATGACTGGAGATGGTGTAAATGATGCTCCTGCACTAAAAGCGGCCGATATTGGGATTGCAATGGGGAAAAGTGGTACCGAGGTTGCTAAAAGTGCATCTGATATGATTCTAACTGATGACAACTTTGCAACCATTGTTGAGGCAGTTGGCGAAGGTCGAAATGTATACGCAAATATTAAAAAAACAATTAACTTTTTGTTAGTCTGTAACATGAGTGAAATTATCATCATGATGTTTGCTCAAATGGCTGGTTGGGGTATACTGCTAACACCTGTCATGTTGTTGTTGATTAATCTGGTTGGCGATGGTATTCCGGGTATAAATCTTTCCCGCGAGGAATTCGATCCCAAATTGATGGACAACAAACCAATTAAGCGCAATGAAAGCTTTTTTAGCGATGATTTGTTGCACTTAATTCTGCGACAAACTATTGCCTGCTCAGTTGCGGTGCTGATAGGATACTATATGGGTACTTTTGTTACTTTGCCTGGCTCAACTGCTCCCTCAGTAGCAGTGGGGCAAACAATGGCTTTCTTGATCACGGGGTTAACCTCTATAGTGCATGTTTTCCATGTCCGAAGTGTAAAGTCCGTTTTTAAGACATCTATTAAAAATAATATGGCGCTATTTGGAAGTGCTGTGGCTATGATAGTGGTATTTGCACTACTTGTTGCATTACCTGTGGGTCAAATCTTTGGACTTTCTTCTATTGGTGGTATTCATTGGTTGATTGTGATTGCTGCAACTTTATTACCAACTGCAATTCGCGAAATCGGCCGATTTTTTGATAACATACCCCTCATCAGAGAACAGCGGCATTTAAGAAAAACACTGGTTAGTAAGCTACGTAGGAAAAATCGACCCGACGCAGCGTCGTCTTAATAGAATGTATCAGAAATTATGGTGGCGAAATAGTTTATTTTTTATGAATCGCCCCATTTGGGTGCGATTGTGTGCTGGTATAAAAAGTATACCTGAAAATGTGCTGTCTGATAGTTGTGAATGATTGATTTTGATTGTTTGCTTATGTGGTTGTGATCATGTTTTTATATAAATTATGATGGATTAAGAGTACATCTTTTTATGGGTCTCTGATTCTCTCTTATCTGCTCAAATTTTTAGATAGTTTTCGGATAGTCTGGGGGTTATGTGGCAAAACTTTTATTATTTAATTATAAAATTTTACATTCGTTTAAAGGGGCTATTCATGACTGCGCGGTTCCAGGCTGATGTAAAAGAAAAACTATCCGAGTTCGGGTTCAAAAAAGCTGTCATCTATGAATCCATTGTCTCAACCTCAAATCCTGACAAAACACCAAACGCGGCACCTATGGGTATAAAACTGATAGATGACAAATACTTGAATCTGACTATCTTTAACTCCTCAACAACGTTGCAGAATTTGAAAACCCAAAAATGTGCCGTTATAAATTTTACTGATGACATAGAAATCTTTTACAAATCCGCCTTTAAAAAAACAAAACTCCCAAACAAAAATATGGCCCACTGGTTTGTTCAAGCCGAATTTGTAGAAGCCCCAAAGCTCCGAGTTGCAAATCTCACCCTTGAAGTTTCAGTTATAGATTTCAAACCATTAGACACTGAAAAAACAAAAGTTACCTGCAAAATAGAACACACCACTTCACAGTCAATGCATCCACAACTCTACAGCCGTGCAGCTACACTAACACTTGAAGCAGTTATACATGGCACCCGCATAGAAACCTACCTCAACAAACCCCAAAAACAAACAGAAATCATCCAGTTAATGGAAAAAATTCACGATTGCACAGATGTTGTGGAACGTGTGGCGCCAAACAGTATCTACACCACAATACTATCTGACCTACAAAAACAAATCACTTTGTGGAGGCAAAAACCATAAACATCTATATCAAAACTCCTGCAAGACTCCACCTGGGCCTAATCGACATGAACGGTGAAATGGGGCGTTTATTTGGTGGTTTAGGCGTTGGTATAGATCACCCAAATGTCATAATCAAAGCCCAAACTGCTGACAGCCTCAAAATTACCGGCAAAAAAACCTCTCTTGCCAAAGCAGTAACTGAACGGTTTTTCACAAAATACAACAATATCTCTCCCAAGGTACATCTCGATATTATTGAGACGATTCCCTGCCATACCGGGTTAGGTTCAGGAACCCAGTTTGCCCTATCTATTGCAGTGGCACTCGCAAAAATCTCCCACATCAATGCTTCTGTGCCCGAACTTGCAGAAATCGTTGGACGCGCAAAGCGGACAAGTGTTGGCACAAGTATCTTCCAATATGGCGGGTTTGTTGTAGACGGCGGCAAAAACCAGAAAACTCCAACAACCGCTCCACCGTTAATTTTCCATCACCCCTTCCCTGAAACATGGCGCTTTATTGTTGCTTCCCCAAACCAACCCAAAGGGTTAGCAAACGCTGAAGAACAGTATGCTTTTGATAAACTCACAATCATGCCCGCCCAAAATGTAGGTCAGATTTGCCGATTAATTATGCTCAAACTATTACCTGCATTAACCGAACATGATATCGAAAGCTTTGGGGATGCACTCACAAAAATCCAAATTTTAACAGGAAATCACCTCGCTGCAGCCCAGGGTGGAATTTATGCTAGCTCAATTGCTACAGAGTGTATCAAATTCATGACACAAACTGGAGCATATGGAGTGGGGCAAAGCTCTTGGGGGCCCGCACTATATGCTATTGTAAAACAAAATGACGCCAATACATTTTTGGCTAAAGTCAAAACACACCTCAAAAATGGCGCCGGTGGAGAAGCCTTTATCGCCAAAGCTAACAACCAAGGTGCAGTAATCAAAGTTGAGGTATAGTCATGAAGGTGCTCTTGGTCACTGGACAGCTAGCATCAGAAGCCCTTGCTACATACGCTAAACAAAGTCAAGTTAAAACAGAAATTATTCCCCTAAAAACTGCCGTTGCGGCATTTTTAACACCCCAATCAATCATCAACGGTTTAAAAGACAAAACCCTCTCTGATTTTACCCATATTTTGACTCCTGGATTACTCCGAGGTAACACCGCTGATATTACTCAAGCCGTTGGTGTTCCTGCCTTTAAAGGCCCTCGGTATGCTGCTGACCTTCCAATAGTGCTTGATATGCTCTGCGAAATAGAACTCTCAACTACTATACCCGCAGACGAATTGTTACAGGAAAAACTGACCCAGAAGGCTTTAGCAGATATAGAAAAAATCGAAAATAAACGCAATATTTTGCTCCAAAGACCTGGCAATATGTTAGTGGGCGAGGTTGCCATCGGCAAAGATTTCCCCATACGGGTGCTTGCTGAAATCGTAGATGCCGCATTAATGGACAAGAAATCTATTCAAAAAATCGCTCAACGTTTTGCATTAGACGGTGCCGATTTTATTGATATAGGTATGGTTGCAGGAGAATCTTGGCCTGAAAAAGTAACTCAGTTGGTACAATGGGTTAGAGAAGTCACTGATTTGTCAGTAAGTATTGATACACTTGATCCTGAAGAGATTAAAGCGGCGGTGCAAGCAGGTGTACAACTGGTTTTGAGTGCTGATGCCGGTAATATCGAAGCCATAGCGCCCTATGTCAAAAATGTTGCAGTTGTTGTCATACCCACAAACCAGCGCTTGGGTTATTTTCCAAAAACTGTTTTGGAACGTGTGCGGTTTCTTGAGGAAATTATTGTTAAAGCGCGCGGTCTTGGTGTGAATCGTCTCATAGCTGACTTGATTTTAGATCCACAGGAAATTCTTAATTCTTTTATAGCTTTCAAAGAGTTTGCGTTGCGAAATCCTGAGGTGCCTTTGTTTGTGGGTGTTTCTAATGTGACTGAGTTATTTGATGCTGATTCTGTGGGGTTAAATGCTGTGTTGACTCGTCTTTCTGCTGAAGTGGGTGGGTGTATTCTTTTGGCAACTGAGAAGAGTGTTAAGGCTAAAGGTACTGTTTTTGAAGAGGTTGTTGCGGCGAAAATGATGTTTTTGGCTAAATATCGTGGGTCTGTTCCCAAAGATCTTGGTGTTGACCTTTTGATTTTTAAAGATAAGCGCGTTTATGGGGAACCCTATGATGAGGCTATAGAGTTGGATGTTAAGGATCTTGTTGTTGTCTCTGAAAAAGTTGAGTCTGTTACCCTTGATTGTTTGGGGGTTTTTAGGATTTTTATAGATTCTGATAGGCGTTTGTTAGTTGCTGTTCATTATTCTGTTTTTGATTTATCTGAGCCTGTTAATATTATTAAGGGTAGAACGGCTAGTGTGGTTTATGCAAAAATTTTAGAGTTGGGGTTGGTATCAAGTTTAGAGCATGCTGCTTATCTTGGCAAAGAGTTGACAAAAGCTGAGATAGCGTTAAAAACTGCTAAGGGTTATGTTCAGGATGGTGTTTTATTTTAATGTGTGGTGTTTGTCGGTTTGTTTTATGTGTGTTTTTGTGTTTTTGTGGTTTTTAGGTGTTGATGTTGGTGGTGAATTTTTATGGGTTTGGTTGGTTTGTGGTTATAGTGGGCCGATGTATTTTATGCCTTGATAATCATTTGCGCAGCAGGTCATTTTTTCTATAAGTGTCATGTTTAGGCCTGTTATTTCTATGGCGTCGGGCATATCTGAGATGGGTTTTAGGACAAATGCTCTTTGCATGTATTCTTTATGTGGTACAGTCAATCCTTTTGTATTAATTATGCAACCTTCATATGCTATTATGTCAATATCTATGGGTCTTGGCCCCCATTTAAAAGTTTTTTTTCGACCTAAATTATTTTCAATATCTTTGATTTTATTGTACAATTCAAAAGGATTCAAAACTGTTTCAACAAGAATTGCGGCATTATAAAAATTTTCCTGTTCAATATAGCCCACAGGTTCGGTTTCATATAATTTGGATTTATTCAATACAATTATGTTCTCTGATTCGGTTAACATTTCTATTGCGGTTTGGATGTTTTGTTTTTTGTCACCGATGTTTGAACCCAAAGATAGTACCGTTTTATACCTGCCCTTTTTTTCTGTTTGCAAACCCATTTTGGGGCTACTGCTTGGGGTGCTATCTGTTTTTGCCGCCAGGGGCTGTATCCAATCTGGCGTTCTGTTTTTTTCAATTTCTACCCCCACACCATCTATTTGACCCTCTAAGGGCGCCTTATTTTTAATAATCCGGATTTTAATTCTCTGTATACGTGAATCAAATGCAAAAATTTTCTCTATAATTACATAAGAAAGTCGTTCAACAAGTGCAAAACTCTGAGCCTCAATAACCGACCTTATTATGTCATAAACACCCGCATAATTAATAGTGTCTTCTAAATCATCACTCAAACAAGACTTCGAAATATCTGCCCCTATCTCCACATCAACCGTAAAAGCCTGAGCATATTCCTTCTCAAACCCCAAAACCCCATGCTTTCCCCAAGCTTTTACACCTACAACTAATATCTTATCCATACACACCATCACCCATACCTATCCCTAACTATGGCATCACTCATCTTTACAACCCTATACATTTCACCAACATCATGCACCCTCACAAAATCAACCCCCTTAGCAATTCCAAGCGCAACAGTAGCCGCAGTACCCTCAACACGCTCATTTACCGGAAGCCCAAGAACCTTACCTATCATGGACTTTCTTGAAGTCCCCAACAAAACCGGGTATCCAAGACATTTAAGCTCATCAAGTCTACGTACAATCTCTAAATTTTGCTCCAAAGTTACCCCAAACCCTATACCTGGATCTAAAATAATATTCTCCTGTTTTAACCCTGCACTTATGGCTATATCAACACTTTTTCTCAAAGTCTTAATAATCTGACCCAAAAGATCCCCCTCAATAGACCGGTCTGGATTGTGCATGGCAATAACTCCAGCCCCATATGAAGCCGCCAATTTGGCAATTTGAGGTTCTTTTATCAATCCACTGACATCATTAATAATATGAGCCCCTGCGCTGAGCACATTTTCTACAACATACAATTTTGAAGTATCAACCGAAATTGGCACATTAAGCGTTTTAACCAATCTTTCAACAACACTCAAAATTCTGTCTAATTCTTCTCTATCATCTATGACCCTATATCCTGGCCTTGTAGATTCGCCCCCCACATCAATTATATCTGCACCATTGGCAACCATTGTCTCAGCTCTACGACATGCCGCTTCAATAATTGCCTCGCTATCACCAATATTTATCCCCCTGACTTGTTGGTTGATTGTTTCTTTAAATGGAGCACTTGGTCCTCCTGATAAAAGCCCATCGCCAGAAAATGAATCAGCTGTAATGTTCAAAATACCCATAAGATATGTTTTTTTACCAATTTCAAATTTATGTCCTCTGCAACAATAATACGTTGTTTTTTTCTCATCAACACTCTGTATGACCAGTTGTATTTTGGAAATTATCTCTGATGACACTTCTGAATGTGACCCAAGTCTTGCAAGCATTTCATTAATCTGAGCCAAATTACCCATAATGAACGCATTTGTATTTTCCAACGAATCCATAAGTAAATCTTTCTGAACAATCACTTCACCACCACAATTTGCCATTTCTTGCTTAAGCATACTTGTAACATAATATGGAACATCCTCTATATGAATACAAAGATAAACCGCTCTAGAAGCAATACCCCGTATAATGCTAACATCGGTTTCTATTTTACATATTTCTTTTATTGCATCATCTATATTTTTTGGATAAACCAATCTAGTGCTAACTATAATTACCGCCCCTCACGGTAGCTATATCAATCTCGTTGATATCCCCCTTTGTGCAAGTGGTAACGGTTTTAGCTCCAGGTTTTTTTACCCCTCTCATTGTCATACATAAGTGTTCAGCTTCAACATAGACATACACGCCTTTAGGATCAACAATTTCCATTATTGTTTCAGCTATTTGTGCAGTAAGTCTTTCTTGTAGTTGCGGTCTTCCTGATAGAATGTCAATTATCCGCGCTATTTTACTAAGACCCAATATTCGTCCACTGTCAGGCCTATAGGCTATACATGCTTTTCCTATAAACGGTATCAAATGGTGCTCACATATAGATTGAAACGGTATATCTTTTACAATAACAAGACCACTGTTTTCCGGTTCATAAAAAATTTTGGTGCAACCTTTTGGATTGGCATCTAAACCGGCAAATATTTCTGCATACATGTCAGCTACTCTCGCAGGTGTTTCAATTAGCCCTTCCCGTTCAGGGTTCTCACCAATCGCATACAAGATCTCTTTTATTGCATTTTCGATTCTTTTTTTATCGATCATCTGTACACACTTTATCGTTTAATATTTTACATTAAATGGTTGGGTGCTACAACCTTGCTCTATAGCTACCAACAGATTGCTCTGAGTATCTTGTTTTAACCCCCTGTGACGAACTAGTTGCAAGACTATAATTTGTATCACCCCTGGTAAGGCTATTATATTCGCTACAGAAACCCCTATCTTTTCTAACCCCTGAAATAGCGGTGTAACAATTGAGTGACGGTATGGAATAATGCGGCAAATATCGCCATAGGCACAATTTGCTTTGTTGATAGGTCTCTCCAATTCCCTTACCCTGTAAATTTTTTCAACGCTATGTAATTTTTTATACGCCCATATAAAGAGTTTCCGCAACAAAATCTGCTAACAAGCCAGACTTTCCCCTCCTATAAGCATCCATCATAAAAACCCAAAATTACCTTTCCTCCTCTAAATAGCGCCCATCACTCATACTGCCTAAACCTAACTACCCAATCTTCCCCATAATTCCTCTTATCAACCCTATCTATTTTTAATTGACCCTGTAATCTTTATAAAAATAATGATGTTGATTTCACCGGGTTATATGGTTATGGCACATACAATTTTTGATGTCACCTAACAATTGGATTGCTATATCGGTATGCGCGCCCCATCAAATCCCATCTTTGAAATTCCCAATTCATCCTTAACTTCTCGTAGTTGAGTTGTCGTAAATACTGGACCGTCACGGCAAACTCGGTACTTGCCAATCATGCAACTTCCACATAAACCGATGCCGCATCGCATTAATCGTTCCAAACTTGCTTCCATGGGCAGTTTATATTGCTCTGTTAGTTCAAAAATTTTTTTAACCATAATCTCTGGCCCACAAGTATAGATCATATCATAGGGTTCTCTATCAAGCAAATCTATTAGTGGTCGTGTAACAAGGCATTGCAGACCTGCAGTGCCGTCTTCAGTGGTGGTTAGAATGTTTTTTTCTTGACATACTTTGTTAAGTTCATTGATAAAGAGCAATTCAGTTTTAGTTTTAGCACCCTCTACAAAGGTGAGGTGTTTGGCTTTTGGTATTAGTCGCTTTGCTAAAAACAGCAAAGGTGCCGTTCCTGTTCCGCCGCTGATCAAAAGACTCCTGCCTTGGTTCTCAGTGAAGCCATTGCCAAATGGCCCACGTATGCCTACCGTTGCGCCCGCCTCAAAAGTGTGCAGATGACGTGTTGCGTCTCCGATGGCTTTAACTGAAACTGAAACTAAATCATCCGAGGCATTCATGATGCTTAGGGGTATCTCGTCTATACCCGGGATCCATAGCATCAAAAACTGACCTGGCCTTGCTTTACTGCATAGTTTATCCATAAAAGTGTATGTTTTAACAGTTGGGCTTTCAATTTGTATGTTTATTATTTGTGTGGTTCTCAGGGTGTTATTTGCGATGTGCGAGTCCAACAATTTCTTCTATGCTCCTATAATGTTTTTGTCTCAAATATGTGTCCACACCCTTAGTTATAGTTTGGAAGACGTTCATGTCATTGGCTACTGCAGTTCCAATTTGTATCGCTGTTGCTCCTGCCAGGAAAAATTCAATCGCGTCTTGCCAGTTTGAGATGCCTCCACAGCCTATTATTGGAATTTTGATTGTTTCAGCAATATCGTAGACGCACCGTAGTGCCACGGGTTTTATTGCTGGGCCTGATAGGCCGCCTTTTATATTGCTCAATATGGGTAATTGTGTTTCGCTGTCAATTGCTAATGCTTTTAGTGTGTTGATGGCGGTGAGTGCGTCTGCGCCTGCGTCTACTGCGGTTTGTGCAAGGGTTGTTATGTTTGTGACATTGGGTGATAGTTTGACGATGAGCGGTTTTTTGGTGGTGGTTCTAACTTGTTGTATTATTTCGGTGAGTAGTTTGGGGTTTTGTCCGATTTCAGCGCCAGTTTGTTTTACGTGGGGGCATGAGACGTTGAGTTCTATTGCGTCTGCACCTGCCTCTGTTGCTTTTTTGGCTGTTGTTGAGTAATCTTTTGCAGTATAGCCAAAGATGCTGACAATTAGAGGTATGTGTATGAGTGTTTTTGTGTATTTGATTTCTTGTGTGAAACTGTCGATGCCTGGGTTTGGTAGGCCTACAGCATTTAGTAGGCCTGTGTTTGTTTGTACTACAATTGGGTTTGTATAGCCCGTTCGGGGGGTGGTGCTCACTGATTTGGTAACAATTGCGCCTGCGCCGCCTTTAGCTATTTGTGTGAAGGATTCGGCGGAATATCCCATGATGCCTGATGCTAGCATGGTGGGGTTGGGTAATTGTAGGCTGGCCAGGTTTATGTTTAACGGGCTTTTTTCCACATAATTCACCGTTTAGTATAGGCGGGGTTGATAAGATAAATCTTTTTTAATTGATGTGTTGGGTTTGTATTTGGTTGTGTGGTGTTGAGGGTGAAAGAAAAATGAGGGTGGGGTAGGCTTGTTTGCGGCTTTATTTTTTCTTTTTAGCTTTTTTTGTTTCTTTTTTTGCTGCCTTGGCCATGCTGGTAACCTCGAAAGTAATAATGACTTTAATTTGTATTTAAAATTTGCTAAAAACTAAAGTGTGTGCTTCAACTGGTAAAATAACTTGAATTTTGGAGCTATAGCGAAAATAGGCTTGAAATCGAGTGCTTAATTGGGTATTTTTCTATATGTTCTTTTCCCTGTACAATTTTAACAATAATATGTTAAATCACTCTCAAACACTTTCCAACAATCCCCAAAACAAAGCCCCAATCAATGGCTAAACACCTTTGTCAAATTCAATTGAAAAATTTTCCCAAATTAATAATCCATCGCAGAGAAAATTCCCCTCTACACCCAAAAAAAAGCACACACAAACCCCTCCCAGATGCATTTTAGGTTTTTATACCCAAATGGCCAGTAGATGTCGATACTCTTGACAAAAATCCCACCAAAACAAAACCCCAAAACCTACTCAGAACTCAACCTAGAACCAACACTTACCCTCGCCGACTTAGCTATCAAACCAAACCCTAAATCAAAAAAACCAACCCCCCAAACTGAAACCCTAACAGTCATATGCAAACTCGACGACGAAAACCTCCCCAACAAAAAAACCAACTCCCGCTACACAATCACCTGCTCAGACCCCAAAAACATAAAAAAACAAATCCAAACAAACAACTATACCTCCTTACAAAATTTTCAACTAAGCATAGAAGCCTCACAACTCAAACAAACCGACAAAATCAACCACCTCCTCTCAATAGATGCCATACGTACAAAACTGATCCCCTACAACTTTCAACTACACACTGCTCTACAAGTCATAAACGAAATGAACTCAAACGCCATCTTAGCTGACGAAGTAGGCTTGGGAAAAACTATCGAAGCTGGGTTAATAATGAAAGAACTCCTATTAAGAGAAGAAGTCAACTCAGTGCTAATTGTTACACCCAAAAGTCTACTATCCCAGTGGAAAAACGAAATGGCAGAAAAATTCGGAGAATCTTTCACCATAGCCAATGGCGCTGGAAAACGTGCCAATTTAGCCTCCAACAACCGCCTGATATGTTCCCATAACCTTCTATTAAAAAAACATCACCCCCTCATAAACCGAACCTGGGACCTAATCGTAATAGATGAAGCCCACGCCTTTCGCAACACCCACAGCAAAGGCCGAGCAACAATAGCTGACATGCGCAAAAACCACCTGCTCCTGCTAACTGCAACCCCTCTATGCAATCGCCTAACCGACCTCTACAGCATCGTAGACCTGATTCAACCCGGACTCTTAGGCAGCGAACGCGCATTTATCTCCCGATTCGCAAAAGACACCCGAAGCCGAGTAGTCAAACAACAAGAAGCCACCTACCTCAAACACACCATCCAAGAAGTCATGTGCCGCACACGCCGAGAACAAACAGGCATCCCATTCACAAAACGATGCGTCGAATCACGAACACTCAAACCAAACAACCCCGAACGTGAATTCATCGAAGAAGCAACCACATATCTACGCAAAGTTAGCAACAACCACTACAAAACAATTGAAACCCTAATTGCAGAGAACCCCACAAGAAAAATAACAACTTCCCAAAGCAACGCCATACTGGTATTCCAAGCCATTACCCTACAACAATCCTTCTCAAGCTCACCCTATGCTGCAATTGAATCCCTCAAAAGACGCCAACAACGATTCCCCATAGAAACACAAGACACCACCAAACTAATAGAACTAGCACAAAAAGTCAAAGGCGCAAAAACAGAACTGCTAAGAAACGTCCTAAACGAGATCCCTCGTGAACAAGCAGTCCTTTTCTGTCTACGCAAAATCACCGCACACAAAATACAAGAACTCATAGACGCCGAGTTTGGACAAGCCGCCGTTTATGTAGGCGATATGAATCAAACCGAACGAGATAAAGTGATTACCAACTTTAAAAACGGCAAAACCAAATACCTCATCGCCACCGACGCCGCCGCAGAAGGCCTCAACCTACAAAACTGCTGCGTTATGTTTAACTATGACCTACACTGGAACCCCATGAAAATCGAACAACGCATCGGCCGAATCCACCGCTACAAACAAGAACGCGACGTAACCATCTTCAACTTAGCCGTCAAAGACACCATCGACGACTACGTACTACATGTACTCTACCAAAAAATCGATTTATTCACCATGGCCGTAGGCAAGATGGAAACAATACTAGCTGAACTAAAAGAGGATGCCCAAGATATACAAAAAACCATCGGAGAAATACTTCTACGCAGCAATTCACGCCTTGACATCCCAAAAGAACTAGAAAAACTAGCTGAGAATCTCAACATGGTACAGAAAAATCAAGAATTAGCCAAACAATTCACACAAGGCGTTTTAGATTGAGTCCTGAAGAAAAACTCAGACATTTCTTTGAAGCCTATATTCAATCCCAAGGCGGCACAATTACCCCTCAAACCCCTGACACTGTTACTGTTACTTATCCAAATGAACCCGCCCAAGAATTTACCTATCAGCCAAACATTGCACGAGAGAAAAAAATCCCCCTGCTCACAGTTGGGAGCCCTGTTTTCCAGCATATGCTCAAAGAATCCATAAACAATGGGGTACTGTGCCAAATTTCTCTTAGTCCCCGCGACAGTTTCGAAAAGCTCCTCTTAACATATTTTAGAGATACCCCAAATACCTGCTTGGATTGCCAAAAAACTCAGTTTGTAGAGGGTATCTGTATTTGTCCCAAATCCGAACCCTATTTTCACCAAATAAACAATGGCAAAATTACCGCCATAAAACCTCTCAAAAAAGAAACGGTGCGGTTTTTTCAGTTCTACTACACTGTGAGTTTTCAAAACAAGCTCCGCGCAAAAAACAAAGAAACCCTCCTCATCCTGCTTGACGAAAAAGCCAACTGCATCAATGCAGAGTTCAATTTAGCCCTTGCTTTGGAAAACACAACTCTAAACGTTCAGGACTCTAAATCAAAAATAAACCCCCAACTCTATGATGCACTAAAAACAGTTGCGGATCAAAAACTCAAGGAACTTTTAGGCGCAAAAATGGTGCTCTTTGAGTTGCCCCTTGTCAAAGAAAAACTGACCCGCCTGCGCAGTTTTGAGCGACGGCTAAAACGGGAGCGCCGAGAAAGGGTCATCTCAAAGAAACATGATTTTGACTTCCAAAAATGGCAATCCGACTATGAAGCCCTTCTACAGCGCGAAGCTGAATCCTACCAAACCAGTCTAACTGTAAAACTCCAAAACCTCCTCATAATCAACACCTCAAAAGTTAAATTCGAAATCACCCTTGACAACAAAGCAACCCTGCAATCCAGTGTCACTATAGGCATTGACACTCCTGAAATCGTCTGTGCCCTATGCAAAAAAACCCATTCCAAAGGCTATGTAACTGAAGACGGCTTCTATGTCTGCACAGACTGCACCCTCCAATCTTTGGACTCAGGAAAAATTTACTCCAAAAAAGCACCACTAGCTCACGACGAAGCCCTAGACGAATATTTTGAACGCGACAAAGGTTTCATATGTACCGTCTGTGGTAAACGTCACAGCCGTTTTCTTGAATTCAAATGCAGCCATGATAACACAAGTGTATGCATCTACCACTATGACGTTTGTGATATCTGTGGCAAATCATTCTCCAAACTCAACCTCACACACACTGATGAATTTAGAAAAAAACTATGCCCCAAACATGTTAAAAAGGAGGCCTAAGAATAAACCCCCTAAAATTCAACGGTATTCTAAAAGAAATAACCGAACAATCCCCCGACATCGATATAGTCGGATTGTTAGCTGACAAGTTACAAATTCCCCCAGACAAAGCAGAAGAGTTAGCAAATAGAATAAAAAAAACTCATTCCCAAACCGGCAAGAAACCCGCGATAAAAACCTATGTAGAAAAACTGCCCCCGCCTCTACCAAATACAGGAACCTATCGGGTTGAATGCCTCACAACTAAAGAATTTGGCCTTTTTATGCAATGGCTTTTTGAAACACTAGAATATGAGGTGCAAAGCAGATGGCTAACTAATAACGGTGTCGACTTAATCGTTTCTAAAAACAAAGAGAAAACCGCTGTTATAGCACGAAATTATCCTCCAAACTATACCTTAACTGATGCTATTGTTTTATCTGCCAAGCAAACCCAAACTATCCACGTCTGCAACCATACAATAATTCTAGCTACCACATGTTTTACTAAACAAGCCATTGCGCAAGCACAAAAATGCGGCACAGAGCTGTGGAACAACACTGACCTAGATGCAAAAATAAAAGAGGCAAAAACAAAAATTGCCCAAGCCAATCAGCAAACAAGCTTTCCTGATTATCAGGGCTCTTTGCTATTGAGCCTTTTGGCATTAGCAGACATCAAAATGTTTCTCATCGAACCCAAAACCGAAAAAAAATACGACCTGCTTTTGCCAGGCGTAAAATATCCCCTCTTAACCTTTGAAACCTGCAACGATCGTATTATACGATGCGTGTTTCGAATCAAATATAATGAACCCGTCTCTGAAAACGACGGTGAACAGCTAATTGGAACAGACAAACCCAACAACCCCCAAGAACCTGACATAGACGCATATGAGTCAATTATCCAATACCTATCCCCGTTCTTAGAATAACCTCCAAACACACTCCAAACCCAACAACAACACTACCCTCACACAACCCTCTCCAAGTTACCTGCAAACCTACATTCAATTTGACCTCTAAAACAACCAAAAATTAAATTACCCCAAACATTTGAAAAATAAAAATTATTACAAAACAACCAACCTACAATAACCTGAATATAAATAATTCAAAATATTTTTTCCAAATTACCAAACATAAAACAAGCTAATTAGCCAAATTGCACAACTACTATTAACCCTGACTTTGTATCTGTCTTTGCCTTTGCATCTGTTGCAGAATTTCCTTCATTTTTCTTGCATCCACATCAAGAATGGGGGTCTCACAAATCACCGTGGGATGCATCCCAAAATCCAAAATCACCTCAGCTAACAAACAAAAATCAGGCCCAAACCGTTGATCGTCTAGGGGGTGATGCTTTTTTTCTCCTTGACTGGTGAACTCAATTTTTGAAAAGTGACAGTGCATACTACGCAGCACTTGAATACCCAATTCCCGCTCAATTTTTTCTGCTACTTCCCGCATATCCTCCACTGCTTTAAAGGCTCCCTGATGCAAGGCATGAAGATGGCCCCAATCAACAACTAACTGTGTCCCCTCAACCTCACGATTGATAGTTATAATTTCATCCAAGCTGCCCACTTGGGATCTACGCCCCATAGTCTCGGGCCCCAACTTTACCTCTAAACCCAGACTTTTCATCTCCGCACTTACCTCTTTGAGTGCTACAATGCAACTCTTAAGAGCATAATCTTTCTCAAACAACCCATAAAACCCCGTATGAAACACCATGACCCCTGCACCCAACCATTCTGCCCCTGTCGCGCAGGCTATCAGACGACGCTTGCTGGCATCTACTACTTCTGGTTTACCTGCCAGGTTGATAAAGTAGCTACCATGCATACTGAGTTTAACATCATTTTTTTTAGCCTCCTCGCCAAGTCGGCGGGCATCAGTCTCTTTTATCTGAGGCTTTGGCCCCCACCGTACCGCTTGATACTCAAAGGCATCTAAACCTTCCTCACAAAGTAGACGTGGCGTGTCAACCGTGGAAGCACCTAGCAACCGAAACATTGGCGGTACCCCCGCGGGTCCAAAACGAGTATGTTCAACCATAACCCTTACCTTTTTTATTTGGCTCTATTTTAAATATTCTTCTGCTCTCCCTTTTATGTTATCTTCTCAGGCTCTATAGATATCTTTTCTTCTCTAACTCTCATGCGCATATGTTCCACACAACCTTGGTCAAACAAACTTTTCTGCCTATTTGACAAACCTCCAATAGTCAATAAAGCGCCACTATGACTTAATTTTTGTTTGATATTTTTTTGCTCACTGTCTCTTGAAAGCGGTTGATTTTTCTGATAATTTATAGCAAATTTACAATTGTTGGGATCGACACAAAAAAGTATGTATAGATTGCACCTGCCAAAATTGCAACTGTAATTCCAAGTAACACATAATCCCCTCTGTGTAGACATAGCCTATAGAGGTTAGTGCGTCTTTTGCATGCCCCCCAAGCGCGAGACTCCATAGCTTCGGCGAGCTCAAGGCTTCGACGAATGGCACTAACAATAAGCGGAATCAAAACAGGGATATAGTTGCGAATGCGCTTTAGCAGGTTGCCTTTCTCAAGTTCTAAGCCACGGGCTTTTTGAGCATCCATGATGGTTTGCGCTTCCTCAGCTAATACTGGTACAAAACGTACTGCCGTGGTAAAGGCGAATGCAAACTCGTAGGGCACACGAGACTGCTCTAATGCTAAACCCAAATGATCAGGTGAAGTGGTTAGGAAAAACACTGAAAATGACTCTACTAACACCACAAATCGCAAAGTCATAGCCGCAGCGCTCTCAACCACCTCAGGTGTTAACGTGTAGCCTCCTACAAAAAAATTTGTAGCTATATTGATAAGAAAAATAAACGACGCTAAAAAAGCCGCCCCGCGCAAAGAACGCAACCACTGACGCTGGACACGAGCCAAAAACACAAACGGTAGTTGTAACACAAACAATGCCAAAAGCGGAATTATCTGAAGAAAAAGAAGCGTCGCAATAAAGACCCCAATGACATAAACAAATTTAATACGCGGATCAAGGTTGTGAATAAGCGAGTTAACCCTACGAAATTTTAAACCATCAAAAACACTCATTGCCCACGTTTCTCCTTGGCTCTAAGTAGAACTGTTTTGGCTTCTTGGATGTCAATAATGTTTTTGGGCAATCCCAAAACCGAAAGCTTGGCAAATACCTGTGCGATTTGAGGTAACACAATTGAAGCCAACTCTAACATAGCTGGATCAGTTAAAATTTGCTGCCCCTGGCCATCAGCAACTATTTTACCATCTTTCATTAAAACAACACGTGGATTACATTCTGCTACAAACTCTACATCATGGGTGACGACAACAACCGTTTTTCCCTGTGTCTGTAGCTGCATTATGAACTGTCGAAGTTTTTCTTTTTGTTCATAATCCTGTCCAATAGTGGGTTCATCTAAAACTAGTGTTTTTGGATCCCACGCTAAAACTGATGCCAAAGCCACCCGTTTACGTTCTCCGCCGCTTAACAGAAACGGCGAGGTCTTGCGATACTGTGAGAGCGAAAGCAGATCAAGTGCCCAAGTGATACGGTCTTCGATGACTTTTGCTTCAAAGCCAAAGTTTTTGAGTGCAAACCCAATTTCTTCTTCAACACTTTCACTAAAAAGTTGATGATCTGGATTTTGAAACACAAACCCCACATTACGTGCAAGAGCAGCAACACTGGATTTACCTGTTTCTACTCCATCCACTTTAACGGTGCCACGGGAGGGTTTAAGCAAACCATTGAAGTGCTTAACAAAGGTGGATTTACCTGCCCCGTTTTGTCCCATAATGGCAACAAATTCCCCATCTCTGATGGTAAGCGAGATACCCCTTAGGGCTTCAATTTTGCTGGGGTAGCTGTAGTGAACGTTTTTTGCTTCAATCATTTCAACGCCTCCAAAATTTGATCTGCTAATTCCTCAGAGTCCAACGGCGGTTTATTACCTAAACTAAAATCTTCTTTTTTAAGCATCTCATAGAGCAGAGTTGCTTTGGGGATACCAACCCCAATAAGGCGCGTCTCTTGGTTACACAAAACATCACGAGGCTCACCTTCCAATCGTATGGTTCCTTGTTCCATAACTATGAGATGGTTAGCGTATTTTGCCGTTAAATCCAGCCGATGTTCCACTAACACCACAGTGATTCCCTGTTCTCTATTGAGCCTATAGATAACCTCAAAAATTTTTTCAGCACTCAAAGAATCCAAAAACGAAGTAGGTTCATCTAACACAATTATATCTGGCTCCATCGCCAAAACTGATGCAATCGCTACCCTTTGCTGTTGTCCACCGCTGATTTCATGTGGCGAACGTTCCCGGATATCATAGATTCCGGTTTGATGAAGTGCCCAATCAACTTTTTTACGCATTTCCTCCCGGGAAAGACCGACATTTTCTAAACCAAACGCCACATCTTTTTCGATTGAGAGAGCAAACAGCTGATTTTCAGGATTTTGGAAAACCAATCCCACATGTTTTGCCAACTCACAGGTACGATGCTCAAGAGTATTTATCCCTGCTACCTCTATTTCGCCTTTAATTTCTCCCTGATAGAAATGTGGCACTAACCCATTGAAGCATCGACACAATGTTGTTTTACCACACCCACTGGGACCTGTTATTAGAACAAATTCTCCCTTCTCTATTTTAAAAGATACATCATCAATGGATGGTTTGGACCCGCCCGGATAGGTATAGGTAAGATTTTTGATTTCTATCAGTGCCATATTTTGTGCCTGCTCACGCTAAGCGTGATGTTTTGTTCATTTAAGCGTAGCTACCCAGTTTTGGCTTTTGCTCCTAATTGGTCCTGTATAATTTAAAAATTCCCTAATTTTTAAACAACCATAAACTCCTATGGACTCTTTGCAGGTATTGTTTCTGGCTGTGTAGTTGCCTCAGGGTTGGTTATTTTTTGTTTTAACAGTGCTAAACATTGTTTTAGCGCATCCTGAATTTCTCCTTTACCGTTCACACCTGATGCCATTGCATGACCACCACCGACACCTTGTAAATATTCTCCAAGAGGTGCTGCGATATCTGTTCCAAGATGTATACCTGTGTCCTTGTTAAATTGCCGAATGCTCCGCAAACTAATTTCGATTTTACCACTCTTTTTTCCTGCAACAGCTGCCACATGTGCACCCAAATCTACCAGAGCCTTTGCTGCTGGAGCCTGATAGGCACTCACATGTGAGAGCGCAACTATCCACTCGTTTATAATGACAATTTTTGTTCGTTTACACGCTTTAAGTTTAGCAATACGTTCTGAGGTATCGATAGGCAAAGCGAATTGGGATAGTGTTTGTTGTGCATCTATGCCCTCTGAGACCAAGGCTGCCAAAATACTAAAGGTAGGTGAATTTGCTAAGGCAAAATGTCGGGTATCAAAAGCTATGCCTACAAATAGTGCTTTTGCCTCATTTAGATTGGGTTTAATTTTTGTTTCTGCAAAGAGTTGATAGACGAGTTCACAGTTTGCAGCGGCTTTATCGTTTATTATACAAAGGCGACATAGGCGCATGGTCTCCTGATTTGGCGCATGATGATCGATGATGATTTTTGGTGCGGGAGATTTTTTGATGGTATCAGCAGATTCGTCTAGTTGCTCCACGGTATTCATATCTAAGAGCACAATGACTTCTGCGGATTCAATGTTGGGGTTGAGGTTAACTGTTATAGGCAGGTACTCTAAGAGTGTTTTGGAGGGTTTATTGATGCCTGCGGGACAACCGATTTCCACTACGCTGTTTGGTAGAAACCGCTTGATTAACCCCTGAAGCCCATAGGCTGAACAAATTGAGTCAGCATCTGCACTACGATGACATAGCAATAGCACAAATCCTGCCTGTTTCTCCTCTAAAATATTTAATAATTCTTTGAAGCTCATTGTATATTTCTCAAAAAGTTTTCAGAAGCTATGTGTGCACTATTTACTGCTTCTTTAACTAAAGTTTCCACAGCAATAGTTTTGACTTGTTTTGAAAGCAACAGATCAACTTCCACGGTGATATTGACAGGTTTGGTGCCCTCAACTTCAACTGTTATGTCAAGGCGGGTGATGTCTTTGTCTAAAACTTGATTTAGGATATGCTTACGTGCCGCATGCTCAGCAGTTTGACATAAAAGTTCGACTTGCTCGGCAGTTAACTCTGGAAAGCCGAGCTCACCCACTCACATCAAATCCTATTTAAGAGAAGGGTTGACCTGAGACTGGGTTGAGGTCTTCTTGCAACTTAGCTTGGGCTTCTTTAACTTGAGCCTTTACACGTTCTTCTTGGCGGGCGATGACGCTGCTACGAGTGCCCAAAAGCTCTTTGCGTTCATTGAGGTCTTCGCTGACTTTGTTTTTTTCTGTTCTAATCAAAAGTGAACCAGCCGTTTTATAGATGACTGTATCATCAGCGGTTTTGGATAGCTCTGATAGGGTCTGATCAATTTCTGCTTTCTCCATATCAACCTGCTGTTTTTGTGCCAGAATTGTTTGAAGTGTCTGTTGCAACTGCTGAAACCTAAGAAGCCTCTCTTGAACATTGGGCGGTAATTTGGATAATTCATCACTCAAAGTTTATTCCTTTCCGTACCCAGAAAAGACACACGTCCTTAATTAAGCATTTCCAACTCGTTATCAAAACCCTTGATAATCCAATTCAACACATAACCTGCATATGCCGTTTCAACGGGTTCCCCAATAAATACAACCTCAAACTGCACAAAAACACCACTTAAGCACCCCAAAGTTTTCTACAACAACCCTGAATCAAAAAAATTACGAAAAATAAACGACACACCAAACAAAATGAAACTACCAAGCAACCATTTTCACAGTACTCTGTTAACCTCAATTGATACCCAAAAAAGATACAACTAACCTATCCCTCTGATTTTCTAATAGCACAGGCGACCTCCGAAAACCTATATTTTTCCAAAAATCGTTTGCTAAAAACCGGCAACAATTTGTTTGGTTTTCTGAAATGGAGTTTTCGGAGGTTGCCCACAGTAATAGTTTATGTATAGCTAGCCCTGACTGTTGTGAAAGTATTTTTAAGCTACAACCCCTTTAGCACGTGGGAGAAAAAATGAGCGAACGGGCTAAAATTATTAAAGAGGAAATCGAGCACCAAGATAACCGCTTCCTAGCAGTTTATGTAGAAGCAAAAAACAGCATCATGATTATGCTAAGTGAAAAAGAAGATAAATTAGGCACCCTGGCAATCGCAGTTCCCAAACCCCGCGACCCTATGGGCTCAGTCAGCTCTTCTGTTCTCCTTGGAGACACAAACGTAATTTCCGCCCGTATGTTCGCCGAATATACCGCGGCCAAAAAAGGCAAAATCGCACTAGTCTCAGTTTATCTCCAACACATAAGCGAGAGTCAAGCACAAGAAATCTTTATGTACCTCATCGATAAAGTGCTAAAAACCGACAACCAAAAAGAACCAATTCCAATTTGACTTCTCATACAAACTCTCATCAACTACTCAAAACATCTACCTACCTTAATTACACGATAAAACCCTACACCAAACCTGCAAACCAAACACCCAAATCAACCCCTGCATAACACTACAGCAAACACACATGTATAACAAAACAAACACATAAAAACCCAAACACTCACAAACACCCACACAGACTGTTCAAAAACTAACAAAACCCAATAAAAACAAGACAAACCAGCTTTCTCCGCCCATTTACGCCAAAACACGAAAAATTCTACTCTTAGACGTCTCCCAACCATAACCTGCCATAAATAATCCCCCACAAACCCCCCAGACGGTCCGAAAAATAGCGAAAATCCCAGACAAACAAGAAAAGAACGGTTTTTCTCCGCTCGTTTCCGCCAAAAACACAAACAAATCTAGTTTTTAGCCAGTCTCCCCCTACATGCAGTAATGACAACAAACAAATACATTGTCAGCAAATACATACCACCCTAACCGATAAACTCTAAACAATAAACAAAAGGAACCCAAATGAAAACTCTCCTACTAGAGATCAACCAAAAATACATTGACCACCAAAAAATCCAATATGCCGCAAACATCATATGCCGCGGAGGCTTAGTAGCTTTTCCAACCGAAACTGTTTATGGCCTTGGTGCCGATGCACTCAACGCCAAAGCCATTTCACGCTTATTTGAAGCCAAAAAACGCCCTTTTGACAACCCTCCAATCATACACCTCGCCGACGCCAAAGCAGTTTACCCCCTGGTGATGCACGTTCCCAAAAAAACACGCCAACTAATGGAACAGTTTTGGCCCGGCCCCCTGACTCTTATCTTTAAACACTCAAAAACAATACCCAACGAAACAGTTGCTAACCTAGACACCATCGCTATTCGCGTGCCCAAGCACAAAGTTGCCCAAGCTCTCCTAAAACAAGTAAACCGTCCCATAGCCGCTCCCAGCGCCAACCTCTCTGGAAAACCCAGCCCAACAATTGCCCAACATGTTATAGACGACCTAAACGGTAGTATAGACGCTATTATAGACAGTGGTGCAACAGATATAGGCGTGGAATCAACAGTGGTCGATCTAAGTGTTGAGCCGCCATTACTTCTGCGCCCCGGAGGCACACCCTATGAAGCCCTAAAGAAAGTGATAGATGATTTGGAGCTCCATCCCTTTGTACAAACAGAAACCGAGTTGATATTTGAAAAATTCTCCTCTCCGGGTATGAAACATAAACACTATGCGCCCAAAGCCGAAGTCATTTTAGTCGAGGGCAGTATTCAGGCAGTCCAAGCCAAAATCTCAACAATAGCGCAATCCTTTAAACAAAACGGCCAGCGGGTTGGTATTTTAGCCACTGACGAAACCCAACTTGCTTACCATGCTGACGTTGTGAAATCTTTGGGTAGTCGTTTCAATTTAGACGCTATCGCCCAGAATCTCTTTGGGTTTTTGCGTGAGATTGATGCTAAAAATGTTGATGTTATTCTCGCTGAAAGTATATCCTCTGAGGGGCTAGGTTTAGCTATTATGAATCGGTTGCGTAAAGCTTCTGGTTACCATATAATCAAAGCCGAATAACCTGCCGAACACAAAGTATAAGATGTTATTTTAAGGGATCTTCAAAATCTTGTTTGATAACTTATCTAGGTAACCTCCGAAAACCCCATTTCAAAAAATCAGGTAACATAGTTACACGGTTTTTAGCAAACGATTTTTAGAAAAATATGGTTTTCGGAGGTTGCCTATATGGTGTGTGTTCCAGTAGGGTTAACTAAAAGTGCGTGCTGTGTTTGTGATTGGTTTAAGTATGGTGGTTATGTATCAATATGATTTCAATTGTTATATTGAATCAGCATGTTGGTCATTAGAGTCGGTCTCTCCTGAACTGAGCCATTCTCCACAACCATTATCTCTTTTATGCCCATAATGTCTTCAATTTTTAGCAAATATTATACATCCTATTTCACAAAAAACAAAACCTGTGCCTTTTCTGATTATTGATTAAATCTCCTCTTGATGCCAAAACCCCTGCCGGACTTCTTCTATTTTGAGCCGTGCTAAAAGATATGAAATAGATGACTCTGCCCCCTGATTCATATTAACATATTGTTGGGCTATGCCATCATAACATCCTCCAGTTTTAGAATTATACACCATGACCTGACGACTATTTCTACCCAAAAACCACTCAAACACTGTTTCCGCAGTCTCGAGGTAATGTTTGTCTTTGGTGATATAGTAAGCATCTACTGCAGCATCAACCATTGCTGCTGCTTCCAAGGGCTGCTGATCATAAAAAGGACGATTACCCCGATATTTATACCACCCATCATTACCCACGGGCACAAAAATACCATCCACCATCTGTACCTTAAGCAGAAAATCCATAGTTCTCTCTGCAGCTTTTAAAAACTGTTTTTCCCCCACAAGACTATAGGCTGCAAAAAGCGCTTGAGGCAACCTGGCATTATCATAGGTTAAACAGGGTTCAAACCACTGCCAATCCTCTCTAGTTTGATCCTGAAAACGCTCAAAAAGTATATTGCCAAGCTTCTCCGCACAATCTTTGATATGTTCAGACGGTATGGCCTGATAGTACTCATATAGACCCAAAAGTACCGCAGCATGAAACCTAATCCCAATGGCATTCCACACTTTTGGCAATCCCTGATCAAAGAGATCCTTAGCTACCATCTGCATATCTCTTGGAGTTGAAGAATTAAGCGTGCACCCACATGCCCAAAGTGCGCGTCCCATCGAATCCTCTGAGCCCTCCACATCAAGATACGTACGCTCATAGCTAAGATAATTATGGAAACCCCCATCAGACTTTTGCATATGATTGAGAAACGCCAAATACACCCGTATCAACGGTGTCAGATCAGGATTAGTTTTTAACCGTTGATATTTAATGGCAACAATCAAAGCCCGTGCGTTATCATCAGTTGTATAACCTTCGCCTCTTTTGGGAATGCAATATCGGGCATGCTGAAAAATACCCGTATCATCCGTAAAGGCTTGGATGTAATCTATTTTCAGGGGGGGTAATTGAATAGTTTTTCTCCTCCGATTTACAAGTTAAATCCTCAAAAAGTTCCAAATATTCTCTGGCAACCAATGGCCAAGTGAATTTCCTGCTATACCTGTAGGCTTTTTGTTCAAGAGATTCCCGTAGTGTCTGATTCTCAATAATCTCTGTAATCCGTTCTGCTATAGATATGGAATCATTAAACCTGCAAAAAACTCCTCGCCCCTCAGCAAGCGCCTCTTGTGCATGTAGATATGGCGTAGATACTATGGCTTTTCCAGCCGCCAAAGCACAAGATAACGCACCACTGCTCACCTGATTAGGCGAAACATAGGGCGTAATATACACATCTGATGCCTGCAGATAATTATGGAGTTCCGATTTAGAGAGAAACCGATTGAGAAATCGCACATGCCCACCAAGCCCCAGCTTCTTAACCATGCTATGGAGCATATTACGGTACGTTTCACCCTCATTTTTCTTAACCTGCGGATGCGTAACCCCTAACACATAATAGACAAGCCGCGGCTCTTTCTTGACAAGCTCGGGCAGTGCAGCAATGACATATTCAATACCCTTACCCTTGCTTAGCAGTCCAAACGTGGAAAGCACCACCTTGTCCTGTAACCCCAGTTTAGGCTTAGTTATCGCACTGGGTATCAAAGGTAAATCAGGACAACCATGCGGAATCAGCTTCACTTTTTTCGCAGAAACCCCATACTGCAAAATAAGTTTACGTGTGGTTTCATTCAAAACAACAAGCGCCGTACTTTTCTCAACAATTCTATTAAAAACTTCTCTGGGTTTATTCTCAAAATTTGGAAGAACAGTATGAAGCGTTGTAGCAACAGGACGTTTTAGCCGATTGAGAAATGCACATATGTACTCACCCGCTTCACCACCAAAAATGCCAAACTCATGCTGAACATTTACTACATTAATCCGTGACTGATTTAAAAAATCAGCCATGAAAACATAGTCCTCAAGAAAATCTCTGCCGATTTTATGCTCCACAGTTTCATATGTTGGTTTGAAAAGACGGCGACCATCGATAGAAATGACCTGTTGCTCACGGAGTTTTTTTAGACGGGTTATCGAATTAACTAAATCTGCCGTGAAGGTTGCTATACCACATTTCCGAGGCGGAAATGTACTCACATACGCAACTTCTTTAACACCTGCTAACATAGGGGTGCCTAGAATATACTTTGCCAACAACAAGTCACACCGGAAAATAAAGATTTGGCTTGTTTTAAGTTAATGTGATTGTACATTGTCAATCACAGAGGCGATTTTGCACATATTTTTGCGTGACATTTATATGTTACCTATACACGTTGATGTGTTCAGAGGGAGAGGGTTTATGAAACGTTTTACACATAATCCCATATTAAAACCAAAAATGGATAGTCATTGGGAATCACGCTCAGTTTTCAATGCTGCATCAATATACAGTGATGGCTTAGTTCACCTTGTTTATCGTGCACAGGGTAAAGATAATATCTCCAGATTGGGTTTAGCGACATCAGCTGATGGGTTTACCATCAAAGAACGATTCGCTACCCCAATTTTTGGCCCAATTCACCCTGCAGAACGTGACGGTTGTGAAGATCCCCGCTTAACAATACTTGACGATCAATGCTATATGGCCTACACAGCATTTCGTAATCATGATTTTCCTATAATTTTTCAAATTTCGCTAACATCTATAAGTCTCAACGATTTTGTCAACCGCGACTGGAACTGGAAAGAACGGATCTTACCGTTTCCTGGTGTCCGCAACAAGGATGCTGTTATCCTTCCCAACAAAATTGATGGTAACTATGTTATGTTTCACCGTATTGAACCAAGCATATGCATTGCCTACTCAGATGATCTCAAAAAATGGCACGGGTTCAAATCCATTATGGAACCACGTGACAAAATGTGGGACAGCCTAAAAATTGGTGCCGCTGGAACACCCATAGAACTCAACGAGGGTTATCTGTTTATATACCATGGTGTAGATGCAAACAAGCACTACTCGCTTGGTGCTGCTTTGCTGGATAAAGATAATCCTGAAAATGTACTCTATCGTACCGACAAACCCTTTTTGACGCCCTGTGAAGACTATGAATGTGTCGGTGACGTACCTAATGTAGTATTTAGCTGTGGGAATGTGGTGCTTGATGACCATCTCATTGTGTATTATGGCGGTGCAGATACTGTAGTCTGCGGTGCAAGTTGCGAACTAAATGAGGTGTTACCCAAAAAATAAATCTGATGACTAATGCTGTTCTCCATATTATTTTTTTTATTTCTTGAAAAAGAACACAATAACAAGACCTAGAACATTGTATTACCCTATAATTTGTGCAGTTAAGGTTCTAAAAATAAGTACATATACCTTTGACAAAATTTCACATTTAAATTAACATACACATAATTTTTCCTTGTAAACCGAACTACTTATCGAAAATCGGCCCCATAAGCCATAACAAACCCCACAATACAACGTAAAACTAAGCAGTTCTGTTATATTTTGTGATGATTGTCAATTCTTTTGCTCCTGTTACTGTTTGCCTTTTGACTGAATGATTTTCCTAAAACGACAAATAAGCACACAGCTACAATAGAACCTCCAAAAATTGCACCGACCATCAACAAAACTGCTGATTGAATGAGACAGAATCTGGGTGTTGTTGTTGACTGTTGTTAGATGCTGAAGATGGTGAAGGCGAGTTTGTTGTTTGTGAAGGCGATGATGACGAAGACTCCTCGGGTATGGTGAATATTTGAATACTACTCCAGCCGCTTGATGCAACATCAAAAAATTTCTTTCTCTCCTGAAGCGGCCCTACAAAATATACCCAACTAAACTTACCTGGACTCTGATTATCCTGATCATATGGACGCCCAATTTTTGGGTTATTCGTCAAATCAGGTGGGTGGAGTCAATAAGTTTTGTTGCGGTATAATATTGTATGGAACATAGGAGAATATAAGAAGTTTAAAGAAGAAAGAATGAGTGCACCCACCTAAAATAGCGAAAGGCCTAAATTAAGCACAGCTTTTTTCTTCAAACCTTGGAAAATTTGCCAAGCCTGTATGTCAATCGAATTTGATTGTGCACCAAAATAACGATTCTAAATTGGCACACCACCAAAATTTAAATTCCAACTAAACACACAAGACAAACACATTTTCACTGAGAGCTAAACACATCCTAAAATCAATTGACTAACGCGCCATCTCACGACAAAATTCTGCACAACGTCTGCACACACTCGCACACTCCTTCATAAAAACATCCTCGAACCTGTCGCAGGTGTCACCACATTCGTCACAGATATCAGCACATATTCCACAGATCTGCGGATAATAGGTGGAACTTCGAAGCATAAAATCTGCATTAGCACTACAAATCTTCGCACAATCTAAAAGCAAATTAATATGTTCCGGCTCAGCATGTTTACCCCCTAACGTTACACACCGTAGAATAGTTTCAGTACATATTTGATAGCAATCCAAAGAGTCTTTTATGCCCTCATGAAGTTCATCGACGGTCATCATCTCAGAACTCTGAATACGCTCAAGCTCTTCCATAGTTCCACACATTCTTCCAGCTAATGGTGATTGATTTTTCTGTGTCCATCCCTCATCAATGTCTTCTTGAGTCGGTGCTTCCAGTCCAGCTCCTGCTACATAATCATCTCGCATATTTTTGGAGGCTAACTCTTCTATATAACCAAATTGTTTGTCTGAACGATAGATTTCATTCTTGTAAGATTTCGACAATTTTTCTGTCACCTCCCTGCCAATAGTCAATGAGTGAAAAATTGTCTGTGTTGCTTGAAACCTTCGGTGTCTTTTTATGTTAAGGAATTGACTTATGACAGGTTTTCAACATATCTCTCTTTGGAGATAATTTAAAAATATGTGATTGTAAATCTACGCCAACATAAACCTCAAAATAGAAAATAATTCATCAAAGCAATCAACATAAAGTCTAACCTCTAAATTGTTGTGTTATAAACATCTTTGGATGTAAAAATAGATTTTCTCTTGTTTTTGTGGATAAAAATAAAAAACTATTGATGCTGTTGTAGATGTGGTTGGGTGGATTGTTGTCTGTGGTTGGTAGGGGACTGTCTGAAAAATAAAGTTTTGTGATCTGGTGTAAACGCGCAAAAACTGTTTTTTCTTGAGATTTCGTGCTATTTTTTGAATAGTTTGATGGGATTTTATTGTTTATGTGCGGGGAGGATAGACAAATAACAATGTTATACTTGTCAAATATATTATTTGCTCGACATAGTTAAACTGTTGCACAGTAAGTGTTGTGCAGTTAACGTTTGTTATTTTTTGTCTTGTTCTGCGATTAATGCAAGTTTCTGCTGGTGGCTTAGTTTTTTAATTTCTCTTTCCCGTTTCATTGCAGCACTACGGGTCTCAAATTGTTCTCTATATGCTATTTTTTGTGGTCGATGCGCTTTAGTATATCTGGCACCTTTGCCGCTTTGATGCTGTTGCATTCGAGTCTCTAAATTTTTGGTGTAACCGGTGTAGTAGCTGCCGTCACAGCACTGTAGTATATAAACACAAAATGACATGCTGTTGCCTTATCTAACATTGTGCTGTTAGATAGTTATAGATGACTCCTTTTTGTATTGCCCTATTTAGGTACGTTTCTGGATCGATCTCTTGTACTAAGCTATGATCCACATCGATTATGTAAATTTCTTGAATGCGGGCATTATGAATGCTCTCAAGTGTTACAGGTGGTTTTTGGTAGTAGACATCACAGAGTGTTTTGATAGCTTCGATTTCTTGTTTGGTACGGTTTCGTGGCGGTTTAGCAAAGGTGTTAGGAAAAGGTAGTGTGTAGTGTGGTGGCACACCCAAGGCGAATTTGCCTGCGAAACCGCTGTAGCGTATGATTTTGCTTGCCAATCTTGCTGTGGTGTATGTCAGGGGGGCAAGGGCGTTTTCTGGGGGGATAAAACCTGTTTCTATTTCTACAACCAGATTGCCTAGCCCTTTTATGCAATATAGGTCACAGGTTAAAAGCTCATTTAGGGGATATTCTATTTGGATGTCGTAGCCTTTTTCAATTAAATACTTGGCGCATACCAGTTCCATGACGGAATGATTGATCTTTACAATATTTTCTTTTTGTAATTTAACAAGCCAGTCTTTGAGCATGTTTAGTTTATTCTCTACTGTGGGCTGGACTCCATAGGTTAGTCGGTTTAGAATTATCGTGAGATCCCTTTCGAATTTTTGGTTATTGCTCATGCCTGTCCCTTGTTTAATCCTTGGTGAGACCTAAAATGGCACTTTAACTATTCTTTTTCGCCTATATAAAGCCCAAAATCTATGTTATCAAATCTATTATTGATCTGTATTCCTGTCGATAGTGTGCTATGTAATTGGCAGGTCGTTGACTGTACATTATACTTAGAGGTTCTTTATTGTTTTAATTTATGCTTGAACAAGAACGAGTCGCGCGTTGGGTACATCAACTTCAGAAATTATACAGTTTGCAAACTCGGTGGCTTTGCCCATGATGTCTTTCACTACAACTTTATGGTCTTCCATTTTAGCGTAGATTACGTCTCTAATTTGGGTTTTGTCGTTTAAGATAACATTAAATTCACACATAATTTTTCCCAATAAAGAACATACTTCCCTAAAATAAAAGGTCTTGTATTACAGAACTTACATTTGTTCTTAGTTGTTGGAAACATTAGTTTTTGTAAAATAATTCTTCGGGTTTCTTTTTAATTACTTGCATTCGGCAGTTTGACCTAAAACAGCCAAAAATTAAATCATGCTCAAAAAATATTCGAAAAAATAAGAAAACCATTGTAAAAATAATCAAAAACACGCAACAACCGGTAATATAAACAATTCAAAATATTTTTTTCCCAAACTGCCGAATGTAAGTAATTAGCGTTTGTGTAACGTCGATTGGAACCTGATGGTTTTGTCGTATCTACTGTGTGGTAATTATTTGTTCATGTTCTTATTTGTATCCTTGTTTTCTCCAGTGTGTGGTTTTCTACGTGATGGTTAAGTCCTAAACGGTCGGTCTGTTTTAGGTTAGTTGTTACCCATTTCTTAGAACTATCATGGTGTTGGTTTTCATGATACCTTCGATGCGGCGGATTTTTTCTATGCATTCGTTGACTTCAGTGACGTTCATTCCTGTTATGACTGCGACAATGTCATATTCACCTGTGACTTCGTAGATGGTTTCAACATTTGGGAGCCTTTGAATTGTTTTGGAAACTTCTTGTGTGGGGTAAACGGGGTTGGTTGCAAGCAGGGTGATGGCTTGAGCGCTCTCTGTGGTGCCGACTTTAATTGTGAATCTCTGGATGATGTTTTCATCGGTGAGTATTTTGATTCTTTTACGCACGGCGCCTTCTGAGAGACCGATTTTGTTGCCGATGTCAGCATATCCTGCACGGGCATCATCTTTTAGGATTTTTATGATTTGTTTATCTTTCTCATCCATGTTTTTTGCCTTAAGATGTTTGGTGTATAAATAATTTAACGTTTTCCATACTCTGCGGAGTGATTTAGTACGGTTTTAGTCTTTTAGTTTGTTTAGGAGATATGTTTGTGTGTTTATAGCGCGCTATTTACATGCACCAAATGGAACATTAAAACTCTATCTTGTAACAAATAGGTCACAACATTTAAAAGATGCTTGGAATACCCAAATGACGTTTCTTAACAAAACTATAAGTGACGAACAAAAAATGATCGAACAAATAAACCAACCCAAAGAGGTGGCAACTATCTATAAATCAAAATGTCCAGATTGCGACGCAGAACTTGATGTACCCTCAAACGTTGAAGAGGGAGAAATTCTAAGTTGTCCCGGATGTGGTCTTGAACTTGAAGTTAAACAAGTAAAAGACGGTTGTATAAACCTTCAAGAACTCACAATTGAAGGGGAAGACTGGGGCGAATAAATAACATCTGCCAACCATCCCACCTTGTTAAACTGTCTTTTTAAAACAAAACTTTCTATGGGAGCAACTAAGCGATGAGTATTGCCCTTCTCTATGAACGCTCTGAGAACGACGAAAACGGCATCAAACTCACCGCTCAGCAACTCGGTATTGATTTAACCTATATTCCATTCCGTAAAATAGCGTTAGCCATCGATAAAAACGGGTTTAGCGCCAAAACCAAAGGCAAAGATTACACCCCCACATTCCAAAACATCAAAGTTGTCCTTAATCGCGCCCAAAGCAAAAACCGACGACTCCAAGCCTCCTATATCATGGAAACATTGGGTAAAAAAACCCTAAACTCATCACAAATCGAATTTGTCTGTTACAGTAAACTACGCACATTGTTAAATCTATACAAACAAGGCCTTCCTATCCCCAAAACAGTGTTTGTGCCCTGCGATGCAATCGATACCATGAAAAATGGCAAAGAAATCCATAATGCAAAAGACATATCTGAACTTTTTGAACAAGAACTTTCCCTCTCTGAAGGCATAGTTATCAAAGCTGACGCAGGAACCCATGGCAAAATGATATTACTTTCAAAAAACCGCGAAGAATTAAAAAATAACATAAACCAAACCAAACCCGGAATCATTAACCCTATCGGCGTTGTCGCACAAGAATTAATTAAAAAATGGTTCTATGACCTGCGAATAATCGTCTCCAAAGAAAAAGGTAAAGCCCCCATCTGCTACCCCATCAGTATGGTACGTGCCGGTTTCAAAGACTTCCGCACCAACACATTTCTGGGAAACCTTGTTTTTGATGCTAAACTACCCCAAACCGTGCAAGAACTAGCAGTAAAATGCGGCAAAACCCTAACCGAAAACAGCCATGCATGGATACTAGCCATAGATGCTATGATAGACGTTGGAAAAAACAAAAATACTAACGAAACCTATCTCAAATCCCAGCTAGATTTAGCAACAGACGCCTGGTCAGTTGTGCAAAACACAAAAAAAGATGAAACGCGCCTAACAGATTTCCAAACTTGGAACAAACAATTTGAAGACCAGTTTAAAACTTACAAATGCACTTCTGCCTACGAAAATATTAAAAACATAATCGAAGAAAACCTACAAAACAACAAAGACGCCCTGGTGTTTCATGAAGCAAATTCCTGCCCAGAATTCTGGGAAAACACCCGACTTGCAACAGGACTCAACGTGGCCGAACCATTACTCAAGGGCGCACAAAGTCTAATCGACCAATAAGAGGAAATAACATGAAAATCGGAATAATCGGAGGTTCAGGATACGTCGGCAGCGAACTCCTCAGACTCCTCCTTATGCACCCCAAAGTAGAGTTAACAATGGTCACTTCCCGCCAGAATGCCGGTGAATTCATCTTTAACATACACCCCAACTTGCGAGGCCTGACCCAACTCAAATTTATGCCCCAAAACATAGTTGAACTCCAAAAAAACTGTGACCTAATCTTCACAGCCACACCCCATGGGGACTCTCAAAATTTGGTGCCCCAACTCCTCGAAACAGGCCTCAAAGTTATAGACATGAGCGCTGATTTTCGCCTCAAAAACCCTGCCGACTATGAAACCTACTACGGCTACAAACACACCCACCCTGAACTGCTAAAAAAAGCCATCTACGGACTACCCGAATTACATCGAGACGAAATCAAAAACGCCACCCTTATCGCCTGCCCGGGATGCGAAGCCACTGCTGCTATCTTAGGCTTAGCTCCTCTAATAAAAGCCGACTTAATTGACAAAGAAAAAATCATAGTAGACCTAAAAGTAGGCTCTTCAGGCGGTGGCAGTAAACCCACCATAACCTCACATCACCCTGAGCGGTTTAGCGGAGTACGCCCCTACAAAGTTGTCGGACACCGGCACATCGCTGAAATCGAACAAGAACTCACCCCCTTAGGTGGACCCGTTAAAATCTCATTTACTCCCCATGCTGTTAACATGGTTCGCGGCATACTCGCAACCATACACGCCTTTCCCAAACACCCCCTCACCAACAAAGACCTCTGGAAGGCACTTCGTGACACCTATGGTAATGCCCCCTTCATACGCCTTGTAAAATATCTCAAAGGCCCCTATCAATTACCCGACCCCAAAATAGTCACAGGCACAAACTTTTGCGACATTGGATTTGAAATAGATGAACACGCTGGCCGTCTTATAATGTTCACCGCCCTTGATAACATGGTCAAAGGAGCTGCAGGACAGGGCGTCCAATGTCTAAACATTCTCATGGGAATCGACGAAACCACAAGCCTCAAGAGCACTGGATTCCACCCCCTATAGGTGCATAATATGTTGTTTGTCATAAAACTCGGAGGCTCTATTCTAAAACATGGCACATCAGCTAACCTCGCAGCTGACCTAAAAGAAGTCATCAAACAACACCACATCATACTGGTGCATGGCGGCGGTGTTGAAGTCACCGAAATCGCCTCCAAACTGGGCAAAGAACAAAAATTCATAATGTCCCCCGAAGGTTTTCGCAGCCGCTATACAGATAAAGAAACAATCGAAATCTACACCATGGTTATGGCAGGCAAAATCAACAAACAAATCGTACTTGCCCTCGAAACTCAAAACATACCCGCCATTGGACTCAGCGGACTTGATGCCTCCCTCCTCAAAGCCGAACGGAAACTCAAACTCATTGCAGTTGACAAACAAGGACGCAAAAAAGTCATCGACGGGGGTTACACCGGAAAAATCACACAAGTCAACACCGAACTCTTAAATCTGCTAATTGAAAAAAACTATACCCCCGTAGTCACCCCCATCGCCATAAGCCAAGACAATGAACCCCTCAACATAGATGGCGACCGCACCGCAGCCATAGTTGCAGGCGCCCTCAAAGCCGACAAACTCATCATACTCACTGATGTAGACGGTTTAATACTAAACGGCGAATGCATCCAAAAAATCACAACAACTAAACTCAAAGAAATCCTCCCAAAAATCGGCGGCGGCATGAGCACCAAAATCCACGCGGGCCTTGAAGCCCTCAACCAAGGCGTCAAGGAAATTCTCATAACCTCTGGCACCACTAATCACCCCATCACAACTGCCCTTAATCATCAAATTGGCACAGTGATAACAAATGAATGAACAACAAATCATAGAAACTGAGAACCGATACCTAGCCAATGTGTTCTCCAAAAAACCCGTTGTACTTACAAGCGGCAAAGGTGCCCTGCTATGGGACCTTAACGGCAAAGAATATGTGGACTGCTCAAGCAGCTACGGGGTAGCTGCACTGGGCCACTGTCACCCCAAAATCGTCAAAGCCATAAAAACTCAGGCCGAACAACTCATAAACTGTCATGGCACCTACTACAACAACAAACGTGCCGAATTCATAGAAAAACTAATAAACATAACCCCCCCCGGTTTAAACAAAGCCTTTCTCTCCAATAGCGGTGCCGAAAGCGTTGAATGTGCTATCAAATTAGCCCGTAAAGTCACCAGCAAAACCGAAATCATCGCGTTAATGGGTTCTTATCATGGCAAAACAATGGGTGCCCTATCTGCGACCTGGGACAAAAAATACCGCGACCCGTTTGGTCCCCTTATCCCTGACATCAAACATGTTGCCCCGGATAACCCTGATAAAATCCGCGAAGCGATAACCGACAAAACCGCTGCCATCCTCATCGAGCCCATTCGCGGCGAAGGCGGTATTCGCGTACCTCCAGATGGATACCTGCAAAAAGTCCAAGAAATCTGTGCTAAGCATGGTGTTTTGTTAATATTTGACGAGGTCCAAACTGGCTTTGGTCGGACTGGGAAACTGTTTGGTTGCCAAAACTGGAATGTTATTCCCGATATCATGTGTTTGGCCAAGCCCTTTGCAGGTGGTTTACCTATCGGCATAACAGTTGCCAAAGAATCCCATATGTCTATGTTCAAAACCGGTGAGCACTCAACCACTTTTAGCGGGAGCCCCATTGTTTGTGCTGCGGGCTGTGCTGCAATAGATGTTCTCATAGAAGAGAAACTTGCCAATAAAGCTGCCCTTAACGGTAAATATTTCAAAACTCAACTTGAAGTTCTAGCAGCAAAACATAAAATCGTCAAGGAAATTCGCGGCTTAGGCTTAATGCTGGGTATGGAACTCCGCTATGAGGTCTATGGGATACTTCTAAAAGCGCTAAAACGCGGCGTCTTACTTGTGGATGCCGGCCGAACAGTAGTGCGCTTATTACCCCCGCTAATCATAACTAAACCCCAAATTGATTACGTAATAACCATTCTTGATGCAGTGTTGGAGGAAGAAGAAAATGAGCGAACAAACAGCAGCGGTACGGTTTCTAACTAATCTCTTAGGTATCTACAGTCCAAGCGGCGATGAACAGGCCATAGCTGCATTTTTAGCCACTGAAATGAAGCGAATGGGCTTTGAAGTTGGTATTGATATGATAGGTAACGTCATTGGCGTTGTTGGCAAAGGTGATCCTGTCATTTTACTCTGCGGACATATGGACACCGTTGCAGGACATGTTCCCCTGCGTGTCGAAGAAGGCAAAATATTTGCTCGGGGGGCAGTCGATGCTAAAGGACCGCTGGCCGCTATGATTATGGCCGCTGCACAAGCCGTTAAAGAACCCGGATTCAAAGGTAAACTCCTCATTGCAAGTGTTGTTGAAGAAGAAGCCACCAGTAAAGGTGTTCGCCATCTCATCACCCAGGGCATAAACGCTGATTATGCTCTTTTTGGCGAACCCAGCGGCGTTGAAAATATAACAATGGGCTACAAAGGACAAATCCAACTAAAAATCACTGTGAAAACCGAAACAGGGCATGCTTCCACGCCTTGGATCTATGACAACGCATTAGATAAAGCCTACGAATTATGGTCACAAATCAAATCTGCTTGCACCTACCCCTCACTGGATCCCCAGGAAACACCTTTCACCTCCATAACTGTTTGTCTAGTCAAGATGGTTGGAGGTTGGGGTAACTCGATTATACCTTTCGAGGCTGAGATAATTCTTGATGTACGTGTGCCCATCCAGTTCACTACAACACAGGTTTACGACAAAATGATAAAGATAATTGCCAACTACCAAAACGCTAATCCAAAAGTCAATGTAACCCCTTCAGTGCTCGATACTGTAGAGCCCTTTGAAGCCAACAAATCTTCCCCTTTAGTTCATGTTCTCTCGTCTTCAGTTCGTAAAGTTCTAAACAAACCTGCTACCCTTTTGCGCAAAACTGGCACAGGAGATATGAACATTCTTGGTAGAGCCATGAATCTTCCAATAGTCACATATGGCCCTGGAGATTCACACCTTGACCATACCATGGATGAACACATAGAAATCAACGAATACCTCCAAGCGATTGCTGTGTACAAGGAAACAATTCTACAGCTAACAAAGCTATATAACAGTAAAAATGGGTCTGGAGTTGTTAAATTCTGATTTTCCTTTAATTTCTACTAAGAATTTCTGAGTGGTTTTGAAAATGCCTTGAAATAGAACTATCTATTTCAAAATATCTTGTTTGGTAGTTGTTTTCTGTTCAGTAGGTTTCTATTAGAATGGAGCCCATATGAGGCTGGAAGAGTGTGAGGTTCCATGGGTTGTTTTCCTTCTTGTTTGATATCTCTGATGAGATGTGGCCGAGTTGTTTGATTGAGCATAAATCAAGTAACGGTGTTAGCTGTTTGTGGGGTGCAATAGATTTTGTGAAGTGTTTGGTTTTGAGATTTCGAAGGGTTGCACGCCGATTATATGTCGTGACAACAGTCTGAATATGCGGGTATTTGTTAAAATAAGCTGCCGAACAGGATTCTTAGTAGAAAATATGGGAAAATTTACAATGAGAGGGGGATAAATAAAGAGTGATTAACGATTTTTAGCCCAACGAGTGAGCCTTAGACATTGTTTAATCTAATAGTTTTGTTTGCAAAGTAAAATGAAAATCTGCTAACTATTATTCATTTAATTATTAATCAATTGTCTATTTTGATAAAAAAATTAAAATACACTGAAGTAATAGAAACAAAAGATTTAGTGACGAATCAGTGAGTTGTCGTGTAAAAAATATAACCCTCCGATCCCACTCATAAAAGTAGAACCCAACATGTTGAGCAGACACAAGACTGGCATTTGGATTTTTTCCTTTTGTCTTATACTCACCCTGATGTTTAATAGTTATGGAAGTGGCAAGCTGTCCCATCTATACCAAGCCTTCGGCACCAGATTTTACCATCAACCTCAATGATTCATCTTATGACACAAACCCCCCATCAACTACAGACCCTACACGGGACAAACCATAACATAAAGTCAACATATCGAATCATGAACGATAGAGTCAAAAATCAAACGCGTGCCCTTCATTCCATTTCAAATAGAAATCGAATCACAAACATAACTGTAAATATTCATTACAATATATGTTTGAAGGGACATTTTGAGAGTGAATGGAGAGAAATTTACACCCCAATGAGTGGGTATGTTTTGGGTGAGGTAAAAGGTGATTATTATGTTGTTTCGTATGAGGGTAATTATTCTTCTGTGGCGGGGTTAGTTTTACACTATGCTGGAGGTCGTTTGTCGGAGGTTTTTCCGCGGGGTGCACAAGTCGATTTTCAGGTTCAAGTACTAATAGGTTACATTCATCATGTTGTGCCGGGGTCTTCTTATGGTGGGCTTTTTTTCGGGGGAGGTTTTTGAGGGGGAGTCGAGCGGGTGGAGTCGTACGCAGACCTTGACTATATCTGAAGGTAGTGTTTCAACAGTGGGCCTGGCTCTTCAGTTCTGTTTTCACAGAATCCCCCGTTTGAGTCGCTTCAGCCTGCTGTTGGTTTAGGGGTGTTTTTTGGGTTAGGTTGGTTGGAGTTGTTGTTGTGTTTTTGTTGGTTGTGATTGTGGTGTTGCTGGTTGGGATCGTGTTTTTACAGACGAGGCTGAAGAAAACTTTGAAAAACTCTCGCTAAAACATTGTGTTGTAACATCTAAATACTTGCATTCGGTAGTTTGACCTAAACAGTCAAAAATTAAATCATGCTCAAAAAATATTCGAAAAAATAAGAAAGTCATTGTAAAAATAATCAAAAACACGCAACAACCGGTAATATAAACAATTCAAAATATTTTTTTCCAAACTGTTGAATGTAAATAAATAACACGTATTTGTTGTGGTTTTAATTTACTCCTATTTATGGTAGCAACAAAGCAAATTTTTAGGTGTGTATTTAGCGCTTAGTAAAAATGATATGTGTTTAGCTTGTGTAGTTTGTTAAATTTTAAAAAACTTGGTTTTCGTTGGAATAGTTTTTCATGTTATTTTTGTTTAACACTCTTGATTGAATATGTATATTTGTGGTATGTGATTTAATGTGGTATTTCACTGATGTGCTGAATACATATTAAGAAATGTGTCTGTATTTTGTGTCTTTAGTTGGGATTTAAGTTTTCAGGTTATTTTGTTAGTAAATCTGACTGTATATGCATGTTTATGTGTTGTACTCACGCGAACTAAATGCTTGAAGTTTTTATCATTAAATGCAGTTCTTTCATAAATTTGTGTTCTAAAAGAAGCCTGGCGGATTACACTTGAAATGGTTGTGTATTAAAAATGAATGGCGGACGAGGAGGGATTTGAACCCTCGACCCCCAACTTAGGAGGCTGGTGCTCTCTACGTGGTTGCCGACTATTACAACAACCAATCCGTGCTGAGCTACTCGCCCATGAACTGTGGATGCTGTTATTACTCATTTCTCTATTATTTATATCAAATCTATTCTTCTATTACTTCCAACTTCATTGTCAAAAATGATGCCTCTACTTGTTCGTTATCTGCTATGTATCTGTTACAGCAGTATTTGTTGGTTATTCGTCAAATCAGGTGGGTAGGGCCAATAAGTTTCGTTGTGGTATACTGTTATATGGGGCATGAGGGAGAAGATAGCAAGTTTGAAGAAGGGTGGATGAGTGTACCCGCCTAAAATAGCAAAAGGCTATTGTTTACTTCTCTTTTATCTGCAGATGGCTCCAGTGCCTATGGGCCCTATCGTTCTCATATTAAGTCACGGAGTGTTTTATGCAGGTAAAAAATTATTTTTTATAATTTTGTCAGTTTCTGCCAACGTTGACTGCCAAATTTCGAATTTTCCATACTTCCCACCTTTTCTCTTGTTATCTGACAAGATAAAACTTATTATTTAAGATAACAACTTAGTTACAAATGCAAGGTTGATTGAACCTGAAATATGAGAGCCGTTGATTAAAGTAACATATTTTAAATTAAACCCCTTGTTATTTTAAACAAAACAAAATTATTTTTATCCACTCAATGTTAAAAAACATGCCAAATGAACAACAAATGACGTAAAACACTCATAAACAAATTACATAAATAATTCAACACAATTTTATCCAAAATATTGAATATAAATTAAATTCGAAAAAACAAACAATATTACAGAAAACAAAATATCTGTTGATTGACTTGTAACGCCAAGACCAAAATAACCTATGAACAAGTCATGATAGAAGCAATTAGAGAGCAACACACACAAATACAATATTTGACATATAATCCCCCTAACCTACATCCAAAAATAAACCTAAAACACCATTTCTGTCTTCACACGATATTGATTATCTCTGACAACTAAATGACACTTGCAAAATATAACCCGTTTACTCTGGTCGATGCTTTAAAGTGGTTGATAAGAGACTGGACCCTAATGTAGCCAACTTGAGGTGCTCATAGTCCCTTTATTGATGTAAAGAGTTGATATTTTATATTCATTTGCTTTGTTTATCCATCCATAGATAGGGCACTAAGTTAATGCGCATCCGCAATTCCATCTTTTTGCAATAGCTTCTACCAGCCTCTCAATTATGCCTGCGGATCCCTACATTTAGCCTTCGCGATCTGGGTGTATTTTATTTTCAAGACCACTGATGTTGCTCAAAGAAATGAAGCTTGATAACATTCTTCATGTCTTAGCGCGGTGCATTTTCGAGTTGCGACCCTTTGTCCCTCAAGAATGGGTTTATGACATATTAAGCAAAGAAGGCTACCCTTCTTCTGTATCCGAACAATGTGTCTATGGTTTAACACATAATGATTTGTTGGCATATCACTCACCATGTTCTGCTTAGTTTTAGAACGTAAAAGCATTTTTGTCAAGATTTCTGGACTAAGGCTTAGTCAAGGTTTCTTGACTAAAAAATTCCCCCTACACACACAATATTTCCCCCTCTGGACTTTACCTACCGGCCCTCTACAGCTTTACATCCCTTAAGGACAAAGACCGGTTACCTGCAAAGGGGTTCTTTTTAATTTTATTGGCGAACATTAAATAAGCCTGTCACAATTTCCCTCTTGATAATCCATGGCAAAACCAATCTGTCAAGTCTGTGGCCAAACTTACCGCGGAATTGCCCTAAATACTGTAAAAAACGGCAAAAACGTCGAAGTCTGCCCTACCTGTTACAAAACCTTAGATGCCGAATACCGAAAAAATAGTTGTCTAGCATGCGTATTTTTCCACATAGGAAACTGTGAACTTTTCGGGACTGAACTCGACGAACCCTATGTACATAACACCAAATGCGAATACTTTACAACTAGTACCAATCCTAGCGTTGTTGCCGAACTGAAAGCTAAAGCCGAAGCTACACGTAAAGAATTCAAAGAAAAACCTGCCCAGCTCCTAACCATTGACGACCTTGTTGAAGAATTGGGTAAACGTGGTCAACTACTCACATACTTTTGCTGTCACTGCGGTACACCCCTCAAAATTGGTGCTAAACAAGAAATCCAGAAAAACTGTCCCAATTGCAAATACGACTTGTCAGCTATAGATTTGATAAAGTTAATCAGTCAACACTTCTGATATCTCGCTAACCCCCGCAACCTAAGGGTGTATTAATCCTAATTTTCTCTCAAGCGGGCTTGTTTGTGCTGATCTGATATATCGATAGCAAATTAAGCCCTGACTGTGCTAACGTTTAAATTAGTCAGTGAGTGTTCACCCCCTTGGTGAGGAGAGCCTGTGAAGCGGATAGAGAACCCTCTCCCTTCCTATTGGGGTATTTCTATCCGTTGGAGTAGGAACAGACTCACCTTTTCTCATTCTAACTATATACCTTCTCTTTAGAGGACAAGAATGGTTTGACACTTCTATATGGACAAACGTGGTCCACGAGTTAATTGAGCGATTATCTGCTGCAATAGCAAATTATCACAAAACAAACTCCTCTACGCCATTCCTTAACCTAATAGGTATCCTTGTAGCTACATCAAATGATTCCTGTTTCTAAATGTCTGATGACAATACTTTTATGTTATCTGTTCCTTTAGCCAACTGAGCGCAACAAATATGAAGCTACGAACCCTAACATTTCCCGTGGAGCGATTTGTCGAGTTTTTACAGGGAAAACCTTGCACCTTTACTTCCAATCTCCCAAACGATACAGAACTCTTAGACATAAAAATGGAACTACTGAGCCGACAGATTACCCTAATAATTAGAAGCGACACTTTTGAAGACATACCTGATAACTTTCCCCTTCCCGAATTCAACACAGCCACCATAACTAACAATAGCGCCTCATCAACCCTAAACCCTATCTGTTCTGTACAAAATATCGAACCAAAACCCATATATACTCCCCCTCAACCTGCCCCCCTAACACTAAAACCACCCCCACATTCACCTAGTCGTTATGCCGCCAAGATGGAAAATGAGTTTAGCTCTGATCAACGTAAACTTCTAAGTTTTACTATCAAAGAAAACTGTGTGATCGTAAAACCTGTGACGTTTCTCAAAGCTGAGTGGGAAGATATTAACGAAACTGTGCGAAGCCTTGGTGGTAGATGGGTTAAAGGTGACATCATAAGCTACTGGGAAATTCCCCTCCAATAATATGGTAAATCACGGTTGTGACATTCAAGCACAGAAGCCACTTTGTTTAGAATCAATTGCTTGAGTGTTTCCTTATAGTTGGTCATAAACCCCTTGCCAAGGAGGATATCTGAAAACTAATTTTTCACATTTTAACGGAAAGAATGAAACTATTTTTCCTGTTTTTCAGAGTGCAGACTGCGCAAAACTCTGATAAAATTTATCAAGGCCACTACATACAGCAATAGGTGGAGTGCTATACGCTGTCTGTGGTGTTTAGATGTTGTTTTTGACTTTTTGCGCAGTCTGAGCGTTTAATAGTTTCAGGCAACCGGTTCTAACAATGTCCCATATACACGATATATTTGGGTTGTGTCTATCCAGTGTGATTTGTTAACTCGTAAAAAAAGTTAGTGCCCCAGAGGCTCCTCAAGGATGCTAATTGAACCGTTTTTCCCAAGTCTTAGTTGTCTTTCACCTTTGAACATGGCAACATGAGCATTTTTGACTTCGATACAATCGCCGGCATGGATGGTGTTAATCTGTTGGTCCCATAAACAAAGCAGAATCTGTCCCGAGTCGTCTTGAATTATCGCGTTTGAGACAACCGCGTTGTCGCGGAATTGTGTGTGAACCTTTGAGGGTTCTGCTACCTCAATTACTTCAGCGCTTACATTGATTTTTTTCATGCCGACACGTAAATCTTCAATTTTTATATGGGTGGGCGCTGGATTTTGCCTTGCAATTTCTCTGCGTACTCTACCCGTATCCATCGAGTTGTCAAATGAGATGTCACTTCTTGTGAGTGTGTCTTGAGGAACTCTAAACTGTGCGATGACTCGGCCTTCTTTAGTTAATAAGAAAATGGCTTGTTTAGCAACATCGCCACGGTACTCTACAGTTAACTCTCCCACTGACCGTTTACCTCCATTTTTGGACTGCACAAGAGCCGCGAAAAGCTCAGTTGGATAAACGTCGTGCTGTGCCGAGATGAAGGCAAGCTGGTCTTCAAGGGTTGGCTTTTTTGGCTTCATTTTTCATTATCTCCCCTCTTGGTTGGCGAACTATCTGAAAAGAGCAAATTAGCTGGAGAAATTTACTTCTTCCCGATTACATTCTGCATTTTTAAATAAGGCATGAGCCTATATAGGTGTAACTCTATAAAAATACAAAATTCACAAAACCGCCGCTAAAGGTGTAATAACACCTGACCCTTCAAATCACACAATCTACAGATGTTTAATCGTGTGGGGCTGCTCTGTTTGAGTTTATTGTTGAAAAACAACAATTACTTATTTTTTTAATTCTAAATCTGGAAATATAATTGTTATTTGGCGGGATTAATTTGATATCTGCTCAACTGTTATATCCCATGTATTCAAATAACCCCTGCACAGGTTCAAACACTTGTCATTTTCCTCCAATGAATCTGGTCATTTCTTGTTTTATTTGTTCATTAACCCGAAGCGCTAAAAAAATTTAGGCCCAATATTGCTAATGTTTGGTCGTATCTCAAGTTTTGGTGGTGGAACAAATTTCTAATAATGTACTGATGATAAGTTTGTCCTGGGCAAATGTTTTCTGTTCTGGAGTATGAAGATGTGAATTTGGCGCTTTTTGCGGTTTATTTTGGTTGGGTAGAAATGATATCTTAACAAACTGATAGTTGATCTGTTTTGTCAATGTTGGGTGTGTAACGAACTTGATTGATTAATATAGTAAATAATGCCGGCTAATTATAAAACAAGCATAAAATCCAAAAAGAACCGATATAACCGTACATTTAACAATGCTGTGTGGTTTTGTTATTGCGCAGGTAGTGTGGCTTCTGACAGCTATATAACAAATAAGTGGATGTTTGCCCTATGCTGCGGATAAGCTAACAGAGCAGCCCCTATATACTCTGCTGAGTAGAGGATTGTCCAAAAAAGTAGGCGAGCCAATTGTTCTTTAAACAGATTCAGCAACATGGTGACAACTTTTCCTATATCGTGGCTGATGAAAAAACCAATACAGCGACGGTGATTGATTCAAGTTACAATGCTGATGCAGTCATCAAAATGATTAACGCCAAAAACTTTAGCCTCAAATACATAATTAACACCCATGGACATTTAGACCATATTGCTGGTAACACCGAGTTGCGTTCCATCTTTGGAGCAAAAATCATCGCTCATAAACAATCTAACGTTGATAGTGACCTCCAACCTGAAGATGGTGAAACATTAAACACCGGAGACATACTTCTAAGAATACTCTACACCCCCGGACACACACCCGATAGTATGTGTATCTTAATAAACAACCAGAAACTCTTGACCGGTGATACCCTATTTGTGGGTGAATGCGGTCGAACAGATCTGCCCGGAGGTAACGCAAAGAATCTCTATGATAGTCTTTTCAACAAACTCCTGAAACTAGATGATAAAGTAGAAGTTTACCCCGGACATGATTATGGTTCTAAGCCTTTTTCAACCATTGGTGCAGAACGCAAAACAAACTATGTTCTCCAGCCCCGTACTCTCCATGCATTCATTGAATTTATGAGTCAACCATAGCTAACCAAATTTTCCTTTGGTTATTCGTCAAATCAGGTGGGTGGGGTCAATAAGTTTTGTTGCGGTATAATGTTGTATGGAGCACTAAGGGAGAACATAAGAAGCTTGAAGAAGGGCGAATGGGTGTACCCACCTAAAATAGCGAAAGGCCAAATATATTCATCCTTAGCTATTTTATCGATGCTGGGTTTTTTACCATATATTATCCAGATTAATTGTGGCGTAATGGCTTGTATTTTATACTTTTTAACCAATTCGTCAGGTGTAGCTTGGAGTTCATCGGCGAGTTCTTTTTGTAATTTCTCACCTATTTCTTTTATGTAATCTGCAATTTCGGTTTTTTCAACAAGTTTTCGCGTATAATCTTCATGTTTATACTTTTGAGAAAACAGTTCTTCTGTTCCATGTGAAAAGGGTATGGCCTAAATCATGTGTAAGCGCAATTAACCGCAATATTTGCCGATACCACTTTATTACAGCGGCATTTTCTTTAGAATTATTTCTGAATAAATTCTCTGACTTGGAAACTACCGAGTCAAATGCTCGAGTGACTAAATGCATTACCTAATGAATGCCCAAAACGAGTATTCTGCCCCATGATAAACAAGATAGGTAGTTGCAAGCTGGCGTATATTTCTAAGTCGTTGAAAAGGCGTAGCATCACTATTCTCTGCTCGTCCTCACTTATAGCAATAAATCCATGAATTGGATCACGAAATTGCGGTATTTTCACCAAGCTGTAAATATATTTTCTGCGTGTTAAATACGTTGCTTTTTTTGGTGAATTGAACTACCTAAACTGCATCTTGACCACAAAATTATATCGCAGAATGTGTAAAAAACAAATAACATGTGGGGTGTTGTTATGATTTTTCATGTATTGGTGCCATTGTGGAAAAAATTGTTAAAAATCATCTCGAATATATTGGAAGTACAATAAAATGAGAAAATTTCTCAGAACAAAGCGTTATTGCACGGTCTGAGGTTTAGTATTTGTCTGGTGTCGAGTTTATGTTTTTGTGATTGGGTCATGGCGTGGTTTGAGTTATGTTTGGTTATTTGGTTGTTTGTTTGTGATGACATGGTAGGGGACTTGTGGGTGGGTGTTAGTTTTGGTTGTGGTTTTTGTTTGGGTTGTTTGGTTGTTTTTTAGTAGTGTTTTTGGTGCTTTTCTGGGCTTTGGTTCATTGTAAATTTTTATTCAAATTGTGAGGGTAAGTAAGAAATAGCGGTGGTGGTGGTTTTGAATTTGTGGGTGGGAAAGAAAACAAACCTTAAAAGAGCTCAATTGGTATATGTGGATGTAATGACAACATGTTTTATCTGTCCGTGGCAGACACGATCTATGAGTCTTGAGGCTAAATGTTTTGTTACTGAAAATCTATTGACTTGTGAATTCTATAGTTTCCTGGATTCGAAAACGGGTTCGAATAAACTATGTTAGTGATTTTTGAAACAGTCTCTATTGTGTTACTCTCTGTGCTGCTTTTTTGGTCAGTGTATAACGGGTCTATTATTTATGTGGGTATAAGAAATAAACGCAAAATCCAACCTATCGATATTTCAAAGAACACTCCCCAAGATCTTCCAACTTTTTCAATAATTGTCCCCACAAAAAATGAAGAAACTGTAATCTACCGTTGCCTAAATGGTATCATGAACATAGATTATCCAAAAGAAAAATTACAAATAATCGTAATCGATGGCAACTCGGCTGATAACACTTCTAATATCTGTAACGAAATCAAACAACAATACCCCGAAAACATAACAGTCATTCGCGAACAAACCACCCACGGAAAACCAACCGCCCTCAACATTGCATTAACATACGCCACAGGCGACATAGTAGGCGTGTTTGATGCTGACAGCCTACCCGAAAAAAATGTTCTCCTCAAAGTCGCCTCATACTTTACCGATAAACAAATCACCGCTATCCAAGGAATGACAACATCCATTAACGCAAAAAACAACCTCCTCACAAGAGTTATCTCCTCAGAAGAGAAAGCCTGGTTCCAAATGCTCATGAGCGGACGCGAAAAAATGCACCTGTTTGTCCCCCTAAACGGAAGTTGCCAATTCATCAGACACAACATACTAACAGAGATGGGCGGCTGGAATGAAAACTCACTTACCGAAGATGTCGAATTAGCCCTCCGGCTTGTAGAAAAAAATCATTTCGTCAAATATGCCCCTGATGTCTGCTCAGGACAAGAAACCCCCAATGCACTAAAAAGTCTATTCAAACAAAGAGTCCGCTGGTACCGCGGATACATGGAAACCGCCCTAAAATATGGCCGCCTCCTTGAACATATCAACAAACGAACCATAGACGCAGAAATCTCACTCGCCGGACCCTTTATGATGGTAGTATCATTACTAAGCTATATCAATTGGTTTTTGGTTGCTTTCTTTTTTTCTCAAAGCACCCCAGTTCTAAACTTTACTGGCCTAGTCATTGCGCTAACCGCAGTTTCACTGGTCTCTGTCGGAGTTGGTCTAGTTACCTCCGAGAAGCCTATTAAACCTAAAAATATCTTCTGGATACCGTGTGTTTATGTTTATTGGCTTGTTCAGATGTTTATTGCAGGCTGGGCATTTCTAAAACTGATATTTAGAAGCAAAAGAGACTGGACTAAAACAACAAAAACAGGAATTATCGCTCCAAAAGATACCCCCAAAAAAGACTCCTCTAACCACCGCTAAAAGTTTTTATGCAACTCACTATTGTCCCTGCAGTTCATATCGGGCTCTAAATAACAAATAGTTTCCTGACAAGCACCTAACCCACTAAAGTCTCCATACTGATTAACATTATCGGTTATCCATTATGGGTTAGTGGGGCTCTTAGCATACTTCCTGTTTGATAACCCTCTAAATCAAAGGTGACATACAAAAATCCTCGTTGCTTGAGCGCTAAAACCACCTTATCTAATATTGTTTTATCAAAAAATAAATGTTGGTCTTCTATGCCTACTTCAATGCGGGCTAAACCATCGTGATCTCTAACACGCAATTGCCGTATTGGTACTATACTTTTTATGTCTTGTTCTGCTTGATTGATACGATAAAGTTTCTCTATAGTTATGGGCTGATTAAAAGGTATCCGAGTTGCCAGACATGATGCTGATGGTTTATCCTGTACGTTTAAGTTTAAAATTTTAGCAGTTTCACGGATTTCTGTTTTGGTGAACTGACAGGCTATCCATGGACTATAGACGTTTGGGGTTTCTTGTATGGCTTGGATGCCGGGCCGATGGTCTTGTAGATCAGTGAGGTTTGTGCCTTCAAATATTGTCTTGAGGTTGTGTGAATGGGCAAAAGCAAAAAGTTTTTGCAGACGTTCTTTTTTGCAGTAATAGCAACGGTTGGGCGGATTTTTTTGAAAGTTTTTGTTTTCAAGTTCATTGGTTTGAATGATATAGAGTGGGATGCCTATAGTTTGGGCCGTTTTTTTAGCGAATTGGAGTTCTTCTGATGTGTATGTGGCAGATTGGGTAATGACCGCTATGGCTTTTTCTGCCAAGATTTGGTGGCAAAATGCAGCTAAGACTGTACTGTCTACGCCTCCGGAGAATGCAACAACTGTACCGTCTCTCCCTTTGTCTGCTATGTAGGTTTGGAGTTTTTTTAATTTAGGGGTGCTGGTTTGTTCCATATGCTCACCTATGGTTGGTTTGGATTTTTTGTGCTTGAGAAATTGCTAAATCGGTTAGTTTTTGGAGTGGTTGGTTGGTTTTTTCTGCGAGTTGTTTGAGGTCTTCGTATTCGGGTTTTATGCGTATGATTTCTCCTGTGGCGTCTTTGGCGATTTTAACTTGAATGGTTTCTTTATTGCCCAAAATTGTTACGTCTACTTTTTGTATTTCACGGTTAAGGATATGACGTTTGCAGTAGTAGATTCTCACTCCCAATGTACCGGTTTCAGCTATGACTATATCGGCAAGCCGGGTGGTGTCTTTTTTATCGGCGATGACTTTGATGAGATGACCTGGGCGGTTCTTTTTGGTTATTGTTGGAATTACGCTGACATCTTTGGCGCCTTGTGCAAGTAATCGTTCTATGGTATAGCCTATGATCTCGCCTGAAACATCATCAAGGTTGGTTTCTAAAACTGCAATTGTCTCTTGGGAGTTTTTTTTTGTGTGGGTTCCAAGGGTGAGTCTTAGAATTGTGGGTTGGGGGAATTCTTTGGTTCCTGTACCCTGTCCTCCTCTTAGGGGTGTCAATGAGGGGTAGACACGGGTGGTTTTTGTTGCTAAATTTACCAGCAGGGAAACACCTGTGGGGGTAGCTAATTCATGTTCGATGGGTCCGCCGTGGAAAGGAAAGTTTTTGGACTGCAAAATTGATAGTACCGCGGGTGCGGGAACTGAAACGATGCCATGTGAGCATTCTATAAATCCGCCGCCGACTGCCAGGGGGGTTGAGTAGATTTTTGCTTCAAAAAGTTGCAGATCGTCAAGTGCGACCGCACAGCCCAAAATTTCTGCAACTGTATCTACTAGTGCCACTTCATGGAGATGGGTGTTGTCAAAATTGGTATTGTGGAGTTTGGCTTCTGTATTGATGAGTGTGTGGATGGTTTCTGAGGCGAATTTTTGTGCTTTTGGTGACATGGGGATGTCTGCGGTGGCTTTTTCTATGATATCGATGAGTTCTCTACCGTGTCTTTTTTTTGTGTAAGTGGAGGTAATGTCGATTTGGTGTGCGTGGAATTGGTTGCGCATAACTTTTTTGTGGGTGATGTTGATGTGTCCATAGCCATATGTGGGGTTTTCTAGGGTTTTTATTGCGGTTATGACCCGGTTGGTATTGGCGCCTAAGTCTAATAATGCGCTCAGTAGCATGTCTCCTGCGATGCCTGATGTTGCGCAGTCGATAATGAGAATTTTTCTGTTTTCGCTCATAGGTATCACAAAAGCGATTGTTTACCAGTAGGCATAATAGATATATGATTTGTGGTTTTTCTAAGTATCTGTTGTTCTATGCAGTCGTTAAAAGAGATTCTATTCAAGGTTTCTTGCGGGGAGCTCTCGGTTGTTGAAGCCGAGAAACTGCTCAAATTGTTTGTTGTCGATGAGGTGGGGTGTTTAGCAAAGTTGGATGGTGGTCGTGAGTTGCGCAAAGGTGTGCCTGAGGTTATTTTGGCTGAGGGTAAATCGCCTCGGGAGGTGGTGCAAATTTGTGGGGTGATGTTGGCAAATAATGGGCGTGTTATTGTGAGTCGGTGTAGTGTGGAGCATTTGGAGGCGCTTAGAGCTATGGGTGGTTTGGATGCGGATTTTGTTGTGTCGGTTAATGAGCCGGCAAGGATGGTGGTGCTCAAAAATGGGTTTTATCGGGGTGGGCGTGGTGGGGGTGGTCGGGTGGGTATTTTGACTGCTGGGACAAGTGATATATCGCTTGCTGAAGAAGTCAGGGTTATTGTAGAAGAGATGGGTGGGGTGGTGTTTTCGTTTTATGATGTGGGGGTTGCGGGTATGCATCGTTTGTTTGAGCCTCTGAGGCGGCTTATTGAAAATGATGTGGATGTTGTGGTTGTGGTTGCGGGGCGGGAAGGTGCTTTGGTTTCGGTGGTGGCGGGTCTTGTGGATGTGCCGGTGATTGGGGTGCCTGCTTCTAATAGTTATGGGTTTGGTGCAAAGGGGGTGGGTGCTTTGATGGCGATGCTTCAGTCATGTTCTTTGGGTTTGGCGGTTGTTAATATTGATGGAGGGGTGGCTGCGGGGGCTGTTGCGGCTTTAATTGCGAATCGTGCGGCTATGTTTCGATAGTGTTGTTTATTTGTGTGGTTGGGTGGTGGTTTGGTTGTGTGTTGGTGTTTGTTGTTTGTGTGTTGTGCTGTGATGTTATTACTAATTTAGGTTATAGTAACACTTATATTGAGTAATACTTTTTTTAAAAAACATATTACCTGGAGCATCAAATATGCACCTACAAGACGGACAACTCACACTAACAATAGCCGTCCCAGCACTCATAATAACCCTCATATTTTGGATAATAGCATCTAAAAAAATCAAACTAACCGAACAACAAGTTCCCATGATGGGACTACTAACAGCACTCTTTTTTGCCGCCATGTCTCTAAACATTCCAGTATTTGGCGGAGTCACCGTACATCTCCTTGGCGGCGCAGTCATCGGCCTTATTTTAGGACCCTTTGCAGGCCTAATCTCCATGTCTATCATTTTAACTCTACAAGCCCTCCTCTTTGCCGATGGCGGCATCATAGTACTTGGCGCCAACGTCTTAAACATGGGCATACTTGGCGTCTTTATCCCCTGCATCCTATTTATAACCCTAAACAAATTCTTCAAACCCAAAATAGGCAACAGTTTATATGGCATAATATTTGTCTCGGCCTTCTTTGGCGATTTAACAGCCGCCATAGCCGCCGGTGCAGAAATCGGCATATCCTCCCTACACCCATATGGCCTAAACATCACACTAGCGGCCGTGATCATACCCCACTCTATAAGCAGCACCATCGAAGGCGCTTTTGCAGTCCTCATAATCGCCATTCTTCTCAAACTACGCCCCGATGTAATCGAAAAAAGCCCCCTACTTGGCAAATTATCCCTATTCAAAAACAAAACAAAAAACGAGCCAACAAAAAATGCCAAAACCTAAAAAACAAAACCAAACAACAATCATAATCGGCCTAACCCTCGCCTTAATTTTCATCACAATAGGCGTTTTTGGCCTCACACATACACAAGAAATACTTGATAAAAAAGCAGAAGAACTAGGACTAAAAGAACAACCCATCTATAACCCCCCATTTCCCAACTATAACCTCCCAAACCTCGAAAACCAATGGAGCACCCTAATAATTAGCACAACCACAACACTTCTACTCTTTGCAATCACAGTTACCCTTGCAAAACTACTAAACAAAAAGAAGGCCAACAAATGAAAATCCCAAAATCCCTCAAAGACCTCGCCAAAAGCGCTGAAACCATAGTCTACATCGAAAACCTAAGCAACAAAAAAGGCCTAATGCAAACCCTAAACCCCATAACAAAATTAATCACCATAGCCGCCATGATAACCTCCACCCTATTCATCACCAAACTTCCCTATCTACTACTAATCTGCCCCATCCCCCTAGCCTTCGCCGCAGCCTCACAAATAACCCCCAAACAACTCCTCATCCGAACCGCACTCATCCCCCTATTTATGGCCATAATTTCCCTCCCCCTACTGTTTATAACCCCCGGAACCCCCCTATGGACCACAAACATCAACACCCTAAACATAACAATAACCCTCCAAGGAGCCAACCAATTCCTAGTGTTTACCCTACGCATCTGGTTTTGCGCAGCAACCCTTAACCTCTTAATCCTCTCAACAGGATTTGACAAAACCCTAAAACTCCTCTCAACCCTAAAAGTCCCCCCCATAATCATCCACCTCTTTAGCCTAACCTACCGATACTTTTTTGTTTCCCTCCACGAAGCCCAAAGCATATTAATCGCAAAAGAAGCCCGCACCTACATCAACAACCACACCCTAAACCTCCAAACCCTCAAAGCATTTAGCACAATTCTTGCCACCCTCTTTATCCGAACATACGAACGCTCCGAACGAGTGTATCTAGCCATGAAAGCAAGAGGCTTTGAAATCAACCAAACAACCAAATACGAAATCCCACCCCTCCACACAAAAGACCTCCTATTCACAACATCAATAATAGTCCCCTTTACCTATCTTGCACTAATATGAGGCTCCAACATGGCTGACCCCATCATATCTGTCAATAACATCACATTCAACTACCCCCCAAACATCACCGCCCTAAACGGCATAACCTTCAAAGTGATGCCAGGCGAACGAGTGGCCCTACTTGGACCAAACGGCTCAGGCAAATCCACCCTAATTCTACTCATCGCAGGACTCCTAACACCCAACTCAGGCGAAATCAACGTTTTTGGAGAAAAAACCACCTCAAAAAACTTTCAAAAACTACGCCCCCGCATCGGCATAGTCTTCCAAGACCCCGACGACCAACTCTTCAACCCAAGCGTAATCGAAGACATCGAATACGGACCCCAAAACCTCAAACTCCCAAACAAAACCATCCAAACCCAAAGCACCCAGATACTAAAAAAAATGAACCTCACCCACCTAAAAAACCGCCCCCCACACCGACTCAGCTTTGGAGAAAAAAAACAAGTCGCCCTAGCAACAGCCCTAGTTCTAAACCCAGATCTCTTAATCCTTGACGAACCCACAGCAAACCTTGACCTAATCTCACGACGCAACCTAATCGACACCCTAAATGAACTCAACAAAACAGGCACAACCATCATCATCTCCACCCACGACGCAGAAGCCATCCCCGAATTAGCCGACCGCATAATCGTAATCAGCCACGGCCTAAAACTCACTGAGGGCAAAACCCGCACAGTGCTACAAGACAATAACCTACTAGAAAAATCCGGCCTAGAACCTCCCACCATTACAAATCTATTTACCGAACTTGGAAAACAAGGCCTAATCAAACAAATCCCCCTCACCCTCAAAGAAGGCAAAGAAGAACTCACAAACCTACTAAAAAACAATCCCCAGTGCTAGCACAAAACACCCACAAAACATTAAATTCGATGTAACGTACCCCTATTTTGCCGATTGAGAAACACGCTTCACAGCAACATGCAAACTTGAGTTCTGGAAACTCTTCAAGACCGCCTCTGAGATAACCTCAACGAGCGGCTAGTTCAGTACCACGCTCAAACGATGATTGCTTGGGGTTTAGACTCAATCGGCAACTTCCCCACGCTCACATTGCTAATCCCCACACACCAAATAAACACCTACCAAAATTAATCACCTATCTCAAATGCACATTGATTGGGAACAAACTAATATTGTAAGAATCCCATGTTTTCTCTATGGGTTATCAACCTCGAATAAAATCCTCACGAAACACTGCCTACCAAAACAAAAAACCACTTCGGGAAAAAAACAAAAACAAAAAAAACACTAATAGACAATATAGCAGACAAGGCAAACAAGAAAAAATCCCTGTTTTACAGGCCGAATTTATAGAGCTCACCCTCAAACGCCTTCATACTTTGGGTGCTCAGAAATTTGGAACCTCCCCGTTTAGCACGCACTTCACCCGATGGCTCACCAATGTTAAAACCATATTGGATGAATTTGAGACATATTTCTCTATAGGGGTGGATGAACAGTTCAAAAACCAATGTGCCGAAATACTGACCACTATAGAGTCACAACTAGACGCGTATGGTCGAAAAGAAGCTAATGCTGAACAGGAAACAAAAAAGCTGTCTTACTGTAAAAGTTTTCTAAATCAAATCAATGCCCAACATGCCCTCGCCATAGGTGCTCTTAAAGCCCAAAAAGCTAATGAAATAAAACGGCTCAATAGTCTCATAGTGCAGTTAAAAAGTGACCAAGATAGAATTATCCGTTTAAAAACAGGGTTTTGGCGGGGCGTCTCTAAAAAAGAGCGGGAACAACAAGAATTAGTGGTAATAGAGGCACTAAATGAGAAGCAACTAGAGTTAGAGTTAGTTGTGCTTGATTTCAAAGAAAAGCAGAGGGCGCTTTGGGAGCAGTTTGAGCGTAGACGCGAACCCATACAGAAACAGCTACACATGTTCCAAAATAAAGTGCAGGCCGCAGAAACTGATGGATCCTTAGAGGAACGGTGGTTTGCTTGTGAAGCTCTTGTTGATGTTGTGAATGGATTTTTGCAAAGAAAAATTGTTGATGTCATGGATTTAAATGGGTTCGAATCTAAAAATGCTGTTGTTTAAAATGTCTCTTTAACAGCTAAATTCTTTTTTGTTGTTTACGGGTATGTGTGTTCAAAAATGTTGTGGGTCGAGTTTTTCAATGTATATATTTGTGGCTTTGAATCTTTTTTTGGTAGTGTGCCAATTTAGAATAGTTAATTTGATACTGAATCAAATTCGTGTTGACGCCACATACAATTGACAAAATTTTCAAGTTTTAAAGAGAAAAATTATGCTTAATTCAAGTATGGCGCATAAAGTATGTGACTGGTGAAGATTATTTTGTGCTGGCGCATTAACGATATTTTTGGTTATTCGTCAAATTAGGTGGGTGGGGTCAATAAGTTTTGTTGCGGTATAATGTTGTATGGAGCACTAAGGGAGAACATAAGAAGTTTAAAGAAGGGCGAATGAGTGTACCCACCTAAAATAGCGAAAGGCCATATTTTTGTCTCAAAGGCATTCAGCTAGTGTTTTAGTTTTGTTCTTTATTTGTCTAAAGGTATGTGTTTTTATGGTGGTGGCGGGGACGGGACTTGAACCCGTGAAGGCCTGCGCCAGAGGATCTTAAGTCCTCCTCCATATCTTAGGGGCAATGGTTTATCTGGCCCTATTTAGACCTGGCTCGGATACCCCGCCACCAGTACCGATACACTTAACAGCGTACACTTTAAGTTTTTTGATTTAAATTTCGGTATTGGGTTACTATCGCACTGATGCCTTGGGCGGGGTTGATTTTTGTAGATTGAGAACTGTGCTTTGGGGTCCATTGGTATGTCTGATTTTGCTAAATATGTTGGCTGGAGATTCACTGTGCGTTATTGTCTATTGTGTTTTGCTGGCAAAAGTTATGCTGGCAAATAAAACCTCTTTGTGGCTGCACATATCTGTAGACAATCTGGAACATAACTGTGGTAAAACGGTGAGTGGGTTGAAGTTTTGTTCAATTTAATCAATATGGCTGTGTTGGAGTTATGTAAAAATAAATAGTTTTCGCAATACAGTTGAATTTTTTTCATATGTTGATGCTAGTTAAACTATATTGCAATAAATTCGTATATGTTTGTTTAGAAAATAGTGTCTGAGTCGTTTAAGTTATCTGTTTTGTATGGTGTGAACGTGATTAGTTACGTTAGAATTATAAACCTGTAAACTATTTTGTTTGGTTGTTTTTATCGCGTTTATAGTTGTTTGGGGTGATAGTTTGTTTTTTGAGCGGAAGGCATTTAGGGTTTGCCAATAAAGTTAATGGTGTAGTTGTTTGATTGGCGATCTAAGTGACTGTTGTTGATTTCCTGACCAAGTGCGTTACTAAAAAACGATACTTTATTCCCTTACTGGCTTTCCTTTTGCCTCTATTAGTTAGAACCATACCTGAAATATTGGTCGGCCCCTATGTTGTTGGTTTTGATACTATGGGTTTTTATGTTCCGATTACTCTTGCGTGGTTGCGCGGAGATATCGGTGTTTGGGATTATTTTGCGATTACACCGCTATTATACGCTCTTTTTGTATCACTAGTTAGCGTTGGTATACCGTTTATTATGTCCCTTAAGGTGCTTTCGGTGTTGCTTCTTGGGTTATTGGGTTTGTCGATTTACTATTATGCCCATAAAGGGTTGGGGTGGTCACCGATTAAAAGCTTGGCGCCTGCGCTTCTAGGCACTATATATTTTGTGGCATTACGAATCTCTTGGGATATGTTGAGAAACGAGTTGGGGATCATATTTTTGTTTGTTGTTTTAACACTGCTTACACAAATCAAGGCTGGTTCGTGGAAGCAATACGTTATTCTCTCTTTGGCTATGGTGGCGGTTGTTTTGTCACATCAACTCGTTGCTGCGATAATGTTTGTAGTTGTCATCTGTATAATAAGTCGCGAGCTATTTTACAAAAAAATTCGCAACTCTGCTGCTCTGCTTGGTGTTACCTTTCCTGCACTTATCTTTGCTTTGTTGCTCTACTTCATTGCTATAGTGCCTGTGGGTTTTCAAGATTATGCAAATCTTGAATCACCTTTGGCTACTTGGCTTGGGTTCTCTTCTTATCCAGCTATGTTGTTGAGTGCGGCTGGGTTTTTTTTGTTCTGTTTTCTTCCGTTGTTGCCCTTTGTGGTGATTGGTTTTAAAAGACTTGGTGATTTTCAACTACGATGTTGGCTTATATCGAGTTCTATTTTGTTGTTACTTCCATTTGCGTTTGTAAGTCCTTATCGTTGGTTGTTGCTTTTTGTTTATCCGTTTGCGTTTTTTGTGACTGAGTCGCTGAGTTGTCTTAAATTGGTTAAGTGGAAACGGTTTAAGTTAACTGTTCAGAGATTTGTGATATTTTATTTGGTGCTGTCGACTTGTGTTCTTAGTTTTGGTTATGTGTTTAGTTCATCTGAACGGCCTTTTGTTTATTTTTCTACTCAATACTTTAATTGTTATTCTAATCAAATTCCAACTTCAATGCAACAAAATACTGTGCCTGTTGCTGATTTTCAAAGTGTTGTGTCTACTTTACAATGGTTTAAAAGCAACAGGGCTGATGGTGAGCTTTTGTTGACTCATGCAGCGTTTTACAGCTGGGCCTTGCTTGCTTTTGATAATGATGCGCTTTGGTATTATGATTTTGGTGATCCAGTTGAGGCGGCATTGTTAGCTAAGCAGGAAGGGTATGCGCAAGTTTTCTTAATTTGGTGGACCGCAGGGGAGGGCTGGTATGCTCAACCCTCGCTGTCTTCAGTATTTCAAGAGGTTCACCGAGAGGGGCGTATTGCAATTTATTTCTATGGTATAGATGATGACCTTTAGGTTGGTTTTTGAAGTATAATTTTTTGCTGTTCAGTCTCGACTGGTAAGTCTTTTCTTAGATCCAATAATTTATAAATACCGGCGTTGGCTTTAAGAAATAAAACTTGGAAAAAACAATGTGTGCCTCAATTAATGCGTATACCGGTTCTCCTTTCCCTAATAAACGACAATTGATACTTATGAAAACTAAAGCAATGCGATCTGGTGCATGGTTTAAAGTGTTGAGAAAAATCGATAGAGCACTTCTTGACTTAACAATAACTGTAATAGACAACATCCGAAGTGCAAAATTGGCAAAAAGCATATCTGAAATTCTGGAGAAACTAAAAAACGCAATTAACTCCTTGTCAAACCATTTCTATGCAACCGGTCTGCCCTTAGCACAAAAAATAAGCCTCTCCGGTCAAAAAATCGGAAACCACTCTGCTATCAGTTGGCAGTATGATATTTCATTCATAAAATTCTTAGGAGTTCTACAAGTCAATGCCAACAAAACATTCTCTCAATAATTCAACCCTGACATTAACAATGATGCATATTCTAAACATCTTCACAAATAAAAAATCAAGGCATTATGTGATACAAAAACGCTCAAACATAAGCCTATCAAAACTCAAAAAATATATTAAAGAAAACTGGGGATCACCCTTTATAATTACATTCATAATACTCTTAATGAACGTTGCAACTCTATTAACAGTCGGATCCCTAGCTATAGCAAATACCGTTGCTACCTATGCATTTTATACCTTAATCTGCGGTGTAGTCTTACAATTTATCTCCTTCTCAAAATCCAAAAAACCCCTAAAATCGAGGCTACTAAATGAGTCAAATTGAACTCTCATTTGTAGTCCCCGCATACAACGAAGAAAAATTTATAGAATGCACCTTGGGAACAATCGATACAATTGTAATGAAAAAATACTTATCCTACGAAATAGTCGTAGTAAACGACGGCAGTGCTGATAAAACTTTAGTAAACGCAAAAAAATACGCAGGCAAAAATGCCCACGTTAAAATCATAAGTTACAGCAAAAATTTAGGCAAAGGATACGCAGTAAAAACAGGGTTCCTCAACGCTAAAGGCAACGTTGTTTTTTTTACAGACAGCGATTCAGAAATCGATCTGACAAAAATATCAAACTATGTAAATGCCCTAAAAAACGCCGATATCGTAATAGCCTCAAAAAAACACAAAAATTCACACATCCAAGTGCCCTTATCTAGACGCATCCTAAGTGAGTGCTTTAATACCCTTGTCCGTATTTTTACTGGCATACCCTTAAAAGATACACAATCCGGATTAAAAGCAATGAAAAAAAGTGCGTTTGTCAATATTATCCCCCATCTAGCCGTAAAACGCTATGCCTTTGACGTGGAGCTACTGGCAGTGGCTAACCTATATGGACTAAAAGTTATCGAGATGCCTGTAGATATTAAATTAGACGCTAAATTTAAACCAATTGACATGTGGCATATGTTCATAGATTTACTGGGCATTGCATATAGACTTCGAGTCATCCACTGGTACCAACGTCCTCTTCAAACAAAGCAAAGTTTCAAAAGTGTGCTATCCTCTGTTTAGTGATATTAATGTCAGAAAAACCACTGGTATCCATAATCATTCCTTGCAAAGAAATTGACGCGTACACAAAAGAATCCGTTGCCGGATGTAAACGGTTGGAGTATGAAAATTTTGAGATCATTGTGTTGCCTGATTTTCAATCGGATATTATTGAGGGTGTTCAGTTAATCCCTACCGGTGCAGTGTCTCCTGGAATAAAACGAAATATAGGGATAAAAAACTCAACCGGCGAATTCTGTGCATTTATTGATAATGATGCTTATCCGCGACCTGATTGGATAGTAAACGCCTTGAAAATCTTAAGTGACCCATCAGTTGGGGGTGTCGGAGGGCCGGGGTTAACACCCCCCGAAGACAATTTGCGACAAAAGGCAGGCGGCTATGTTCTTTCGTCTTTTATGGTTGGCAGTCTGTCAAACAGGTATAAAACAAATAATAATGTTGAATCAGATGATATTCATTCATGCAATTTCATCGCGCGTAGATCTATTATAGACATAGCGGGCGGCTGGAATGAAAAATACTGGCCCGGTGAGGATACTCTTATGAGTTTATCTATAAAACAAACTGGAAAAAAACTCATAGAATCCTCTGACGTGGTAGTCTATCACCATAGACGTTCGCTCTTCAAGTCACATCTTAAGCAGGTTTCACGTTTCGGAGAACATCGTGGTTTTTTTGTAAAGAAATTTCCTGAAAATTCGGTGAAACTTACTTATTTTATTCCTTCCCTAATAGTTTCTATATTTTTTGTCGGATTGTTATTTTCTCTGTTCAACTCATTTTTTCTCAGTATTTTTTTATTTGGCTTAATTGCTTATCTTACAGCAAGTTTTATTGCCGCAATGTTACAAGTTAAAAATACTGTATTATTACTTACTGTATGGTTAGGCATAATAGTGACCCATATAGTATATGGGGTATTCTTCATCTCAGGACTCTTAAAGCGTGATTTAAAAAGATGAAACTCGCAATTTCCTATCCTCCTATCCGCTCTGAAAAAGGTGTTCCATTACTATCCCAGAATAGACAATTTCAATATTTTAAATCGCCTACCTATATCTATCCAGTTGTTCCTGCATATGCTGCAACGATGTTGGCAAATGCCGGTCATGACGTTGTTTGGAACGACGGTATTGCAGAAGAAAAAGTGTACAGTCAGTGGATTGCTGAATTAGCACATATTGCCCCTGATATAATTATTATTGAAACAAAAACACCTGTGATAAAAAAACATTGGGCAATTATTAATGACCTAAAACTCTCTCTTCCATCTGCAAAAGTCGTTTTGGTAGGTGACCATGTCACAGCTTTACCCTTAGAGTCCATGGAACAGAGCAAAGTCGATTTTATTCTAACCGGTGGAGACTATGACTTTTTAACATTGAACTTGGTTGATTTCCTGAGTGGAAAAAAAGATAAACTTGAACCTGGCATATGGTTCCGTGAAAATGATATCATCAAAAACACAGGCGCCTTTACTTTAGCTCATAATTTAGATGATCTGCCTTTTATTAACCGAGAGTTAACAAAGTGGCAACTTTATAACAACCGAAACGGCAACTTTAAAGTAGTTCCCGGTGCCTACACTATGGCAGGTCGTGACTGCTGGTGGCGAAAAGACGGTGGTTGTACATTTTGCTCATGGCCCACACTATATCCAACATTTCGTGCAATGAAACCCGAAAAATTAGCTGACGAAATAGGTTTACTCATTGAACGATACGGTGTCCGAACGGTGTTTGACGACACTGGTTGTTTCCCGGCAGGGCAATGGCTTAGACACTTTGCTAATCTACTGATCAATCGTGGTTACAATAAAAAAATCCAATTCAGTTGCAATATGCGTTTTGGTGCACTATCTCGTGAAGATTATCTGCTGATGAAAAAAGCGGGTTTTAGATTGCTACTATATGGTGTAGAATCAGGAAATCAAACAACACTTGATCGCCTAAACAAAGGAACCGTAATTAAAAATATAATAGATGAATGTAGAATTCCCCAAAAAGCCGGTCTTGAACCTCATATAACCCTCATGGTAGGCTATCCCTGGGAAACATATCAAGATGCCCAAAACACTCTTAACGTTGCAAAAAAACTGATGCAGAAAGGCTGGGCGGTCACGTTGCAATCTACTGTGGTTATTCCATATCCTGGTAGCAAACTGTATACTGAAGCACTGAAAAACGACTGGTTTAGAATTGATCCAAAAGACTATGAACGATTTGACATGAAAGAACCTGTGATGAAGACCCCTGACATGACGCCTGAAGAAGTAATGATGCTCTGTGATGAAATATATAAGGTATTCCTAACTCCACAGTACATGTTAAAACAGCTTGTTAGGATACGTTCGGTAAGAGACTTTAAATACTCCCTTAAGGGTTTAGCAAAGGTTATGGGACACGTAAAAGACTTTGGGAAAAACAAATAGTTCATGGTCTCAAAAATGGTTAACACCGATATTGTTTTACCTCTAGTTTCTGTAGTTGTAGTAACCAAAAATGAGGAAAAAAATATCGCGACATGCCTTCAATCCGTAAAAAACCAGACTTATCACAATATTGAACTAATAGTTGTAGATAACTTTTCAGAGGATCAAACTGTTGAAATAGCAAAAAAATACACTGCCAACATATACTCCAAAGGTAATGAACGTTCGGCGCAAAAAAACTATGGTGCAAACGTTGCCGCCGGTAAATATGTTCTCTATGTAGATGCCGATATGATTCTAAACCCCAATTTGATAAGTGACTGCAAGCGGAAGTGTGAAACAGAGCAAAAAGATGCTCTCTATGTCCCTGAAAAAATAATTGGCAAAGGGTTCTGGATAAAAGTGAGAGATTTTGAACGCGGGTTTTATAATGGTACTGTAGTGGATGCAGTTAGATTTGTCCGAAAAGATCTATTTGTGGATGTCGGTGGTTTTGATGAAAGTCTTGTAGGTCCTGAAGATTGGGATCTCGATCGAAAAGTGAGACTCATAGGTGCAGTTGGAATTTCTGATGTGGGCTTATGTCACAATGAAGGCGTTTTTCACATAAAAAGATATTTAGAAAAAAAAAAATACTACATTGAAGGAATACAAAAATACATTGAAAAATGGGGAGCTAACGATTCACAAATAGCTAAACAAGTGGGTTTAAGTTATCGAATGTTTGGTGTCTTCACTGAAGATGGGAAGTGGCGAACTCTATTTAAGCATCCAGTTTTACTAATCGGGTTATACTTTTTAAGATTCAGGGTCGCTATAACCTATTTTGGAACAAAACTTGACGGTGAATAATCTTTAAAAATCCTCTATGTTTATACAAAAAATCCTGTTCCGCACATTTAATAAAAGAAATCCTGCGTGCGTTTGGTAACATCGATGGTATCGTTTTGGATACCGGTTGTGGACCTGGTTATCCTACACAAATATTACAAAATTATTGTTCATCCATAATTGGTATTGATATTGCTGATGCGTCTCAAAATATTTCCTTCCAATTTGACAAATCCAATATTTCAGAAACCCTTTCTTTTCTTTCTGGAGATGCAACGTGTTTACCATTCAAAAATAACTGTTTTGATACTGTAGTTTCTTTTGATGTTATTGAACATATTGAAAATGACTTGGTTTATTTAAAAGAAATTCGACGTGTAATGAAAAATGATGCTAAATTACTACTAGAAACCCCAAATGTAAATAGGTTATCTAATAAAATACGCGAGGTTTTTCATCCCATAGAATATCCATTGCTTTTAGGTGATGGATGTATCCATGTCAGAGAATATTCCCATGAGGCCCTCCTGAAACTTTTGGTGTCTGCTGGATTTCGCAATATAAATATTAAAGGTCCTTGGCTGGGTTTACCTGGGCGCTTTGAGTTTGGTCTGCATAAATTCCCTAAATTCTTTGAAAAATATGCGCAGTACTGGTTTGTGGAAGCTTTTGCTTGATTAACATGGTCTTTTGTTTCAGCAGTTTTTTTGCAGGTTTAGTATGGCCCATGCTAAAAATTTGAGCTATAATATTTTTATTAAAGTGTGCTTTAATATAAGTTAGTAATTGCTAGGTTGTGTGGGGTTAACTAAACTGGGTAAAAAAGCTCTCATTACAGGTATAACTGGACAAGATGGTTCTTATTTAGCAGAATTTTTACTTTCAAAAGGTTATGAAGTACACGGATTAATTCGCCGTGCAAGTACTTTTAATACTTATCGGATTGATCATATCTATGTAGATCCCCATGAGGTCAATGCTCAACTTTTTCTACATTATGGCGATTTATCGGATTCTGAGCAAATTTCAAACATAATCCAAAAAGTACGTCCTGATGAAGTGTATCATTTAGGTGCTCAAAGTCATGTAAAAGTAAGTTTCGATATGCCTGAGTATACTGGTAATGTAACTGCTTTAGGATCTGTGCGGCTCTTGGAAGCAATTTGTCGTAATGATGCTCAGATAAAAGTTTATCAGGCATCAAGTAGCGAAATGTTTGGAAGAGCGGTGGCGCCACAGAATGAAGCCACTCTTTTTAGTCCAACAAGTCCTTATGCAGTGGCTAAAGTTTATGCTTATTGGATGGCAAGAAATTATCGTGATGGGTATGGTCTTTTTGCCAGTAATGGTATTCTATTTAATCATGAGTCTCCCCGAAGAGGTGAAATATTTGTTACTAGAAAAACTACTATGGCAATAGCTAACATATTGGCAAAAAAGCAGAACTTTTTGTTTATCGGTAATCTTGAGCCAAAACGTGATTGGGGATACGCTCCTGAATATGTTGAAATGATGTGGCAAATTTTACAACAAAAAGAACCTGGTGATTTTGTAGTGGGTACCGGTGAGCAGCATACTGTGCAGGAATTTGTGGAACTTGCATTTGATTACGTTGGTCTTGATTGGGAATCAAAAGTTAAAATCGATCCACGATATTTTAGGCCAACTGAAACAGAAAATCTTGTTGCTGATTCAGGTAAAATTATTCGCACTTTGGGGTGGACTCCAAAAGTTCGATTTAATGACTTAATTAAGATAATGGTTGATGCCGATATGAGACGTGTTGGGTTACATCCTATCGGAGAAGGTGACGAGTTATTGCATAAATTTTTCCCCAATCGTTGGTGGAGGGTTGATTAGCTGTCTTTTTGGATTAATAAGCGAGTTCTTATAACTGGGGGTGCTGGTTTTCTAGGTTCTCATATTGTTGATAATTTGGTAGGTACGCGTGGGGTTTCTCCATCCCAGTTAGTGATTCCTCGCTATGGGGTGGTTGATTTGAGAAATTGGTCGGCTTGTAGGGAAGTTATGAAGAATGTTGATGTAGTTATTCATTTAGCGGCGAAGGTAGGTGGTATTGCTTTTAATCAGACTTATCCTGGGACATTGTTTTATGATAATATTCTTATGGGTGCTCAATTATTGGAAGCGGCGCGTCTTGAAAAAATTGACAAGTTTGTTCAAATGGGCACTGTTTGTTCATATCCAAAATATACACACGTGCCTTTTGTTGAAGCTGATTTATGGAGTGGTTATCCTGAGGAAACAAATGCTCCTTATGGTGTCGCCAAAAAGGCTCTTTTGGTTATGTCTCAAGCATATAGGAAACAATATGGTATGAATATTATTTTTTTAGTTCCGGTTAATTTATATGGCCCAAAAGATAATTTTGACCTGAAATCTTCTCATGTTATTCCTGCTTTAATACGGAAATTTGTTGATGCTGTTCAAAATGGGCGAAAAGAAGTTTTTGTCTGGGGAACTGGCAATGCTTCCAGAGAATTTTTATATGTTGAAGATGCTGCAGAAGCAATTTTAGCTGCCACTGAAAAATATGACAAAGCCGCTCCTGTTAATTTGGGTACCGGAAATGAAATTACAATAAAACAATTAGCAGAATTAATTGCAAACTTAACTGGGTTTAAAGGAAAGTTGATATGGGAAACAGCTATGCCAGATGGGCAACCGCGGCGTTGTTTAGATATTAGTCTTGCAAAAAAAGAATTCGCGTTTGAAGCAAAAACTGATTTAACAAACGGCCTACAAAAGACTATTGAATGGTTTAAGGATGAATTCAATAAAACATAATTACAGATACAATGTCATTGGTGACGGTTTTGGTTTTTTCTATACCTGAATCTGGTCAATCTGATAAATGGACTGGTACCTTAAATAAACTTTCCCGCTTGTCATTTATAGTTGTTTCCCATATTGCATTTACTGGTCATGCTCAGGAACTTAGAAACTTTCTTATTCGGCATGTTGAACAGTTGGTCTTTATTGGTCATCCATTTTCTTACGCTCCAAATAAAACATCGTTTGCTCAATTTTACCGTAAAGGGACTTTAAAAACTGAAGTTCACACACCTTATATCAAAACTTCTGATTTTATTTTATATCTTAAAGATTTTTTGATGACCTTTTTTTTTACTTTCAAATTAAAAAAAAAATTTCATGTGTATGTCGGTGTTGATCCCTTGAATGCTTTAGCTGGTTTGATTCTTAAACGGTTGGGTTTTACACAAATTGTCATCTTTTATGTTATTGATTATATACCAGTGCGATTTAAAAATGTGTTTTTGAACAATATTTATCGTGCTATGGACAGGTTATGTGTTTATAACGCTGATTATACTTGGAACTTAACAGATGCAATGACATATGCCCGACAAAAAGCGGGTATATTTACGGAATGTACAAACCAAGTTACGGTTCCAACGGGGACGCATCCTAAAGAAATTAAGGATAATTCTTTGGTTGTATCGGTTCACAATATGGTTTTTCTTAGTCATTTAAGAAAAGGTCAAGGTATTGAGTTAGTGCTTGATGCGTTACCGCAAGTAGTTCAAGAAATCCCTGATTTTAAACTACTTGTACTTGGAACAGGGCCTTTAGAGACGTATTTTAAAAAAGAGCTCATTAAGAGAAACATGGTCGATAATGTTGAACTTTTAGGGTATATCGAAAGCCATGATCGCATAGAAGAAATAGTTGCTCTGTGCAGAGCGGGAATTGCTCCATATGAGCCAGATTCTCATAGTTTTACATGGTTTGCAGATCCTGGAAAACCCAAAGTTTACTTAGGTTGTGGTGTACCTGTGATAATCACTAAAGTTCCAGAGGTAGCCTCTGAAATTTCTCGTCGTAATGCTGGGATAGTTATTGATTATGATTCACAAGAGTTGGCAAACTCCATGATTACTATCATAAAAAATGATGAATTATATGAAAAATACAGGCACAATGCTTTTAAATTTGCGTTAGAACTCGATTGGAATGTTGTATTCACTCGAGCATTGTCTGTTCTGTGAGTTGAAAAATCAGTATGGCAATGAATATTTATATTGAATGTTTAAATCTCAGTCAACTTACTCTCTACGAACGTAGGATAGTTTATGGTGTCCGCTAAAAAGTCTCTTAAACTTTGGTCTAAAAAACTTCCAACTCATCCGATGTGCAAGTTTAATTTGAACTTTAGTGACAACATGTTATCATACGCTGGCTACAATTCCCAGTTTCCAATAAATGCTGGCATATCAATAATAATGATGCTCACCATCCAAAGGTATTATGAATACGAACAGAAATATTTTAATGTAGAATTTACAAAGTACAAATGTTGCTCTATAGAAAACCGGTATCTCAATTATGTGTCACAACTCTTTCAATCATATTGCATCAACAATACAAACATTAATTGTTATCCATGTATTGTTGTTGGTGATTCGAGCTATATTGTAATTGAGAATATACAAACAAATAATAAATCAGTTGATGTTGATGCATCTATTATAGGTGCGAAAATATCTCAAAATTTTTCATGTTTAGCACTTGGTAAAAAAAACAAAATAAGCCGATTTGTCACTGGTTTAACCGAGAATTTTCCCTACAAAAACAAACACAATACTAAAATGAGTTCCATGAATGCGTTAGAACATATGCCCGTCGATAAACAAACTAATATAGAAATTACCCGCAAGGTGTGCTCAAAAGCTCTATTATATCTACTGGTTTCAAATATACGCCCTATATTCATATCCTTTCCTTGGTTACCCTACTTTGTTTGGACTAAGACCGTTGGCTACATAAGGCATTACAAAGCGGAAGCCTTGATAGCTAACTTTTCTAGTAAAGAGCGGATTCTAAATTATGTTGTTTTGGTGTATTTAATTAAATTATTTCAGACGATATTACCAATACTTTCTCCAAATTTTCCAAATAAAGATTCAGTGATTTGGTGGACGCACGAATCGTTGGAACTGAAAATCACATTTCCCCCTGATGTTAATTTGATATTACTCTTAGGAATGCTGGGATAATTTGAGATTTCTTTTTATTGTTAATAGTAATGGACTTTCTGATAAACTTGGCGGAAGTATTAGCCGAACAATTAATCTCGCTAGGGAAATAGAGCGAAAGGGTCACAAAATTTATTTTCTGACAACCTCGGGTGGATTTAGCGCATGCAAAAAAGCTGGTTTAACCGGTAATTTTTATGTTCTACCCTCTTCATTTGGACGTGAATACGAAATCAGTCTTTTTGATAGAGCGCTATCATATGTTATTAGTACCATTGCGTGTATTCCTAAGATTAGTCAGTTACCTGAAGTTGACGTCATCTATACAGACTCCGATTATTTTTGTGATACTATTCCCGCATTGCTTTACAAAAAAAGAACAAAAATATCAAAATGGCTGGCATCTTTCTATCACTTTATACCTCCCCCCTCAAAAAGGCCGGGCGGCATTACGCTTTTAAACATATTATCCCATGTTACCCAACAATTTAGTCTACGCCTTATAGGGCTAAACGCTGAACTGGTAGCCACAGAAACCATTTTTACAAAATCTGAATTATCAGAAACTCGTTATTTAACAAACACAAAAATAGTTGCAATACAAAGCGGAATTAATCCAAAATTCATTGATGCCATAGATTGGACAAAAGGTAAAAAATATGATGCTTGTTATCTCGGCGGTTTGCGGCGTACTAAGGGTATTCTTGATTTAATAAAAGCATGGCCCAACGTTTGTAAACACATAAAAACTGCTAAACTGGCAATAGCTGGAAATATTGCTTCTGTGAGCCTTACAGAAGTACATTCTGAACTTCAAAAATTAGGTATTGAAACAAATGTCGACGTACTAGGTTTCTTATCCGAAGAAGAAAAATACAAATTACTTAAAGCAAGTCGTCTCTATGTTCTTCCTAGTTTTGAAGAAGGCATTCCTATAACATTTTACGAAGCAATGTATTGTGAGCTTCCAATTATAACCTATTTCTTGCCGCCATACCAAGAAATCACGGAGTTCATTACAACAGTTCCATTGGGCAATACTGAAATGTTGTCTGAGGCAATAATTCAGCTTTTAGATGATGATATTTTGTCTAAAAAGTACCGCGTAAAGGGTAAACTTTTTTCCAAGATGCATACTTGGGATGATGTGGCTGATTATTTACTTAATCAACTGACGATTCCAAACAATACCCAAACAGGTTGATCGTGTCTTCTTTTAGTTCTTCGTCAATTAGGTAGGGTCAATAAGCTTCGTTACAGCAAATAGTTGTATAGACCCTGAATTCCGCATTTTTTAGCGTAGACAAAAAATAGGCATAACAAAACTCAAAAACACTAAAGATCCACAAGACTACCAACAATATCACCCACAACACCAAACACAGACAAAACCTCCTTCTGCTTCCTAGACAACGCCCGAACAAACCTAAACCCACCCCCACCACAAGACACAACAACAATATTAGACAACAAACAAAACACCTTA
>JAISPR010000105.1 GCA_031274765.1 Nitrososphaerota archaeon | reverse complement strand
CGCCGTTGCCAGCTGTGACGTAGCCTACTTCGCAGTATTTGATTTTGTGTTTGTCAAGTTCACTTTGCAGGTTGTCAGCGTTTTCTTTGGAAGCAGCCATCAATATGCCTCCAGCGGTTTCTTTTGCTTCGCCTGTTAGAAGTGGGTAGCCGAGTTGTTCAGATAGTATGGGTGTGCCTTGGATTACGTATAGATTGTTAATTGTTATATTGACATTGCTTAGTTTTGCCATGTTTTCTAAATGACCCTTTAGACCAAAACCAGTGATGTCTGTTGCGGCATGTATGGGTATTTCTTGCATTACTTGCGCTGCGGGTTTATTTGAGGTGATCATGCTGTTTATGGCTGTGTTTATTGCTGTTTCAACTATTTCTGCAGAGATCTCTGCAAGTAATTCTTTGCTTTCTGTTGTGTCGTCTTTGCGTAGGCGGTATGCTGCCATGGCGGGTGCAATGCCCAAGGGTTTTGTTAGAAATAACCTGTCGCCAGGTTGTGCACCTCTTGTATAGGTGATAGCATCTTTGTTGTTGTGTGTAGCTGTTGCGGCGCCGCCTATTATGGGCCAGGGGTTGCGAATTGTGTGTCCACCTGTTAAGGGTATGTTCATTTCGTGACAAAAGTCGTTTAGTCCTTTGAGCATACCTACGGCGAGTTCGTCTGGCATGTTTTCTGGGTATGCCATTATGGTAAGTAAGCTAACTATGTTGGTTACGCCTAAAGTGTATATGTCACTTGTAACATTGCTTGCGGCAATTCTACCTTGAATTTCTGGTTCATCAACCATCGGAGTAAAAAAGTCAAGAGTATTTAAAACCACAATATCACCTGCAGTTTTAACTACGCTACTGTTTTCCCAAGCACCAGCTAACACGTCTTCACTACAATTTTGGCTTAGACCTGCTTTTTCAAGCAAATTACCCAACTGATACTGAGGAAGCTTACAACTGCAACCGTGGACAGGTACAGCTTTGGTTAACCGGTAACTCAAATTTTTCACCTAAAGAAAAAGCCAAAAGGAAAAATAAAAGCCTTTAACTCTACAACAAACAAGTAAACAAAAACCGTTAACATTTCACTATAGATAAGCACTAAATGGAAGAGATCTGTTCTGTGTCTTTGTAATTTTGTTCTGTGTGTTTAGGATTTATTTTATGATGCATTGCTAACCCTTCAAACATAAACAGAATCATTACTGCTAAGGTCATTACTGTTAAAAACAAGAAACTTGCTTCAACCACTAAACTTTTAATAACTAAACTAAGTAGTATTACACTTACTTCTGCGGCGAAAGCGCCTATAAAAAAGAAGGAATAGAACATCAATCGGGGCACGAGGTTTTTGCCGACCCACACGTACCCGTTGATGTTTACTTTCTGCTTTAAGAGGTAGTTGCCGTAGCTGTTTTTCTCAATTAAACCCAAATTTTCAAGCTTCAAAAGATGACGATACGCAACGCTAGTGCTGCTAAGCCCTGCCCCACGAGTAACATCTCTTGTCCCCACTGGCTCATCAGAACGAACAATGTACACATAGACATTTAATGTATTACCTGCCAATTCATTGCTAGCCATATTTGTCACCATACACTGCTACAAAAGTGGGTATAACGGATGTTTACTCCCCAAAGAGGTGAGGCCAAACTTCAGGCCAAAGATGTTCTGGAAGACTCGTGCCGTTATACGGAATTGCATGTAATCTGAAATAGATTTCGCGTCCTACGTCTGCTGGGTTGCCATACATAAAGCCATCATTGGTCTTTGTCAACTCTAAATGCTGCACAAGTTTGCTATCTTCCACTATCACTACTGTATCGTCGGCATAAACGGACATATACGCTACTCTTCGGACATCAAGGTAGACTGATTGCGCCTGCTCTACTTCAGCCAAAATATTACGGTATCTCTTGTCTAATGATCTGCCAGTTCCAAGTCCAAAGTTTTCCATTTCGCCAGCTATCCACACGTTCATTGGTTTATCTGGGTCAGATACACTTTCACCGCCAAAACTTTTTGTAGTGCCAACAAGCTTAGGTTCTATATTCTCCTGCCAGTATTTTGAGGCAAAGTTAGCCACCATATAACCGTTCCCATTGTCGGCGAGTCCAAACGCTTCTGGATTATAAGAAAAGTAACTGTATGTCTTCTGCAGCTGTAAATTGTCAGTGTAGACTGTATACTCGAAAATTTCTATGCGAGCAACTGTATCGTTGCCTAAGACGTTGTAATTAATCGAGGGTTGAACGGCAATTACTGATCCAGCACGGTAGTAAATATCGAGCACCCTATGACTACCATCGAATACACTGTTGATTTCCACATTATATGTTGCATTGGCATTGTAGTATGCACATGGGACATCTATGTTGAATAGTGAATCCGCAACACTTGTTTGCGCTGATGCTATTGGAGTATTACCCATAAAGAACGTTAAAGGTACAACAGATGCTATTCCGATTGCGATGATGAGAGCAAATGAAGCTACTAGTTTTTTTTCTATTTTCATTTTATTTTTTTCACTCATTGGTTTTTACACCGCTTCTTTATTACCTCAATATGGTATATAATACTCCCCCGAGAACAAAGTTAACCTAAAGTGTTCTCACCAAGAACAGTTGAAAGTGTTAACTAAATAATATTGTTGCGTTGAATGTGCCGTTGACCCAAAATTTTGCATATAACGACATGGTCAAATCAACCATTTGCAAGGAACGAGAAACAACACAAATCTTTCTGCGAAAACACGCAAACCAATGCCTTTGCCTAAAACTAGGTTCTTTAACGTTTCGTGGGGGTAAGTACAAGAGTAATAGTGTGACTTTAGTTAGTTATGGATGAAAAAGAATTCATATCTTCTGTATTGGGTTTTTCAGAGCCATGGTATATTGTTGGTATGCGACAAGTAGAAGATGTTATAGAAATTAAACTGGATTATGCCGGAGGGACAAAATTTCGATGCCAGATTTGTGGTAAATTTTGCACAGTATATGATTCCAAATGGCGAAAATACCGGCACTTGGATCTTTGGCAATACAAAACAATCTTAAATGTTCACATACCTCGAATAAAATGTGACTGTAATTGTAAAAGAACCACTATTCAACTGCCTTGGACTCGAAGTGGTAGTAGCTTTACTCAGATGATGGAGATGCACATTTTAGAAATGGCTAAAAATGGGTCAATAAGTAAACAGGCTAAATTGTTGCGTATAACTGATACCCGAATGTGGCGTGTGATAATCTATCATACGGAGCGTTGTCGTAAAAAAGCGGTTTTTTCCTTTGTTACTTCTTTAGGAATTGATGAAACAAGCAAGAAGGGTCATAATTATCTTACTAATTTTGTGGATTTAGTGAAGCGTAAAATCATGTTTATTGCTGATGGGAAGGACAGTGGGACTGTTGGAGCTTTTTCGAAAGATTTTGTGTTACATGGTGGTGTGAAGTCGAGGATTATTAATACGACTAGTGATATGTCGTTGGCTTTTGAGTGTGGGATTAGGCGGGAGTTTGAGAATAGTAAGATTGTTATTGACAAGTTTCATGTTGTCAAATATTTTAATGATGCTTTGAATAAGACTTTGCGTGATGATGTTAAGGCTGGGTTGGATTTGAAGAATACGCGATATTTGTGGCTTATGAATAGGGAGAATTTGTCGGAGAAGCAGTTGAAGAGGTTTGATTGTGTTTCTAAGCGTAATTGTATGACTGTTAGGGCGTATGGTATGAAGCTTGCGATGCAAGAGATTTATCGGTTGACTGATAAGGAGGAAGCTAAGGGTGAGTTGCGCAGGCTTGTGGGTTGGTTGCGTCGTTCGAGGAATGTTCATATGAAAAAGTTAGCTGGGACTGTTGTTAGTCATTTTGAGAATATTTTGAATTATTTTGATGATAGGTTGACTAATGCTGTTTTGGAGGGTTTGAACAATATTGTGCAGAGTATAAAGCATACTGCTAGGGGTTTTAGGAATTGTGAATATATGAAAGCAATTTGCTACTTACACTGTGGTGCATTCGAGGTGACAGCACTATAATACCCCCACGAAACAGCGAAAGACCTCCATGAGTAAGACGGTTGAATGGATGTAGTTTGAAGTAACGTTCATTGTAGTGTTATCTTGTGTAACATAGTTGTCTAGAGAATCGGGAAACAGTATGCTGTGTTCGGTGTTCTTCAGTAAATAATCCATCTCACGTCATCAACTGGACTGGAACATGTCATAGCTAGTTAAATGGGTATCGCTAGAGTTTTGATCCAGTCTGGAAAGCAGTAGATAGTTCATTTCAAAAAAATTATTGAGAGTGTTAACTAAATAATGTTATCGCGTTGAATGTGCCGTTGACCCAAAATTTAGCATACAAAGACATTGTCAAATCAACCATTTGCGATGAACGAGAAACAACACAAGTCTTTCTACGAAAACGCGCAAACCAGTGACGTTGCCTAAAATTATCCCGCTCCACCCCATGCGTCTGCGCCTTTGTTTGAATCAACAAATCTTTCGGAATCAACTCTGCATAAGCTTCCCAATGATCCGCAAAATACACTTTCGCGTTCCATCGCTGTAGCCTACAAAGCATTCTTTGAAGAGTTTGGCTATCGCGATTTCCACATTCCCAGTCAAGGAGCCTGTGGGTAGAGCGACAATATGCTTTCCAAATCCAAAGCTTGTTTTTTTTCTCTGC
>JAISPR010000057.1 GCA_031274765.1 Nitrososphaerota archaeon | reverse complement strand
GTCTGCGTGGGGGTGGGTGGCTACTAGGTAGTCTAGGGTTGTTATGTTGTATTCGGCTAGGTAGTTGAGTATTAGTTTGTCTTGGCCGGTGTTTCCTGCGTCTATTAGCATGGTGTGGTTGTCTGTTTTTAGTAGGATGCAGTCTGCTTGGTTTACATCAAAGAAAATGACTTCTAATGTTGAATTGGGTATGTTGGGTTGTGGGGGTGGGGTTATTTCAGGTTTCCATTGTGCATATAGGGTAATGTTGGTGGCTGTGAATGTGTGTTGTTCGGGGATAAAGTTCCCTGGGGCACCTCCTATCCATCCCGAGCCGTCTGGTTCTGTATTCCAGCCTGTAAAATCATATCCTTCTTTCATGCCAGCATTTGCTGCTTTGGCGCTTAGTACTGTGTGTTGGTTGCCATAGATTAAATTTGATTCATCAAGATGCACTGTGTAGCCTGTACCGTTGCCGCCATTTGTGTCATATATTATACTATATTTGGTGGTGGGTGTCCAGTTTGCTGTGACAGTGACATTGTGGGTTGGCATGATAAAGTTTGCTTGTGGGCTGTTTGGGAGTGTTATATTGCCTTCATTGATTGTCCAATTGGTAAAAATGTAGTCTGGTCGGATGCCTGCGTCAATAGAGACGTTTGTTCCTGCGGGAAATTGGTTGGTGATGATGGGTCCTGCTTGGCTGTTGTGTATGGTTACGTTGTTTGTTGGGGTGGGGTGTTTTTGGGTTGGGGTGTTGTTGTTTGGGGTGGTGATTGTTTTTGTGTTGGTTTCTGTATGGTTGTTTGTTGTTTTGAGTTCTGTTTCTGTTTTTGTATATGTTGTTGTTTGGGTTGGGATTTTTGTTGTGCAGGTAAGTAGTGTGGTGAGGAGTAGTATGGTTATTAGTGAAGTGAGTAGTAGTTTTTTGTGGATGTTGTGTGTGTTGGGGTTGGGTTTTTTAATGTTTATGTGCATATTAAAACACCGTTTATTGTGTACTGCTAAAACAGTAATCAACCATATATACGCTTGTATGTATTACATGACGCCATATGCGACACGTGTGTCTTAAACAAATATTTTACAACATCGACATTATCACATATTCCTACTACAATTTATTACAAATAAAACAAACAAATCAAACCATACAATCATATAAACAAGCAGCCCTCCTAAAAAAATAAATAATACAACAAAAAATAATGTGACAACATCTTTTTTCCAAATTTTTACAAAACAAGTAAACTTGGCTTGTTCAATGAAACAATACCGGCGACTGCTCAAACATAACAAACAACAAACCAAACACAGACTCGCGCAGCATTTGGACTTAGGCGAACAATCTCACTTCATCTCATTGAATGGGACGGCCGGTAGACCGGCGGCGGCTTAGAATCTGTCACAAAATAACTTATTTTTATCAAAAAACACATGGATTACACTCAAAATATTCTAAATTTTCATTACATTATACTAAACACTCAATAGACAACAAAGCCGCCCATATTTTCAAACCACACAAGTCTAAACCAGAAAAATATCCAACTAAACCCCAACTATTCCCCAACAATCCTTTTAAAAAAACACTACCCAACCGCCTGTTTTTCTCAAAACCCCCAAACAAATCATAATAGAAAAATTGAAACACACAAAAATACACCAAATTATCTTGCTTGCTCAATAAGGAGCGACAAACAGGCCTCCAAGTCCCTTTTGGAAAAAAACAAACGGGTCCAAAAAAAGGATGTAGGACGAAAACACTTTCGCCCATTTGAGATTTTATCTATCCTAATCAAAGGACAGTATATGTTGTGTTCACATTTGAAATTGCCAGTTGATTTATGTTGTTACCCGTGGAAACTATGGTAATCGTAACAGTAACTACATTGCCTGCAATGTCATACGTAACTTTACTAACCGTATTAACGCCCCACTTGATATTGCTAACAAGCACAGTTTTATCAACTAAAGTTCCATCAGACAGCCCAAAATGAAGCGTTACAATAGTTTCACCATAACCATTATTGCCATTACCTTGTTTAATCAATGGAGTATATGAACTGCTAAAACTTTGGATAGTAGAGTTTGCATTGACTTTAACCGTAAAATTAACCGATTTCGTCACGCCAGCCTCAACATAACTAATCACTACAACCTGATTACCAGTATTGCTAAGAAGGCTGCCATTTGCTGGATTTGTTGTATAGCCCAAAACTTGACTATCCGCGCCAGTGTTGTATTTTGCTGTCACAACCAAGCCTGCAAGGTCAAGAGGATTACCAATTGTATATTCTGTTTTGGCGGGCATATGAGTGATTTCAATGCGGTCTAATGTAGGAAGAATCTGTGTAATTTGTAACTTTTGACCAATAGCGAGCTGGTCGCTTGTAAGATTATTGAGGGTCTTTATCGCATCAATTGTAGTATTGAATCGTTGGGCAATATGCCACAAAGTATCGCCTGCTTGGACTGTGTAAATTCCGGTAACGGGATCAAACGGTTCAACAGGTGGCAAAATCGAGGTTTCTGGAATTGCTAATTGCCACCCCGGATAGATTGTATCGCTTGTAAGTTTATTTAGAGTTTTAATAGCCTCAATTGTTGTGGTAAACTTTTGAGCAATTTGCCACAAGGTATCCCCTGATATCACAGTGTGGATTGGGCCCTTGAAATTTGGCGGGATTGTAGGCGGAACAATAGCTGTACTCTCAGACGCAGGAATAGCCAGTATTTGACCAACATAAATCATATCATTTGTAAGTTTATTCAAAACTTTAATAGCATCTATGGTTGTATTGAATTTATTTGCAATTGATGATAAAGTGTCGCTTTGTTGTATGATATATAGGGTGCCGTTGAAATTTGGCGGAATTGTAGGCGGAACAATAGGTGTGCCCAGAGAAATAGCTAATACCTGACCGGGAAAGATTACGTCACGAGTAAGCCCGTTTAGAGTCTTAATGGCATCAATGGTTGTACTATACAGCTTTGAAATGCTCCACAAGCTTTCACCCGCTTGTACTGTGTGAGTGAGTCCAGTCCAGCCGTTTAGTCCGTTTCGATATATTTGTCCTGGCTCAGTTTTGCCTAAGAGTTCTGAGATGGTCACTAGAGTGTACCCTTTTTCGATCAATGCAGGTATGGCTTGGTCTATGGCATCTATGGTTGATTCGACGGTATCGTGGCAGAGAATAATGGCACCGTTGTGAACATTGGTTATAATCGAGTCATAGGTTGATTGTGCGTTTTGAGTTTGCCAATCTAGTGTGCTAATTGTCCAAAGTATGATTGCAGAATCGAGTTCTTTTGCGGCGTTTATAACGTTATCGTTTACTTCGCCAAATGGGGGGCGAAACATTTTGGGTGTGACATCTAATGTTTTATAGAGCGTGTCTTTTGTTTTTTGTATTTCCTGTTTGATAGATTCATATGGGAGGGTGGTAAGGTCGGCATGACTCCAGGTATGGCTGAGAACTTCGCACCCTTGTGCTAAGGCTTGTTTTAGTATCTGTTGGTTAGAGTCAATTTTTTTTCCTATGACAAAAAAAGTTGCTTTGACATTGTATTTATTTAATATATCTAATAGTTTATTTGTGTAATCAGAGGGGCCGTCGTCGAATGTTAGGGCAATTAGTTTGTTGGAGTTTGTATTGTCAGATGTATCTGCTGATTTTGCGGGTATGGCCATATATGTAGCGGCTACTTGTAGGCATAATATGCAGATTAGTAGTGTTACAACATATTTTCTAAGTATAGGATTCATTGTTTTTCTCCTGTTTTTTGTTTTGATTTTTGTCAGCACGCTAAGACAATTATGTATCTTGTTTTTGACGACGCTAACTTGTGCATCACAGGTGCGCGACTATAAAATAGATATTTCGTAAAGTGTAATATGTCGGTGCTGCCCATTATTATGTTTCAATGGATCGAAATTGAGCTGTTTAGTGGGGTGAAACTGTAGTGATGAAGTTTATGACTCTTGAACTAAACGAGTTGGATGGGGTGTTTTTGGGATTTTTGTCTATCCGGGTTAATTTGTAAATGGGTGTCAAGAGGTGATTGGTGTGTTTGTGAGGTTGAGGTTGTATGTTGTTGGTGTTGAATTTGTGTGGGTTGATGTGTGTGGGTTGATGTGTGTGGGTTGATGTTTGGGTGCGATTGGTTTGATTGGTTGGTTTGTGAGTTATAAGCGGTTGGTTTTTGGGTTGGTTTTTGGGTTGGTTTTTGGGTGTTGCGTTGGGTCGTGTTGGTGGGATGGGTGATTATTGAGGGGGTAGTGTTTTGTTTGGTGATTTGGTGGTTGGTGTTGGGTAGGGTGTGGGGGAGACTGTCTAAAAACTAGATTTTCGTGTTTTTTGTGGAAACGGGCGGAGAAAAACAGTTTTTTTCTTGTTTTTTTGGAATTTTGCTAGTTTTCGGACAGTCTGGGGGGTGTTTAAAACCGTGTTTTGTGTTTTGGTGGAAACGGGCGGAGAAAAGTTGTTTTCTTGTTTTGAGGGGGATAGTTTTGGGTAGTTTTGGGGGTTTTATGGTTGCGTTGTGGCTGTTGGTGGGTGGTTGTTGGGTTGTGAATTGGTTGTTGGGTTGTGGGTGTGTGAATGTTGGTGGGTGAGGGGGTAATGGGTTGGGTTTGATGGTGGGTGTTGGTTTGGGTTGTGGGTGACTGTTTAAAAAATAGATTTGTGTTTTGGTGGAATGGGTGGAGAAAAGTGTTTTTTGTTTTTTGGGATTTTGGCAGTGTACCAATTTAGAATATCTATTTCAAAGTAGAAAATTCGTGTTTAGATCCATGGATAATTGGCAAGTTTTTCAAGTTTTTACAGGAAAAACCTCTTAACCATGTGGTAACACAGAAAACAACAAAAACATAAAAAATATTGTATGTTGGCACACTGCTGGATTTTGTTAGTTTTTGGGCAGTTTGGTGGTTGTTGTGGTGTTGGTGGGTTTTTATGAGGGTGTGTTTTGTTTTATTGGATTTTTGTTGATGATTTTAGGGGTGGTTTTGTTGTTTGTGGGTTTGGTTTGTTGTTTGTGGGTTTGGTCTGAGTTTTATTACGCTATGTTATAAAATCTAGTTTGGGACATTATTCTGTTCTGATATATTTTAAATTAGTAATACGATTTTAATAAGCTCGACAGCTTTCGAACAAAACATCACACAATATGGACGAACTGCAAATGAACACAAAAGTATGTGTTATGGGCTTAGGAAATATAGGAACACCCGTTGTTCAACACATCGCAAAAATATACAAACAAACACAAGGATATGACATATCCAAAGAAGCAGTAACAACAGCACAAAAAAACGGAATCAACGCAACCACCCAACTCCCCCACGCAGACATCTACGTAATAGCCGCCAACACCTGGTTTCGCAACGGCGCCCCCGACATGAACGCCATCGAAGACTGCACAAAAAAAGCAGCCCAACTCAACCCCAACGCACTCATATGCTACGAATCAACCCTTGTCAAAGGCACAGCCCGAAAACTTGCCAAAAAATACAACCTAACCAACATAGCCGTCTGCCCCCACAGATGGTGGAAACAAGAAGAAGACAAATATGGCGTCGTACAACTAAGAGTCCTGGGAACACTAAACAAAGAAAGCCAAACAAAAGCCCTCACTTTCTACAACACCCTAAACATACCCACCCACACCGTCACCTCAATAGAAATCGCCGAACTCTCCAAACTCGTCGAAAACACCTACTACTACCTCCGCATCGCATATGCCCAAGAACTAAAACTCCTCTGTAACGAAAACAATCTAAACTTCGACGAACTACGCAACGCAGCAAACACAAAATGGAACGTAGACCTCCCCGAAGCACGCAACGGCATCGGAGGAGAATGCCTCCCAAAAGACATCCAATTCCTCCTAACCAACTACCCCCCCTCACCCCTACTAAACGGCGCCATAACCCAAGATAACAACTACCAAGCAAAACTAACCCCCCAAAACACAACCTCCACATAACCACAAACATCAACAACATTTAAACAACACACCTTCTTTTTAAAAAAGGCCTCACCATGTTTCAGCCTCTCAAAAAAGCCATCCTATGCTGGACAATCCTCACCATAGCAGTAGCAACCCTGACATTTATGTACATAAGCAGAGGCAACATGTATGAGCTCAACTGGACTTACCTATTACTAATTATATATGGCACAATCGTAACCCCCTTTCTAATTTTCCGCACAATAATTACCTACCAATACAAACCCATACCCGACAAAGGATACCGCCCACACGTAAGCGTCATCGTCCCTGTATACAACGAAGAAAACGGCATAGATCATACTATTGACTCAATTCTAAACTCAGATTACCCCAAAGACAAAATAGAACTAATAGTCATCGACGACAAAAGCAAAGATAAAACCCTAGAAGTCGTCAACAAAAAAAGTCAAGAAAAAACTTTCAAAATAGTTGCCCAGCCCCAAAATATGGGCAAACGTCACGCAATGGCTGCCGGTCTCAAACAATGCACCGGCGAAATTTTAGTATGCGTAGACAGCGATACAATCCTAAAACCTGACGCCATAAAAAATTTAGTCCAACCCTTCACCGACAAAGATGTCTACTGTGTGTGCGGCAGCGCTATTGTCGCCAACGACACAGACCCAAAAAGTAACACCATAATTGCACGATTCCAAAAAGTCTGGTACGCCGACTCATTTAGACTCCGCAAAGGCACAGAAAGCATATTTAACATGGTTATCTGTTGCTCAGGCGTACTCTCAGCCTATCGCAAAGAAAAATTTGAAAGCGTTACCGAAGAGTGGCTAAACGAAAAATTCCTTGGCCGCGAAGTCATATCAGGTGACGATAGACAAATGACAAATTTAATGATGCGTATGGGCGGTAAATCCAAATTCCAATCCAATGCACAAGCCTACACGTTTGCACCCCACAAGCTCAAAAAATTCCTTATACAACAAATACGGTGGGGCCGAAGCGGTTTTCGCGGCATGATATTTGCCTCCAAATTTTTTACAAAAAAAAGTGCAAAACAAAAAATTCTCTTCTACACGACCTTATTTGTAACCTTTATCTCACCTATCTCGTTGCTAGCAAACACTATTGGGTTAGCCCTAATAGGACAATATGACCTAATCCTTGGTTACTTTGCAGGTCTCTTAATAGTTTCAACTATAGCTGCATTATCTGACAAAGTATTAGTTGACTACTTTACACTCAAAGACATATCTTATCGTATCGCTTTTTTTGCAATATCCATTATGCTCACCTTTGTTTATCTATACTCTTGGCTCACACTTTGGAAAGGTAAAACCTGGGGGACCCGTTAACCATGACAACAACCAAATTCACCTGAATAATAACTAATGGGCGTGTCTTTTTTCCAAAATTATTTCACTTTTTGGAATTATTTTATTATAGCGGAATAGTTTAAAATCTACACTTCTAAAAATGTGTGCATATACCTTTGACAGAATTTTACATTTAGGATCAACATGTACATTCTTTTTTCTTGTAAACCGAACTACTTATCGGGAATCTGCTACATAAGTCATAACAAACCCCACAATCCTAAATTCCGCAAATTTTAGGTACTACAAAAAACACAAAAAACCCATGGAAAAAAACCAAAAAATATACAACCGTAGCACCTAATAGGCACTACAAAGCGAAACCATGCCACTCATCACATACAAAAAAATCACAAACAAAAATACGCCCACAAACAAACATCATACCGCGACCCAAAAACAAAAAACTCAAACACAAACAAAAATACCTATACGTCGTCATAGACAAAGAAAAAACCATATACCAAAAACACAACCAAACAAAACAACAACAAAAACAACAACCCCAACACACTCGACTACAAAAACACCTACCTACTCGACAACATAACAAAACAACCCCATACACACCCTAAAAACAACCCTCAACAAATAGACAAACACCCCAATACCCTAACCTACCACCCAATCACCCAAACCACAGCAATGTACAACGCACAAAACTGGTACGAAGGAAACTATATAAACCAACTATACCCAAACGCAAACCTAACCTCCCAAAACATAAACAAACTCCTAACTACACAGGCGAAGAAAAACTCAACGCACCTTCTTTGCAGCATATCACCCATAGTCTGCAAAGACAAACCCAACATAGTTATAGACAGCACCGGTTTACCAAACGAAATAAACATGCCCCTAACCGACTGGGGCCATCACAGCGGCAAAGATATCGAATATGAAACAAGACTCATCTTAGCCATTGACCGAAAAATCAGCTCCCCCTGTATTTTCGCTACGTAGCAGGCAACATTGGAGATGTCACAACCCTTGCTAATACGATAGTGGAGATGAAAAATCAAGGAATTAGTACTTCTTGTGCTCTTATTGATGCGGGTTATTTCTCAGAGGCTAATTTATCTTTGTTGCTTGAGGCAGGGATTTTTTTTCTTATACGTATGCTTGCTAGGCTTGTTATGTATCGTGGTATTGTGGGGGGCATGTAGATATTGTGTGTCCAAAGTATGTGGTGCAGTATAATGAGCGGGGGAGACTGTCTAAAAACTAGATTTTTTTGTGTTTTTGGCGGAAACGGGCGGAGAAAAACAGTTATTTGGCTTTTCGCTATTTTAGGTGGGTACACTCATTCTTTCTTCTTTAAACGTCTTATGTTCTCCCTTAATGTTCCATACAACATTATACCGCAACAAAACTTATTGACCCCACCCACCTGATTTGACGAATAACCAGTTATTTTCTTGTTTTCCTGGGATTTTTGCTAGTTTTCGGACAGTCTGGGGGGTTGTTTGTGAAGGGGTGGGGGTGGGTTTTGTGGTCGGAGGGTGTTTGCTTATTTGGTTTTGGATTCGTTGCGGTGTGGGCAGGAGATTTTTGGGGCTGTGTTAGATGTGGGTGGGAAGGGGTTTGGTGAGGGTGGTGTGGGGGAGACTGTCCATAAACTAGATTTTTTGTGTTTTTTGTGTAAACGAGCGGAGAAAATCGGTTCTTTTCTTGTTTTTCAAAGGTTTTTGTTAGTTTTTGGACAGTCTGGGGGGTGTTTTTGGGGTGTGGTAAATTTGTGTTTTTGTCTAGTGATCGGTTTGAGACTTGTGTGGTTGTGTCGTTTTATTATACTAGGCAGATTGTTTGGCGGATGTTTGGGGTTGTTGGGGATGATTTGGGGGTTTTGTCTTTGTGTGTGTATTTGGAGCCTGATTTTGTGGGGTTTATGTTGTTGGTGTTTATTTTTTTGGTTGTTTCTTGTGGGGTTGGGGTGCGGTTTGGGCAGGGTGTTTGTATTGAGTATGTGGTGTTGTTTCTTAGGAATTTGAGGTGTAGGGTTTTTGGGGTGAGGTTGTTTTTTGTGAGGTTGTTAAAAAGCAGAGGTTTTTACTTGAAGCGGCTGATGTTGTAGTACCTAAAATAAGCGGAATTTAGGATAATAGCAATAGTGGTCGCAGCATGGCTTTGTGCCAACTGCCACATGTATCGCTACGTTTTACGGTGCAGGTGATGTAACCTGCACGTTGCTCAGTTTTATGTTCTGTGGGATTTGTAACTGTTGGTTTGGATAAATGGTGTTGCTCGTAAGCCCGTTGAGTTTTTTTATATCATCAACTTTTGCGTTAAACTTTTGTCCAATAGACCACAAACTATCTCCTGAGTGTACAACATAGCTGATGGTATTTGGTGTACTATACGTATTTCTATTGGCTATGTAGGTATCTATGGTTACTGTAGCAACTTTGCTCTTAAATGTGGTGCTTGTCGCTTTAACACGAACATAATATGTTCCAGACTTTAATCCACTAACACTTGACCCTTTAATTGCTTTCCAGTTTATGCTGTTGTTTGCGCTATATTCCATGGTGTTTGTTACCCCTGTTATGGCTCCGTTGTTATTTTGTGGTGTTGTACAATCGGTTTTACTTGGTGTCGGTGTAGTTGGGCGTGCTTTAATAGCTAAACGTTGTTCTGTGCTATCGGCGGTTGACCCGGTACCTTTTTTAATTATAGATATTGTCGTGCCAAACCATGAAGCATCAATAGGATAGTTTCCCACTATATCAACTGTTTTACCGTTTATTATATACGCACCGTTTAATCCTTTTAATGTTTCAGTAACATAATCAATTGATGCTTTTGGTTGAGGTGTTTTTGTGGGTGTGGGTGTGGGTTGGGGTGTGGGTTGGGGTGTGGGTTGGGGTGTGGGTTGGGGTGTGGGTGTTTTTGTGGGTGTGGGTTGGGGTGTGGGTGTTTTTGTGGGTGTGGGTTGGGGTGTGGGTGTTTTTGTGGGTTGAGCTGCTGGTGTAGTTGTTTGTAGCGTTGGTGTGGTTGTCTGAGTTGGTGTATAGACAATGTTGTAGGTGTTGCCACTTCTTACACCTGTGATGTCTGAGGTAGGCGTTGCTGCAATGTTGATGGTGCCCATTTTATCTGAGGTGTAACCTGAAATTGTTGGTACTGTAATCGTTACACTTGCTGTTGTTATGCCTCCATTGCTGGGAACATTGGCAATGTAGTAGTAACCATTGGTGTCTGTTTGTGTGGTTAGTTTAAGATTTGATACTCCGCCACCATTTAGTACATAAGTAATTATTTGATTAGCGATTGGGTTGCCATTGGTGTATGTTAAACGGCCTCTGATCGGATTATGTTCAACTATTATTGATTTGAAGCCAATTAAAGTGTGGACATCTTTTGGATCTGGAGGGGTATCTTTTTTTGCATCTGATGATTGATCATAGTTTCCTACTTTAAAATAGTACGAGTTGCTATCTGGGTTGGCTAGTTGGCCTTGATATATTTGTGTTTTTGAAACTTTGGCTTCTTGGCTTTCAACCCAGACTCTTAATACTCCCCCGGCACACTCATATGTGACTGTAAATGCATTGCCGATTGGGATGTGTACTGGCGCATTAATAATGGAGCCTGTGGTTTGAGGTTGTCGCATAGAGAATGAGGAATCTCCTGTTTTTGTATTCATGTAAAAAAGTTCAAACATTGCAGGTTGACCTTTTGAATATCCCCAAACTTGTCCAATGCAGGTGTAGCTTCTTTTGGCATAATCGCCGCGTGCATTATCGTTAATGACTGCTGCTTTTACGTCTGTTGTCATTTTATGATAGCCCAGTTTGCCCCAGCTTGCACCAATGCCCCAGCTGCCGCTTGGGTTACCGCTGCCTGGGATAATTTCGCGTAATTCGCATCGGACATAGAGGCTGCCAAATGCTTTTTCTCCTGCGCCTTTTTGTGGGGTTTGAAACATGTCGTAGCCTTGAAATGTGTTTGTTCCTGGATACCACCAGTTGTTATAGAGTTGTTTTTTTAGGTCGCCGCTTGAGAGTATGGTTCCTGTTGGCATATCTAAGAGCCAGATGTTATAGTCGATGCCCTCTGAAGGTGTTGGGGTGTCTGTTGCTTTCACAATTGTGGGTGTGTAAATATTTGTTAATCCTAACAATAATGTACAAATCATAATACATATGACACATTTTTTAATGATTGAGGTTTTATTTTTGACACTCATACAAATCCCTCACACGCTTGTTTAAGCTATTGTGAAATTTATATGTATCTGAATTTTCAACGGGTGTCATTTCGGGAAAACCTGACAGTATGATATAAATTTTACTGACAACATATTGTCTATTATGATATCTCACATTTTCCTTTTTCATGATTAACCCCCAAGTCCAAAAAAATCAACCTACAAAATTAAAACAATAAAACGACCCAAACATCCTTCATGACCAATAATCGCATAGTTGCAGGTTAAAATATCTTAATTTCGAGCAATGCCCAAGTTGATGGATACGTTTTTGACGACGGCCTGACATATTGGATTGTATTTTTGATGTCATGATGCGTTAGTTGTAATATCGGTCAAAATTTACATATTATGGCACCCATGATGCATACTGTTTTTGTTATGAGGCCATCTGTAAAGAATCGTTTTTCATGAATAAGATGTTTTGAACGATTATTATATTACAAACTATGCAGACAGAAAACTCGCCCAAGAATTGTGAATTATACATTTCGAAATCCTAAAATAAACCTCAAGTTACACTTTACTCCCAAAACAAGGTGACAAAATGTCTAATAAATTTCTAAAAATAATCCAAACAAAAAAACCTCTCTACACAATAGCAATACTAACCTTACTAACCCTCTCTATGTTTGCAGTATTCACCACGACACTCAAAGCAGACGACCGATACAACCACACAACCTACATCTATGTAGCAGCAGCACCAAGCCCCCAAATAGTCGGTGAGTTAGTCTACATAACCTACATCATCGCAAACGTTCCCCCCTCAGTCTACCCTGTCGAAACTCCCCGATACTTCTGGTGGAGCGGCATCACACTAACCATAACCCACCCAGACGGAAGCGTAAAAAACATAACTAACCTAGAAACCTCTTATGCAGGCGCAGGTACATACGTTTTTATCCCTCAAGCCCCCGGTAACTATACTGTAGTTGCAAGCTACGCCGGAGAAACCATCCCCTCAGGACCAAGTGCAGGAATTAACTATGGCCCCTCAACTAGTCCCGCAACCACCTTTAGAGTAACCGATGATCCCTCAGAAAAACAGCCTATCATCTCATATCCTCTTCCAGACGAATACTGGATTTTTCCCATTGAAGCCCAAAACCATCAATGGTACATATACGCAGGAGGCTGGCTAGCTGGTAGATTTGCTGAACCTGGCGTACAAAACGCATATAATCCCTACACTCGTGGGCCCTATTCATCTCATGTAATGTGGTCCCGAACATGGACTATGGGTGGTTTGGTCGGTGGTGAGCGCTCTGATGAGCAATATCAATTTGGGCGCTGGCCGGGTGGTAGTGATCAATATTTTTCGCCCTGTATTTCAAATGGTGTTATGTATGTTAACCTGCCGCAGTACTACACTAATGCAAATGCTGGCACGCAGCGTATGGGGTTTGAAGCAATTAATCTGGCAACTAATGAAGTGATATGGACGCAAACTGATTACAATAATAGCCTTTCTTATTTGCAACGGTTTAGTTTTTCAAAATCTACAATGGCTACTGGTACAACTCAGCTTCTTTGGGATACAGCCGGAACAACCTGGCGAACCTTTGATCCTTTAACTGGCCAAGTGCTACAAACCATTACCGGTGCTGCTTCGGGCGGACGAGTAACTTTTGGTCCGGATGGTGAAATGTTGATATATTATATTAATGGTGCAAGCGGTTGGTTAGCCTGTTGGAATTCGACATATTTTGAGTGTGCTATTGCGCAAAGTGCTGGCTATACATACAATTGGTTATATGATCCTAATTCTGTCTACATTGTTTCTCAAGGAACCTGGAATTTCTCACTGGGGTATATGTGGAACGTCAGTATACCTCAGATACGTGGTTTAGGCTTTACGGCTGGAACGCTTCCAAATGATCGCTTGATCTGTTCTGCTTCAATTGCTGCAACTAATACAACTGAACCCTTGAATCAGCTAATAGCATTTGATATTACTCCTGGCCAATATGTGGCTGCTCCCTATAATGCTCGAGGTTTAGGTGCAATACAATCAACTACCGGGAATCAGGCGGCCAAAGTTTTGTGGGGTCCTCTAAACGTTACTGTATTTTCAGATGGTGGAAGTTATGCTGGCAGAGTGGAAACAGCTGGATACACAGATGATGGAATGCCCGTATTTGCAATTTATCCGCATCAAACATTGTCAATTGATCTCTATAGTGGACTAACCGGACAAAAAATAGCCACCACCGATCGTTTTAGTAATGCTTTTGCAATTTTTGCCGGGGCATCAAACAATCTTCAAATCGGTGACGGCAGACTCTTTGTATGCGGTTATGACGGAACGCTATCTTGCTTTAACCTCACTACTGGGAAGCTGATCTGGGATTACTATGTTGGAAATGCTGGAGAAAACACTGCCTATGGAACTTGGCCAATTGAGGGTTCATATAGTTACTATACCATAACCTCTGATGCTGTCTATATGGGTGCTAATGAGCACAGTCCAAACAACCCCACCTGGCTTGGCGGAAAAATCTGGGCGATTAACTCAACTGATGGAACACTGCTTTGGAAAATTGACAGCATACAAACAGAAACCCAACCTATGGCGGCCTATGGTAACCAACTACTCTATCTCAACTACTATGATGGCAAAATCTATGATATAGGGCGGGGCCCCTCAGCAACTACTGTTTCAGTGCCACAAACACAAATTTCTGCTGGAAAAACCGTCACCATAACAGGAACTGTTATGGACGTATCTTTGGGTGCCAGTCAACCTGAACAAGCTGCAAGATTCCCAAATGGTCTTCCATGTATCTCAGATACTAATATGGATAACTGGATGAACTATGTTTACATGCAAAAGCCCCGGCCAAGCGAGCTGACAGGTGTTCTTGTAACGCTAAGTGTTATTGATGCAAACAATAATTCTCGGGTTATTGGTACTACAGCAAGTGATGGTGATGGGTTCTTTAGTTGCAACTGGACTCCTGATATCGAGGGTAAATATACCCTCTATGCAACGTTTGCTGGAAGTCTGTCTTATTTCCCCTCGCGTGCAGTCAGTGCATTTAATGTAGGTTCAGCACCGCCAACGCAAAATCCTGTAGAACCAACACTCTCAATAGCTGATCAATATTTCATTCCCGCGATCGCAGGTATTATTGCAGCCATTGCTATAGTTATTATCCTACAAGCAGTAATACTGCTCAAAAAACGGCCATAAATCTTCTCTTCTCTTTCTTTTTTTAGTTTCTGATTGACAACTTTGGGGTTTTTGTCAAATTGGGGTAGTTAACAAGTGAATTTATTTTAGAGAAGAAATAAGGGTATCTGTTTAAATGATAATTTGTGTTTGGTGGTTTGATTTATAACAGTCAAATTAAATTGTTCAAAAAATATTTGAAAAATTAGATTGTGTAAAAGTTAAAAAACAATCTCACTAAACGTTACTGGTTGTTATATCTTTTTATTTGTTGTTATATGTTTATATTTGGCAGTTTGACCTAAAATAGTCAAAAATTAAATCACGCTAAAAAAATATTCGAAAAATAATAAAACATTGTAAACATTATCAAATTCATAACAATCTGTAATATAACCAATTCAAAGTATTTTTTCCCAAGCTGCTAAACATGAGTATATATTGTGGTCTTGGTGGTTTTTGTCAGAGTTTTGTGTAGTTTGAAATAAGAAAATTATTGTAAAAGTAATCAAGCAACAATCGGTAATATAAATGATTCCAAGCATTTTTTTCTAAACTGCCCCTGTGAGTAAGGCTCAAATTTTTAAAAAAAGTACGCTCAAACAAACAACTGTTAAAACACTACTGTTGCCATAGATTAATCCAAGTGTATTTATGTTTTGTTAGTGCTCAGATGTATCCTACAAGTTAAATTTGAACTACGCAAAATATAGTAATGGATAAATTTTCAAAACTCTAAACCATAAATCAACATATTTATACCTGATGGTGAATACATGTGCGTCAATGTCTCTATATTACACATTTATACCTCTGATCATGGTTATAATAATAGGTTGGACAGGGGGAATGCTTCTACATCGTTATCTGTCCAAAAAATATCGTTACATATGTCAAAACTGTAATCAATCTTTTAGGCTCACAGTTACACAATCAATGTTTACCCTAAACAAACATTATCGTGGTAAAATGGAATGCCCCTGCTGCGGCACTTACACTTATGTAAATATTGAAAAAAACAATGCCCAGACACTTAACTTAGAATCAACCATTTGACCTATAGTCAAATAAAAAATTATTATAAAATTAACCCAGCTAGCCATAACTCGAAATCAGACGGCGCAAAGTCAAACATTATCACAAACAATATGTAATGTTTCTCTTTTTTTGTTGTTATGTTGTGGTTCGATAACTTTTATTGGAAATTTTACGCCGCTTAAAATGCTTAATGTAGCGGTTTTTCTCAAATTATCAACATAAAATATAACCTCTAAAAAAGATGTGCCTCAATTAAATTTTTTAATCGATGCAAATAAAAATCACACCATTACTATACCGTTTCTATAAAAAGACAAAAGAGAACTTTTGCAAGAAAATCGTGGGGTGTGGTGAAAACGTCTGAATAAACAGATTCACCACTCTTCTAACCAACAAATACGGTAAACTATCATAGAAATGAAAAAATAACCATCAGACACAACATTTGGTCTTTGCTATTTTAAGGGGCCTTCTATTTCGTTTCTAAGATAGATTCAAATATGTTCTAAACGCGCTATATCATAACAACTTGTTGACTACCTCGGTTTGACAAAAACCTCAAACTTGGTAGATGGGCCTATTAATTTCATATATGTCATGTGATATGTTTTGTCATAGATTTTCAAGGGTGCCTGAGTGTTTTATTAACTCATGTTAATGATTGGTTGTCAAAGTCGTTTATTTTATCGCGGGTGATTTTTATCCACAATTGGCTTTCCGTCTCTATCTACCAATACAGTTAAACCTCCCGCATAGCCCTCATATGCAAAAAGATACTGTACACCCGTTTCAGAATCCGTAATTATTCTTCTTCCTGTTATAATGCCTTCTCTATTACCTACAATAAATCTGTCTTTTGTCATTTTCCATCTATTTCTTTAACAAAAATAACTAGTTGTATTAATTTTTTGCTATACAAAACTTTTTCATTGATTGTTCAACTCGGCAGCATAAACTTTTGAGGTGTGAAATGTTCCAAACTACTTGGCAGGATACGTTACTTTTTATTTATACCCGCCCATGTGGTTGTCTGCAAAATGTGTCATGATTAATAAAAATAAAAACAAACACTATAACCTACATTTGACAGCTACCTAAAACAGCTAAAAATTAAATTACACTCAAAAATATTCAAAAATAAGAAAATATTGTAAAAATAACCAAAAAATACACAACAACCGATAATATAAATAATTCCAAAGATTTTTCTCCAAACTACCCAATGTGAATAATTGCGGCGAATTCGCCACAATTAAAAACCAAACCGGCTCAACAGTTTTAAAAGCACTGTAAAAGCATGAGTCGATAAAACAAAGACCTTGGTCTTCGTGCCTCTACTGGTGATATGGGTACGTCACCTTGAATATGAGCGTTAAGGGAATATGCAAGCGGAATCGTTTGACCACCCACATATCTTTTGGCTTTTAAACCAACAGAACATACACTTTAGAGCATAGCAGTTCGCAACATGAGCAGTAAAAATTCAGGGCCCTTGCTATTTAGGTGGGTTCACTTATCCTTGCTTCTCTAAACCTGTATGTTCCCCCTTATACCCAAACAACCACCGCCGTAGCGAAACTTTTGACCTACCCACCTAATTGACAAAAACCCTTCGAGACAGTCTTTACGTCCAAACTTTTCTGAATTACACAATATGTAGAATAGAGTCTATCGAGATCACAAACCTTTAGGAACCACAGTAGTGCCACCGCCACCCAATTAATGTCCAAACCCCCCACTGTCCAAAAACTAACAAAACCCCAGAAAAACAAGAAAAAACCCCTTTTCTCCGCCCGTTTCCACAAAAAACGCGAAAAATATAACTTATGGACAGTCTCCCCGTGATAACAAAAAAGCATCCACCGAAACCTTCAACAAAAGCTTATCTTGCAACAACAAATCATAAACCAGATACATCATCATAAACAACAAATGCTTAATAAACACCCAAACTCCAAACTCACCTCACACTACAGGCAACCTCCGAAAACATTCTAAATATGGTTTGAAACACTGTTATACGCCCTGTTTAGGGATAAAATATGGGTTTCCGGAGGTCGCCTACACATAAACCTATCCTGCAAAACCAATCCCCAAAAATCAAACAACACCAACCATCAAACACTGCCTACACAAACAATAAACTCCCCCACACCCAAAAAATTGATTGTGATTTTGTTATGTTGATGTTGGTGATAAAAAATTTCCGGGAATTACAGATTAACGATTTCAGGGTAGCCCCTTTCTATTTATTCACCAAAACGGTAAGGACATATTTTGCGACACAAAAAACATTTTATTAGAACTTTCTTATTTTCTACTACAAAAAACTTGCCGCACTCTTTATTTCCAAATAAAGCCGGGTTATTCAGTGCTCCCGAAGGACAGATTTCCACACATTTGTTACAGTTAACACAGATATTGTACGGTACTTTTTCATCTGGAATCAAATCAGCGTCAGTTAAAACAGCACTGAACCAAAGCAGATTCCCATACTTAGGGCTAGTCAGTAAATCGTTTCGAGTAATAACCCCAAGCCCAGCCAATTCAGCCGCATGTTTCAAAGAGATGGTGCCATAGTGTTTGCCATCCACATATTTTCCACCTGAAGCGCTTATCGCTTTTGCTCTATAGCCACTTTGCTTTGTTATCTGTTTTGCCACTATTTTTGCGATATCGGTCATTTTTGTAAGTATCGCATTACGAAGCGCGGTATATTCAACATTGCTCATAGAAGTTAAGGCCTCTTGCGGAAAGGGAACGCCCAAAACAATTACCGAGCGACAGCCATCCAAATTATCCGAAGGCTTAAAACCATCTGGCGCTAAACTAAAATCTTTGCATGCAACTATGCCAACTACACTTGCACCTGCATTTAATCCATACTTTTTCACTATGTCACGGTTTAATTCAGTCATATTATTTATCCCTCTCAAATGCTCCCTCTTGACGATAATGGCTAATTGGCTAACCTTGAATGTTCAAGCAGGTTAATTAGATTTGTTGAAGTGATAGCAGTTCCGAAAGGAACTGGAATCATCAAAAAAGGTAGAAACATGTTTGAACCTATATAGTGAGAACTTTTGAACCAACATAAAACGACTACTCATGATGTGAACCTGGTCGAGTTAAAGCCTGAATTCTCGCTAGTTTTGTAGTATACAAATAGGTGAACCTGTTTTAAATTATATTTGCAATTAATTTCTTGATTGAAACGTTTGTGTGAGTTAATATTATTTTCACAGCACACTTTCCCGCAGTATAGGATAATTATAATATGCGTTGTGGTCTAAATATTGTGATACAACATATGCACAAAAAACAAGTTTAACACATAAAAAGTCGATATAATGAAACATAATTAACTATGTACAGCAAGTTATTGTGAATATTTTTCAGCTCTGTATACTACAATTTCGCTGAGAATTCAGGTTAAAGAAAAAAATAACCTTGTCGTTACTGACAAAACGGTGTAAAATGCACCCTTGCGGCAACCGATTTGAGCCATCAGTTCTGCTATTTAGGGTATTGTGCATGTTTTACTTGCACTACTGGTGAGGCGGATAATTCAGAAGACTCTGAAATAAATGATTAATTCGTGTTAAAATTTGATAATGGGTCCAACTTAATTTAAAGAATAATTCGTCAATCGGTGATTGACGAATTAAGGATAGTTTGAAGTTAACTTCTTTTGTCTGCTATTTAGGGGCATTTGATTTCCCGGCTTTGGGACAAAAGTCTCTTGGGTTTTTAAAACATCAGCTCCAACACACACCAGAACACAAAAAACATATGAATCAAACACAAATATAAACCCCTAGAAATCTAGAATATTGATTAATAATATACCAAAACATATATAAATACTACAACAATAAATAACTACCACTTGCATATGCAAAGACTAACCATAAAAACCGCCAAAGAACACATCGAAATACTAGACAAACCCACAAAACCACCTGCAAAAACCACAAATACCCATACCCCTTCACAAAATGAGAACACAAACACAAAAAAATAAAAAACCGCCCCACAACCCCCCAAATACATCCACCACACAGCCCAAATTTTAAACCCAGAAGAACAAAAAATGGGCCGCCCCCAAAAATAGACCTATAAAAAAGGGTTCGACTTTTCATAACGGTCCATTTACTAAATAAATATAATCGCATGACACAAGATATATTGTATTGTTTAGAGCCCCTTACGGGACTAAAAATCAACCACAAATATATTGACCAACTCTATAATGACCCCAAAATCAAATTAATACTCTAAACGTCTTTATTTTATTAATAAAAGACGAGGGAGGGGTTAAGGGTGATTTGGCGGGTGATGGAACCGGCTATGCCTAAGTGTAGAACATCACTACTGAACGGGTTCTCAAAAAGAAGGCAAAAAATACATCTACTTTTTTTCTTTGATTGATTTGGCTATGGGTATGTATGTGGGGTGTGGAGTGTCGTATCGTTCTGAGATGGATGCGTTTCATAAGCCAAAGCTATGCTTTTGTGTATGGGGTGTCTATTAATTTTTTGCGTTTGGATGAGTATTTTAGTTGTGGTAAAATTATCCAAGAGTTTGGTT
>JAISPR010000054.1 GCA_031274765.1 Nitrososphaerota archaeon | reverse complement strand
TGTTTTTTTCTTTGTTGATGACTTTTCCTAGGTATTGGGGTTGGTTGTCTTTTTTGCCGTTGTGTCTGCGTGGGGTGTATATGGATGCGTATTGTTTTTTGTTTTTGTGGTTGATGTGGATGAATGGTTTGGTCATTTTGTGTTGCTCCTTTTGTTGTGGTAAGAATTTGTTCTTACCACGGTAATGTGTGGATAATGTGATGTTTGTCAATATATGGTTTGTGGTTTGAAGTTTTTTTGGGGTTGTTTTTGTAATTTATGCATTTGTGCTTATGTGGTAAGAAACATCGCGGGAATTACGGTTAATTTTTGCGGAGTTTAGGATTTTATTTTAGATGTTTACAACATTAGTCATTTTGGAGTATCTTAATATGGTTGTTTTTGTCTACTAAATTCTGGTTATAGTTGTTTTTACAGAAATGAGGTTGTTTGTTGTGAGTGGTAAGGTTTCAAATTCACCTTGCTGTGATAGGGGTAGGCTTCATGTGTTGGGTGTGGATGTAGATGTTGATCCGTCTGTGGGTCGTAGATTGAAGCGTGGGGTTTATGCTGTTGATAGGGGTCATTGTTTGGTTATGGGTTGTTCTGGGTGTAGTAAAACACAGTTTTTGTTATCTATGATTAAGCAGCATATTGATTGTGATGAGGGTTTTTTGGTGTTGGATTCACAGCAATATCTCTCCTCTTGGGTACTGTCGCATATTCCACCTGAGCAGTGGGACAGAGTGGTTTACATTAACCCCTGGTCTGCCTTTGAGGACAAGTTTGATAACCGGGTAGTACAACTCAACTTTTTAGAAACCAATAACCCCTTTGAACATAACGCCATAGCAAACATGTTTACAGACACCCTTGAAAAAATCTACCACAAAGGATGGCAAATATGCCTAGAAGATGTTATACTAAATGCGATATATTTGGTTTTGGAGAAAGAAAATCCTAAACTCTCTGATGTGTATAGGGTGTTATCTGATAAGGCCTTTCGGGACAAGCTCACGGTAAAATGCAAAAAAGAAAACCTCAAAGCCTTTTGGGAAAGACCATACAGCACACTCTACAAAAAAGATGCCCTTTCTGTTCTAACTAAACTGTATCGACTATGCGAAGACCTAACCGTAACACCAATGCTTAGAACCACAGAAAAACACATAAACTTTAAACAAGCTATAGACGAGAATAAAATAATCATAGTAGACCTGCCAAAAAACACCATTGCAAAAGATACCAACATTTTCTTAGGCAGTCTTATTCTCTCATCAATATTTAATGCTGCTATGTCACGCGAAGACACCTATGGAAGGTGGTGTGAACCATACTACATATACGTAAATGAAGCTCACCAATACCTCACAAGAAACATGCCCCAAACCCTACAAACCATACACAAATACAAAACATATGTAACCTTAATGGATCAAAGCTTTGACCAATACCCCCAAAATATCCAAATACCACTTCTTTCCAAAATCTGTAAAACCCTCATAACCTTCCAAGTAGATGAAAACACAGCCCAAACACTTGAAAGACACTACCCAAAACACAGCCATCAAACACTCACAAACCTACCATCAGACCAGTTTTTTACATCCACAATTACCGACATAAAACGCGAATACCAAATCCTACAAACCATAAACCACACAAATGGTCCTCACAACCCTGAAGAAATAATGCGCTACAGCCTTGAAAAATACGGCTACAAAACAGACGTAGAGTATCTAATATGGCAAAAAAACCAAGCCCTACAACAAGAATTCATAAACAAACCCATAACGTACTCGGAGTGGGAGACCCTGCTTGATATAAGACAACACGACAAAATAGCAGAAAGAAAAACACTTCTATACAATAACTCTATAAACTCCAAGACAACTGGCGCAAAAATTAAAGTATACAACCAGATTTCAACTGAATCGTGTTTAGAAAATAATGTTTACTTTGAGGATAAACCCTTAGAGTTGTCTTTTAGAGAATTGGAGAAAGAGAAAATAATACTAAAACTTGCAAACGAAGGATGGTATTTCAGACTAAAAACCGTCAAAAACAAAGAGTATCTTTGTGCAAGAAAAGCTCAAGAAGAACACAGCATAGGCCAATACACACAAGAACTAAAATACATCACAGAAAAACACAACATCAAAATCAAAACCCACAACGACAACTAACCACACACTAAATACACCTCATAAAAACTATACTCACGACATGAAACAACCAAAATACCAACCAACTGTCAAGGGGTCATCTTAGAGAATAGTGGGAAACAAAAAGTGGGAAACAGAATAAAAAATATCTGTATACTATAATGGGGGGAATTAAGTGCACTTAACAAGCGCCACACACAACTTTCCCGTCAATATGAATTGTAAATAAAAATTTAACATAAATTTAACAGTTTTAACAATGTATTAAGTACAAAACAAACTGTCTTCAAAGTTTCCCATTTTTTCCCACATAACACAGCAGTTATCGCATGTATTTAATGATAGCTACGTGAGAAGGCATTTCTGTAAAGAGTTAAAAAGGATTATTGTTTAGGAAACTTTATTTTGTAGGGTCAGTCAGTTAGTATTATTGGTGTTTTCTGATGGTTGAGGCTGTTTTCACTGAAGAAGAGAAAAAGCGTATTGTTGATGTTGTTGAAAAGTTTCCCCAGCTCCTTTTGGAGGTTGAGTCTTTAAGGGAGACTTTGGAGATCATGAGTGATAAAGAGGCAATGCTAAGTATTGCACGTGGCGAGAAAGATGTTGCTGAAGGACGTGTCTATTCTTATGAAGAAGCTTTAAAAGAATTGGGTATTGATGAAGACGAAGTATAATCTTGTTCTTTCTGTGGAAGCTCTTAAGCAGGCGAAAGATTTAGATAAGCCTGTGAGGGATCGGATTTTTAAAGAATTGCCGTTTTTAGAAAGTCACCCAATGTCAGGTAAACTGTTGACTGGTGATTTACGTGGTGCACTCTCTTTTCGAGTGGGTAAATACAGGGTTATTTATCGACTATCTGAGTGCAAAATTATTGTCGTAACAATTCTGCACCGCAAAAAAGTTTACGACCTCTAAATTTGTATAGTTAAAACACTGTAACTTGTTCACGTATAAACCTGTTTATTTCTTCGTCCTTACAACCAAACTCGTTAACATTATCAGTTTTATCCAAAATTTTAGGATAATTTTTCAACACCAAATACGGGAGTATAAGGCATAAAATAGTTTGAAGAGGGAAATCTCTAAATTTTTCCATAACACGTCTATACCTTGCCTCATCCTTAGCAGTAGGTTTACGTTCAATTTCTTTCTCAACAGCTTCCCACTGTTTTGAAGTGAGTGCAGGAATTGGCTTAGACAACATGTGTTACATTCACCTTCTCAAGATAATTAAAAAACTTAGCCCGTATAATCTAATAAATATTTTTTACAAGCAAACATAGCTGATATTTTGTGTTTTCAGGGTAAATCATGTCAAAGCTTATTTCGTTAGTCAACCTCCAAAAACTCACGTTTTACGCTTCAAACCGATAAAAACAAAATAATGCAACAACTACCCCCACACAAATTGCCATACCTTACCTCTACTACACCTTACACCTTGATAGTTAAGGGGTTTTCAGATGCTGTCCAGATACACTATTTTTGGTAATGTTTCATTTTGTTTTGTTTTCTTCTAGACGTCTCAACGAATTCACACTCTTGTTTTTCAACATCAAAGAAAGTTGCTCACGTGCAAGACGGTTAAGCTCCACAACACGTTGACACTGCGAAACACCCTGACTAATATACAAAGCATTCACATTTTCAAGATTGGCAAGCACAAGCAACTGTTCAATAGTTGCATAATCACGAATATTACCTTGATTATCCAGATTGTCTTTGCGCCATTGAGCCGCAGTCATACCAAAAAGAGCCACATTCAAAACATCAGCTTCATCAGCATACACAAAGGACTTTTGTTTAGAAGAAAGTTCCAACGGAATCAAATTTTCTTTTATAGCATTAGTGTGTATTTGATAATTTACTTTCGATAAAATTCGATTAACATTCCATTCAAGAGAAATACGACTGTTTTCATTGGTTTTCAATCGCTGGTAATCTTTAATAATGTATAACTCAAATTCAACTGAAATCCACGACGCAAACTTAAAGGCAATATCTTTGTGGGCAAATGTGCCACCGCCACGGCCTGAACGAGACTCTATGCCAATTGCATCTGTAGCATCAATCCAACGTTGTGGGGATAATGTAAACGCGTTTGCACCTGCTTGGTGTAAAAAGGCATCGAATTCGACCCCTTTAAAATTTGGATTGTTAAGTTGTTCCCAAACACCCAGATATTCGATAGTATTGCGAAGACGCATCCAGTTTGCAACAACATCTTTGGGTTCAAATGAATTTTTGAGAGTGTTCACATTTAGGGAGATGTGTAGTGTAATAGCCTTTATGAAAGTACCAATGGGCAAAAAATAATGGTGAAATACAAGAATTATCTGTCAGAAAGAAACATTAGAAGTGGTAAAATTATGAAAAAACATTTTATCGCCCTATAGGTGAAAACTCTCGAATTTTTGTATCGGGCAATATCAGTCAGACTTATGTAGTCATTATCCGTACCTTTGGACAAAACAGTAATTTCTGTACCTTTCGCAGTGATTGTTCCTTTAAAAAACTTGTTTTTGTCCATACAATTATTCCACAAACTACTTTTGTGATTTGACTATATAACTTTTTCAGAAATTTCAGAAACCTACCTATAACTATCTTAAGTTTAAAGTCAACACATGTTGTTGCTGACGCTGATGACACTGTTTACACTGTTTTTCTGTCAAAAGAAAAACGAATATAAAAAAGAGGGAATTATGTTTCGAAATAAACAAAAACTATTGGTGATATCACCATTTAATACATACCCGTGCTAGGCTACAGACCCTTTCCCATACTTTTAGGATAGAACCCTTTCATTTTAGCATTTGTCTAATATGGGCTTTTCTATCCAAACGGCTAGAACCCCTTCATTGTTGATCTAGTAATTACTCTTTTCTCTACGCAAATAGTGTCTGCCCGTTGTGCGGTCATAGTTGTATTCTTCATATCCTTCTGCTCCATATCGCCATGTCCTGAACGAGATTCTATTCCAAGTGCATTGGTAGTGTCAATCCAACATTGCAGCGATAATGTAAAACGCATTTGCACCTGTTTGGTGCAAAAAGGCATCGAATTCGACCCCTTAAAAATTCAGTTTTCACATATAATGCAATAAAGTCGTTTTTTCATAACTTTGCCGTTTTTTAACGTTTATTTCTGTCAAATAATTCATGCATTTTACCATAATTTCCACTCCACTATCCCTCGTGGCTATTACACTGCACACCTCCCTAACGTGAACACTCAAAAAAGAATCAAGCGAAAAAGTCTGCGTTTATAGTTTGTTTTTAGTTATATCCAGAAACATGAGTTTTTGTTTTTGCTTTTCTTGTTCAGGTGCTAATGTAAAACCATATTTTTTGTAAAAATTAACTGCTGAATCTATGGCATTAACAATTAAA
>JAISPR010000168.1 GCA_031274765.1 Nitrososphaerota archaeon | reverse complement strand
TTGTTGAGGTGGGTGGGCGGGAGTATTTGTGTGTTTTGTCTAAGAAAATTGAGGAGGTTGTGGAGATTTTTTCTGATCTACTTAAAATTCCATAGGGGCAACTTTGAAAAGTTACGGTTATAAGCTTTGTATATTTCATAGTTTTTTGTCCACTTAAAGCGCGAAAAAGAAAAGGGTAGTTGCAGAAAGAAACATTGCTTATAGCGATGTCGCCACGTAATCTTTAGTCCGAATCCAACATCCCCTGTAAGTATGCAGGGAGTCTGTCCGTCACCTAACGCATACATGACAAGAAATATTACCCGATTCACCAACCACACACTATACTCCATCGAGATATCAAAACTTTCTAACGCACCCCATCAGAAACAGATTGAACTCTACTTTATGAAACGTGCTCACTTTAGCCAGATGTAACAGCAAAGATTAACACAAAACCCAACAACTTAATGACGAAAAAAGGGTAAACTGTACAAATACTTTTCAAAAACATATGTAAACCAACAAACCTAAAAAAATTAATTACTAATTTTACGTAATCGCCATTAAATTCTGCAAAACCGCAAATCTTTCGTACAAAACTAAAATACTCTTAAAGAGATGCTAATATTCAGGTGGAATAACCGATAACGTAAACGTAGGAAAACCTGCTTCTTTAAAAACTTTATTTATCTTTGCTAATTCGTCAGCTAAATTTTTAATGCTACGTTCCCCATCGCACACATTTGCACACTCTACCACAAACTTATCCTGATAGAAACCAACAGCCCCTATGCTAATATGCGCTCTCCAATGGGGTATACTCTGTTTGTCTAACAGATTTTTTTCTGTTAATAAATTATAAAGAATATCACTATTTCTGCCTCCAGATATGTCACAATCATCCAGCAATCGAAATATTGCACAAATGAGCTTCAATCGAACGTTAGCCATTTCACATACAGGCACATCATTCAAGTCTTTTTCTGATGATGAGTGAAAAAGTATCATAGCTTTTATGCAGTTAAAATCATCCACATCTATACGTTTGCGTAAACGAGAAAAAGCGTTGCTTTCCAGCACTTCGATTGATTTTAAGTGATGGGTATCTTCACCGTCTTCATTAGCTATCAAACACCCCACATCATGTAACCATATGCACAGTGATATAAGATATGTTTCTGGCTCAGACAATTCATGTTTAAAGGTGTAAAGATTCTGAGAAAAATTACTGAATAATTTCGCAACGTTTGTAGAATGCTGTACTCCATGATTAGTATAGTTTGGAATAGCTCTAGGTATAAACCCAAGCACTGGAGAAATCTTAGCTCTAATCTCATAAACTATAGCTTTGTGTTCATCAGTTAATTTTTTATCTAAAAAAGTGGTTAAAAAATCGTCGTATATGTGTAATTCCTTCAAAGGGGATGGGTAGGCTGCCAGTATTCTTCCCAGATTTTACCAATTGTCTGTGTAGCTTCACCAGCGACAAATAGCAATCTACCGGGTCTACCTTTTTCAGTTTCGCCATATTCTGCTTTAACAATTCCATAATCGAATAATGTTTTAAGAGCATTCAACACAGTTGATTTTGCGATGCCATCTTTTTCAAGTGAGCCACAGAGTTTCGTGAACCATATTTTTTCATCCTTCTTGTTAAAACTAAAAATCGCACATGCGACCTTGAATTCTTTTGACAGCAAATCAGCCTTATTCGTTGCATCCATTTTCATATACTACCTTGATGATTTCTTGAGAGTAGTTTTCTTGGCAGGACAAAAACATTTGTGACTTAACTTATAGGTTAATTTAAACCACTATGTTTTTGAACCAAGACTATTTTTGGACTTACTCCCAAACGTACTACCACAGTACACATTAATAAGCATACTTCTAAAAACAATACCACAACACGCATCAAAAAACACTCACTTTCATAAACAATACCATAGTACAATTTAAGGATTACAAACTTTATTAAATCGCTACTGAATTATAGAGCATAACAAGTGCGCCCAAGAACAAAGAATATTTTGGTAACATAATGCCAAATAATCCTGTCGAATTTACACCAGAAAAACCAAAAAACATCAAAGAATATTTGGGCAACTTAGCTCAAGACAAGCCAGAAAAAGTCATCTCTGAGATACAAGTTGATTTAGAAACATTTATCGACAAAATCATAAAAGAAGACCTACAGGATCTCTACATCGTGGGTCGAAAAGCCAGACATCTTTTTCACCAATCAATCTCACGGTTAATTGAAAAAAGCCAAGGCATACACTTCATAAACGTACGTAAGGATGGCATTATAGAGCCATTAGGCGATAAAGTACATCAAGAAATAGCTTTGTTGACTGATTCAATCAATAAAGGAGACGAAATAGAAAAAATTGTAAACATTCTTAAAAATCACTACGGATGTAAGGTAAACAAGATATTTTGTTACGTTGCCAACACACAAGGGATTGATAATCTCTTAAGTAAAAAAATCGTCACCAACGAGCAAGTCATTGTACTCCATAAAGTCTCGCATTCAGAATACGAACAAATTAGCAAGAGACTCGGAGTATATTATCAATCACGTATTGAACCTATGGATGTAGAACATGTTTTTGAGAGACATAGTTTTTCTATAAAAATTTCAGGCGAAGAGCTTTTCCAGTTTTTTGAGGATGCCACAAAAACAGGCTTAAATTGTACCAACGGCAAATACAACAAAGCTGTAGACATACCTGATAAAAATGATGATGAAAATAACATATTGCATGCCCCCAAAAATATAAAAGACTACAGTTTGGATTGCGTGGATTGTAGTACAAATGAGTTTGCCTGTACAGACAAAAAGAATATTTCTTTTCCAAATGTTAAGCCCGAGTATGTAGTAATCAGACTAAAGTCAGAACTAAAAGAAACAGGAACAATCATATGCTTGATGGTTACTTGCCCACCAGACCCAGAGTCCTTTTCAATAGAAAATATACAAACAAAAAAGTGCAAACATAATAAAGACTGCCAAATACAACAGATTATTTATGATAAGTCAGGATTCAATGAAAATAACATAATGACCATCATATGCCCTCACTGTATAGAAAAACGGCTTTCAGAGCCAATACTGCAAAGGGTTATGAAAGCGCTTAAATGCAATATTGAAAAAATGTCGAGAGTTTGAACCAGTAAACAAATCAAGTGAACACTCGGTGGAGTACACTGAAAATTTTTTATAAAAAAGAGGATTAGTTGCAGAAAGAAATATTGCTTATGGCGATGTCGCCACGTAATCTTTAGTCCGAATCCCACATACTCTGTAATTATGCAGGGAGTTTGTCTAGCACCTCACGTATAGGGTGAGAAATATTGCCCGATTCACCAACCACATACTATACGCCCTTGTAACATCAAGACTTACTAACTCACCATCGGATTGCAAAAAAGTAGTATAGCTTTGGAAGGGCAGGTTGTTATAAGAATAATGATTTTTTGCCCAATTAAAAAGGGATTGTCCCGATTATATAAATTCGTTAACCATAAAAAAATCTGAAATGTCTGTCAGTATTTTACATTTAGAGAGTTTTTACGTATGCTATTATTCATATAGAGACCTAAAAATAGAGTTTATGGAAATTTTTAAAGCGATTTAACCGCTTAACGAACCCTGTCAGGTTGTTTTAGTCGGGTAAGACATAAAATAACGGATAACCCACTTCACTCTAAAAAAATCCCAATTTATCCTCAATAAAAGATGGCACGAACTACTTGTGGGTCAATTAGTTCTTAAAAACTTGATTAGCTTAAGCACTTTTGTTTAGGTTTTTTGTACCTTCTTTCGGATGGCATTTCCGATGATAGCCCCTACAACAAAACAGATAGCAAAAATCATCCAAAAATAAGTTTCCGACAAATCAGCAAATGCCCTTAGAATAATGCCTATTATAGCTGCAAAACAAAAACCTGAACCAATCATTATCGATATTTTACCCTCGTCACTTAATGAATTAAAGTTGCCTCCCCTAGTTCCTTTGGGAAAATCAAAGCCATATTTACGTGCAATCCGTCTTAAAAACCAAAAAAAGACAAGATAAAAACCAAGATATATCACTAAACCAACCCAATTATTAGCTTCCAACAAATATATAGCAGGTATAAGAAGCACAAAAGTAACTGCTATAGTTATTGCTAGAAATGCTTGATTTTTACTTATATCCATACTCATACGGTTCAGTGGAGATATTATAATCTTTCTTCAATGTGTGTTTCCAACATTATAACAATAAACTACCCCAGTGTTTTAAAGATTTATTGAGGGTAGATTCTAAAACTATCTCGCCAGTTTCGGACAGTAATGTTTTAATTTTAGTTAAAAGTAGTTGAATTATAGACCTTTGAAAATTAAAATTAAAATGAGGCGATAAAACGATGAAGTACTATGCTGAATTAGCAAAAATGAAATGCTTTACAAAAACAGACCTAGAAAAAATAACTGACAACACAAACACCGCAGGCTCCATACTAAAAACATACCAAAAAAAAGGCTACATAAAACAAATAAAACGCAACCTATACGCCACCGTCAGCTTAGAAACCGATGAAATAATACCCACCCGATACAAAATAGCAAACACCATAACAAATGACACCTACTTGTCCCATCACACCGCCTTTGAATATTACGGGTGCACAAATCAAGTCTTCAACACCACCTACGTTTCAGGAAAAACCCGCTTCACCCCCTTCGAATTCGACAATATAAACTACCAATACATCTATCCCCGCTTAACCGCTGGAACCATGGAAAACACAGACGGGGTTCGCACAACAGATATAGAACGAACCATACTTGACAGCATAAACGACTTTGAAAAAATAGCCGGCCTAGAAGAACTACTACAATGCCTAGAACTAATCCCATACACAAACGAAAACAAACTACTACACTACCTAAAACTCTACAACAAACAAATCCTCTACCAAAAAACAGGATACATCCTATCCTACTTTAAAGATACCCTACGCCTATCCGACCAGTTTTTTGAAAAATGCAAACAAACCATAGGTAAAAGCATCCGATATCTCTACATGGAAATTACAACAGAGAACAAAGTTAGGTTTGACAAGTATTGGCAACTCTTTGTACCCCAAAATTTGATAATTAAAGAAAAAAATTAAATGAACTACAACATCACTTGACGGCTTTTCACTCTTGATGTTTGAGCGTACTTTGCAAGTAACAAGTTTAAGCTGTGTCGTTTTCGCCTATCTCATGAATGATAGCTGCAATTTCGTCTGGAGAGGGAAGCAAGGAACGCATTTCCTCAGGCAAACTTTCATAATACGAATACGTTGCCACACCAATTGGCCTATTTGCAGTTTTTAAAGTGTACTCAACTATGGTACGGCTCTTACTTTTACAAATAATAATACCAATTGAGGGATTTTCCTCTGGCAACCTTACCGTATCATCAAATACATTCAAATAAAACTGAACCTTGCCAGCATACTCAGGCTTAAACTCACCAATCTTTAACTCAACAGCAATAAGACAACGCAACCGCCTATGATACAGAAGCAAATCAACAAAATAATCCTCACCCGCAACATCAAGATGATACTGATTACCAATGAAACTAAAATCCCCACCCATTTCCAACAGAAACGCCCGAATATTCTTTATAATCCCCACTTCAAGCTCAGCTTCACTATGCTCAAGACCCATCTCAATAAAGTCAAAGTTATAATCATCCTTAACCGCAAGCTTTGCTTGTAACTTGTACTTTTCAGGAACCGTTTCATCAAAATTAGTCTGATTGGTCAAATATTTCGGCAATGTCCTAATATAGATTAGTTTATATAGGACGGTGCAATAAAATACCAAACATGACCCGCCCAAGAAAAACAACCAACATAACCTGCCAAAACCCCAACTGCAAACACCACC
>JAISPR010000033.1 GCA_031274765.1 Nitrososphaerota archaeon | reverse complement strand
TGGTGTTGAATTGTGGGTGATTTCTTTGAGGTAGGTGTTGGGGTGTTGTTTTGTGTAGGTTTTTAGTTTTTGGGGTTATTTTTCTTTTGTGGGGTTGTGTTTTTTGGGTGTTAGGTTTTCGGTTTTTGTTTTGGGTTAGTTAGTTGTGGTGGGTTTTGTTTGTTATGTTGAAGGTTTGCTGGTTTGTTTTGTGGTGTGGTCTTTTTGTTTGTATGTTAGAATGGCTTCTTGGAAATTTTTGCTGTATGTCATGATAAATGTTATAATGTAACGTAAAATTTATACTAGTCTGCTATACTTTTTGTGGCAAGAAAGCGGGTGGTGTTAAGCACATTCAAACTATTATGGTGCAGCTAGGTGTATTGGTTAAACTGTTGGATTGTGCGCATAGATGATGGGCGGCGGATGAGAGTTTAGCTGATCTCTACGTTACACCCATCTAGCCGCTTCAAAAGTGGAGGCGCAAAAGGGTATTCGGCATAGTTGTTGGGATTATAGCATAGTTTGCTGTAGAGGTAAAATATTACCCAAAGGCACTGGGACCGCCTAAAAGATAACTATCAACGTAATAAAAATGCGGCATTCAGATTGATAGCCAACGTTGATGGAAACAGATAAAATTATAAAATGGCGCATTCTATCTGTCTGAAAAGTCTCGTTTTATGTTTGGTGTTAAACATGGCGTTATTTGTATTTGTGGATATTGGTTTAAATATTTAGGGTGAGGGAATGGTGTTTTGATTAGGTGAGAAAAATGTTGCAAGAAAAATCTTGTGGTGCAATAATATACAACAACATTAAAGAAGAGACGCGTTATCTTCTCCTCAACTATACGGCAGGACACTGGGATTTTGTTAAAGGCAACATGGAAACCAACGAAACAGAAAAACAAACAGTTATAAGAGAGCTAAAAGAAGAAACCGCCATAACAAACGCTCAATTCATCGAGGATTTTCGAGAAACCATAGGCTATTTTTATCGACGTCAAGGGTTAACAATCAATAAAGAAGTAATATTTTATCTCATTGAGACCCAAACCCAAGAAGTTAAACTATCATTTGAACACATCAACTATGTATGGCTAAATTATAAAGACGCTCAAGAAAAATTGACCTTTAAAAACGCCAAAGAAACCCTCCAAAAAGCCCAAGCGCACCTACAAAAAAAAGGGCTAGAAAAACCCTAACTATTTTATAAAGCCATAACCAATAAGACGCCAACGCGCAGTGATCTTTCGGCTAATAGCAACCCGTGAACCAGGCAAAGCACAAATAGGACGAGTCAACTTTACCTTAATGATATTTTGTTTAATGTTTATAACTTTACCCACATTAACCGCAGCCCCAATATGCAATAGCAAAGTTTCATCCGGATTTATTTTTTCAACTTTGAGCAACTCTTTGGTTCCCACAACACGTTCTAACACATGCGTTTCCAAAGTAAGCTCATTCACAATTGGAGGCAGTTGATCGGTTTTTCCAACAATACTACCCGTTAGACCATCAGCTTTTGAGTAAGAAGGATCAAGAAGAGTCCCCGCACCAATTAAACCCCCACAGGTTGCTTCTTTAACCTCTTGTATACCGGAATGCAGAGTAACTATTTCACTAATAAGGGGACTATAAACAGTTTTACCTTCACGCTCCAGCATAATACCGGGGCGAATCTCGATTTCTTCACCTACCACAAATTTACCCTGCGCAATGGTACCCCCGATGATTCCTCCCTCCAACCCCTCAATGGTTGTGCCAGGCTTATTTATGTCAAAAGAACGGATGATATACATAAGCGGGGGCAAATTAGGGTCACGCTTGGGAGTAGGGATAAAGGTTTGGATGGCATCAAGAAGCACATCAATATTTATACCCCGCTGTGCCGAAATTGGAATAATTGGAGCATTCTCAGCTATGGTCCCCTGCACAAACGCCTTAATTTCTCGATAACTCTCATACGCGCGGGTTTGGTCAACTATGTCAATTTTATTTTGCGCAATGATAATGTTTTTCACACCGCTAACTTCAGCGGCTGCAAGGTGCTCACGGGTTTGAGGCTGTGGGCAAGGTTCATCGGCTGCGATGACCAGAATGGCACCATCCATTATAGCGACCCCAGAAAGCATCGTGGCCATCAATGCTTCATGACCAGGCGCATCAACAAAACTTATCGCACGAACAAACTCAGCCGCACTACTACAAACCTCACACACAGGTTTTATAGTATAGTTTTTAGGCGAAGAACAGACGGGGCACCTATAGATACACATATCAGCATACCCAAGTTTTATGGTGATGCCGCGTTTTAGTTCTTCACTATGACGTGAGGCCCACGTACCCGTTAATACTTGAACAAGGGTAGTTTTACCGTGGTCAACATGACCAATGGTGCCAATGTTGACTTCGGGCTGTTTTGGCAAAGCCTTAGTAGCGTTACTCATAGAGGTCTTCTCTTCTAATAAGTCTGGAATTAATATGAAATAAATTATGGCAGTTTATAAGGGTTAAGCATGCACCTTGACAATAAATTATTGTTCAGACACCTGCGCCGACCCAATTTTAGCAGGCAAAGCAATAGTCGCTGCACCCGCAGGTCTATCAACGATTTTCATATTGATTTGGACAATCTCATCAGTGATGGTATCACCGCGAACAGTTTTGCGTTTACGTGCACCTTTGCGTTTAGCCTTAAAGCCAGCACCGCCACTAAGAACAACCGCCCGGCGTATGCCTCCATGAACGTTTCCACGCATAGGAACACCATCACTATCAGAACCACCCATAAGTTGCACTTTGTATGCTGGCAAATTAACGACTGCACCATCTAGGGTTTCACCCACTTTTCTACCAATAAAGGGACTTGCGCGTGCGTCTTCAAGCTCGACAACCTTGGATGCTCCCGATAACGGGTCGGAAACTATGACTTTGAATTTTGCCATGTACAGATTTACTCTCCAGCGAAAATAAGAAGTCGACCAACTCCCATTTAAATATTTAGCCCAAAAGAAGCCAACTTACGTTTTATGTTACAGATAAAGAAAAATAAACAACCACTAGCATCAATTGAAGCTCCGTCATTACGCCCCATAATCACAAAAAAACACCAAAAAACCAACCAAACCCCCATCAACCAACAAACCAACCAAAAACACAAAACCAAACCACCCCACAATACCCAACACCAAACCACCCAAACCAAAAAAACAAACCTCCCAACCAACAAAAACACAAAAAACACCCCACACCACAAACAACTCTACAACACACACCCAAACTAAACAAGATTTACCGAAACTAAAAGTTTTAATCTCCCCCCACAGTGTGATGGCTTATGTGGCGGCTTGGATTTTTCTTCCACGAAATAGCCTTCGGACTACTAAGTGTCTTCATACCCCTCTACTTGGTCGCATTCAACGACACAAGCACCCTAGGTGGACCCCTAGTCGCACTGGGTATTATGACCTCCATCGCCGTATTTGCCTCAATACCAACCTCATACCTCTGGGGCTATCTCTGCGACAAAACCCGACGCTACAAACCTTTCATCCTGCTCTCCTTTGCCTCCTCAGCCATAATACTATTCTTGATGACTCATCCCTTGGCACAAAATATACTGATATTTGTGGGCCTATACGTAATAATGCAAATACTTCACATATCTCATGAAGCCCCAAAAAATGTCTTAGTGGCTGAAAATTACAGCCGAGACAAATGGGAAAAATCCTATGGACTATACGAGGGGGTCACCGAAATCGGCTACTTTATTGGCCTAGCAATTGGTTTAGCTTCCACCATTGGACTGTTTGCATTCGCCACCACACCAGCCGTTTTAGCGACCTATACGCTTTATTTGTGCAGTGCCCTTAGCATAGTTGCACTTGTTCTCTCAGCTATATTTGTTGCAGATCCGTTAATTATTTTTGAGCGCCGCCTGGTCAGTATTGAGCGAAAGATTGATTTTGCCTACCGCGGCATCCAAGCCTATGGAATGTATCGGCCCAGATTGCCCAAGCAGGAGAATTTTGGCGGGTTTGCTGTTGCGTTAATCGTATTTGCGCTGGCTACAAGTATACTTTTTACGCCTCTGCCGATTTTTCTAAGCGATACGTTGGGACAATATCACATTTTAGGGTTAACATCAACAAGTTTGGTTTATTTTGCTTATCTGCTCAGTTCTTTGGGAGCTATAACAGGGTATTTTATGATTCGTAACCACGCGCATTCTATGAATTTAAGAAAACAAATTCCCCGATTTGTGCTTTTTCGGAGTTTGCTTGTTTTTGGATTGGTAGGTGTGGTTCAATTTGTTATTGCACCCACACTTCTAACAGGGTTGGTTTTGGTTTTATTGGGGTTTGTCTATGGTGTGTATTATATTATGATACTTTCGCTTTCTATGGAGCTCATACCGCAGGGAAAATCAGGTTTATTTGATGGTCTTATTGGTTTGGGTACTGGGGTGGGTTCATTTTTGGGGCCTTATTTGGCAAGTAATTTCAATTATTTGCCCACGTTTGTGATTGCTGCGGTTGGGTTTTTGATAGCGGGTATTATTTTAAAGCTATCCATAAATTAGTTGCACCTTTGCAGGAGGGTTTCATTGCAGTTGTGGAGGTGTCTTTTGAGCTCCATGGCAGGAAATTAACGCATGTTGCATGGTTTTAGCAGATGATTTGGAAATTGGGTTGGAAGTTGTTAAGTATTTAACATAGAACAAGTGGGCTATCAAGCATAACTGGGTACAAAAGAAAAAAGAAAAGGTGAGGGTTTATTCTGTGTGAACCCTATAGAGGTCGATGTCTTCGCGCATTGCAGGGGTTAATTCAAGGAAGTCTCTAACAGAGCGTTCGATGTCTTGGCTTTGGGTAACGTATCGACCGACTATGAGTATATCTGCGCCTTGGGCAAGTGCTTCTTTGGCTGTTTCGGGGACGATGCCGCCTGCGACTGCAATGAGGAGTTTTTTGTTTGGGAATGCTTGGCGGATAAGTTTTATGCGTTCTAGTCCACTGGATTGGCCGCTTTCTTGATCGATGCCTCTGTGGAGGATGATGATATCGGGGAATTCTTTTAGGGATTTTAGTTTTGCCAAAACATCTTCTACATTTAGCAAATCGATAACTGCATAGATTCCAAGCCGGCGGGCTTCTTGTATGGTTGCATCAAGAGTCTCAGGGGGTGCTAGGCCGGCTGCGACCACAGCATCTGCGGTATCTTCATAGGCGATATCGGCTTCAACTTTGCCTACGTCAAGTGTTTTTAGGTCAGCTATGATGAATTTGTCTTTGGCTGCTTGGCGGAGTTCGCCTATGACGCGGGTGCCATAGCGTTTAATGAGTGGGGTGCCGACTTCAAGGATGATTCGGTCACTGCCGGGTAAGGCTTCAATGACTCGTTTGGCATTTTCCAGGGAGGGTGCGTCGAGTGCGATTTGTAGATAGGGTGGTCTCCAGAGGCGCGGTACTTTGAATCCCATGATGGGGTGTTTGGCGCGGTCTTTGTCGTAGATAATTTTATCCAGTGAGGGGTATTTTTTGAGAGCTCGTTGTAGAGCCATTTTTGCAGCACCATAATTGTATTGATAGATTTTGCGGTAATCCATTGCTTGGGGGTGAATAAACACGCTGCAGACAATGACCCATTCGTCGAGTTTGCTAAGTGGTATAATGCCTTCTTCGGCAGAATCGGCAATGGCTTTAGCGACTGCTGCTTGGGCGGGGCCAAAAATTTTGCCGGTATCAGTCATGTTTTTAACAGTAACTTTGGGGACGATAAGTGTGTGGGGTTTGGGTGGCAGGTTGGGGCGTATGACTGCTAGGAGGGGGGTGTGGCCTGCGGAGAGGTTTGCCATGCCGATTGCAAATGCTTGTCCAACGGGGCCATTTTTATCACCTATTAGAAGATCGATGTGTGCAATTTCGTTTCCTTCCCCGACAAGAGATTCACCGATTAGGTATGCTGGTTCACCATATTCATCGGTGTCGTCACCTGTTGTCGGCACTTTGTCGATTATTTCTTTGAAATCGACATTAAAATCTTTGAGCCATGAATATAGGGTATCTCTGTGAATATCTAATTCTTTGGCGGTTCCGATGATTGTCGGTTTTGCCGGTTTATTTTTGTAATTTGTCTCTTTTTTAGCCGCTTCGATTAACATTTTTACAAATTCGTCGCGGTTTTCTGGTTTTTTAACCTCTGATCCCGACATATAGTTTACCTCAGCCGTTGTTTGTATCGTATGATATATATAAAAATGTCGGACGTGCCAAGTGTGATTGAGATTTAAGGTCATGGTGTTAGCGAGTAATTTTTGTTTAAAGTGTTTTTTGATGCGCCAGGACTTAGGCTGAAGCTTTATATCCTAACACAAGTATTAGTTGTTCAACGGAATGGAGAGAGTTTATGACTTGGATTGATTGGGCGTTACTGTGTGTCTTTATTGGTGGTTTTCTGCTTTTTCTCTATGGAGCCAATTATTATAGTATAGTTGCTGGCTATAGCGGCGTTTGTCTCTTTCTTGGGGCTATTGCGACATATCTAATTATCTTCACCTATAAAGAATTAAAAAAGCCGGCAGCGCCCACGCCAACCTATGAAGGTACTATTTGATATAGACAAAATTCGATGTTGGCTTGTTTTTATTTCAGCTATTTGGATTATTACAGAACAGTATAATTTCATCAGCCAAGTCTAATTTTATAAATGTTGCATCTGTTTTGGCTTTGGAACAGTTTGTTTTTTAAAATATCTGCTCTAACCACATCAGAACAAAGATAATAGTCAAACACAACATAAGTCCTTATTAAAAAGGCTAAAAGGCAGGAATATGAATAGTTCAACGTATTTTTTTTCCAAACTGTCGAACATGAGTACGAGATAAGAACAAACCACCGATCACACAAACCACACATGCACAAACAATTACAATACCTCTCAAGCCAAAACCACCATCAGATAACCAAACATCACCATCCTCAGATGACCAAACAGTATCATCATAGAAGTACACGTTATTACCTTTTGCAGCCCGGTTACCAGAAATTGTACCACCCCACCTATCAAAACCTCCACTGCTATAAACTCCACCACCATAATTAACAACACTATTACCAGAAATTTCACCATCAACTATCCTAAAATTGCCCATGCTATATACCCCTCCGCCGTTTGAAGCTTTATTGTTAGAAATCACACCCCCCGACATAACAAAATTATCTTTGTCAAAAAAATCGTCAGACGAATCGTCCTCTATATACCCGTCTTCAGCATTGTACACGCCGCCGCCATTACCAAAGTCACCAGTATTAATACATTCAGCCATATTATCAGAAATAACACCCCCCGTCATACTAAAAATTGCATTCCAAGAACCCCCACCATTATACACCC
>JAISPR010000159.1 GCA_031274765.1 Nitrososphaerota archaeon | reverse complement strand
TGTGTGTTTGGGTTGTGTGTTTGGGTTGTGTGTTTGGGTTGTGTGTTTGGGTTGTGTGTTTGGGTTGTGTGTTTGGGTTTGTTGTGTTGTTTTGGTGTGAGGTTTTGTTTTGTGTTTGTTTGTGTTGGTTGGGTTGTGTTTTTGTTGGGGGTTGAATCCTTGCGCTACGACTGAATAGTTACGGTGAAATAGAAAGCGGCTGGATAAATCTCCCAACCACACACCACGAAATCCAAGCGTTCCTAAAAACCCAAGTCGGCCTAAACAACCGCTATGAAGAATATTCCATACAAGACTATGAATCAGACTTTAACTTTGGCGAATATGAAAACATTTATGATCTTAACCTATTAGCTGTGAAATTGGAACAGATGAGCAAACACGAAAAAACAATCGCAGTCACCTACTGCAACGCCAATGGCCTAAAAGACACCCTAAGTCTGCTCAATGTGTGCGAGCAAGTTAACGATCTTTCATATGTAGAGTTAGATGCTAATGCTTGGGGAAGTAGAGAAGAAAAACTTGGCTACGCCATACTGGATGAAATCAATACTGACCTAAAAGATACACTTGAACAATACAAACTTGGTTCCAGCTTAACCGCATATGACTATTTCGACTTTGAAAAATACGGACGAGACATAGCCATTGCCGAAGGATACTTTGCCAGTGAGGAAATCTTTCTAGTCTACACCTCAGACATTGACCACAAACTCTACACCGTAGAAGAAATAAAAGACACCCTAAACGATCCACGTCTATAGACCCTTTCGGCTAATTCCGCCTTTAAAAACTGTGGGTAAGTTAACTTACTCGCCCGCTCTTTAATAATATTCTTTATATTTTTTTTAACTGTCTTTACTTTTGTAAGTGGACTTACAGGGTCGCATCTGGCGATGGCTGTTGGTTTGTTTACTGGTGTACGTGACTGGTTTTGTTGTTGGTGTTGGTGGAACATGTGTTTGTTGGTTAGCTAATTGGTGGTTATTGTGTAGCTGTAAGTTTTTATTTTGTTTGGTAACAGATATATTGTTTCTTTGTTTATGTGGGTTTTATACCTCAGATTGATGTTGCTTTTCGTGTTGACTATTTTTTCCAAGCTTAAGCAAAATTACTGAGACTACCACCACAACAACCACTATGACACTTATTATGCTAAGTGTCGTCCAAATAGAACCTGTCCATTGATTTGAATTGGGATCTGTTTCAGAATTATTAGGTGGTTGATCTAATATTCCATTACTATATGTAATGGTTAGCGTTTGTGTTTTACTCCAACCACTTTTTACACCAACAAAATGCCAGCTCCCACCTACACCTGGAACATAATTATCATCATTCCACTCCATAGATCCATACAAAGCTTCTACCTGAAAATCAACTTTAGCGCCATCTTGCCAATCATAAATATAAGAATAATAGGGAATTGTTACTACGGTATACTGGCCGTCCGACTGATAAAAGTCCGCATTATTGTTGATGGACCAGGGTTTCCAGTTTTCTTCAAAGTATCCTTTGGTGCGAATATGGTACATCAACGTGTAAGGGTAGTTTTGGTTTTTGATTGTTATGTCTATATCTATTTGTTCTACATGGTAACCTGGTTTGGTTTCCGTTTTTCCTGTGTAAGGATTGGTAGTTTGAGTGGGTGCTACATCATAAGAGCGATCAACAAGTTTTACAGTAAATTCCGGGACCGCTGGCTTAGGTGCGGTTGACTCGGCTTGTACTGTGTCAAGAATTGATAAAAAGCCACAACTAAGAATCAACACAACTAAGAGTAAACTAACTCTTTTCATTTCACTCATAATATTATAATCTTGTAAAATATCGTAATTAATTTTTTGGTTACATCCATGAAAACTTGTTTTTTGTGGTTCTTATAGTGTCAGCTTGCCGATGGTAAGCGCTACTTATTTGATGTTTAAACTTGTTTTTTTCCAATAATTCATTCAATAATTGGTTCTGATTATCGTGAAAACCTATCAAGCATATTCTATTCACCATAGTCCGTATATAGTAATGTGGCGTAGATTAAAATAGTGCGATACAAATAACATATAGCAACTTGATTTTACATTAACAGTGGTAACCGTTGTGTGTGAACCAGTTTTTGATGTCTGTGTTTGTTATAGCCTTTAGCGCCTGTTGCAGAGCAGTTTGCAGTTCTTCATGAGTTCGGGCCTTTAGCCTTCTTAACACCGCTTTTAACTTTGACCACATAAGCTCAATCGGATTTAAATCGGGTGAATACTGCGGCAAAAACAAAACTGATGCACCTTTCGCATAAATCGGATCTAAAACACCCTTCACCTTATGAGAAGACAAATTATCCAACACCACAACATCACCCACCCTAAGCGTTGGAGCTAAAACCTGCGTCACATAATACTCAAAAACCTCACCATTCAAAACACCCCTAAACGATAATGGAGCATTCACACCCGATAGACGTAACGTAGAAATTATTGACGTACGCTCAAAGCGTACATCAGGAACATACTCCTCTACACGAGCATGCCGTTCACCCCAACCATACAAACGAGTCATAGCTAAATTTAAGCCGCTTTCGTCAAGAAACACCAGTTTGCTAATATCTAAACTGTTTTGCTTTTCTTGCCATTTTCTGCGTTTTTCAACAACATCTGCTCGTTTTTTGCCGTTTGCATGGAGCGTCTTTTTTTAAACGTTAAATCCATCTTTTTAAGATGGCGTGAAAGCCCACTTTCAGTCATATCTAGAGATAGTTCGTCTATTAATTCTATGATTGTTATGTCTGGGGTTTGTTTGATTTTTGTGCGTATTTGTTCTTCTTGTTTGTTTGTGAGCGTGCTTTTGCGTCCTGTGTATGGTATGGGTAGGTATGCGCCTGTTTTTTTGAATTTGTGCCATACTTTATCGATTGTGCTTATGCTTATGTTTAGCCACATTGCTATGGTGTTGCGTTTTTCTTTGCGTTGCATTGCTAAAACTATGTTTTCTCTTGTCTTGTCATCGGTTGCTCGCATATCAAATAACAGCCTTAAGCAACATACACAACCGAAATATATAAACTATCAATGTAAAATCAAGTTGCTATA
>JAISPR010000154.1 GCA_031274765.1 Nitrososphaerota archaeon | reverse complement strand
AGAACAAACAACAGAACAAACAACAGAACAAACAACAGAACAAACAACAGAACAAACAACAGAACAAACAACAGAACAAACAACAGAACAAACAACAGAACAAACAACAGAACAAACATGCAAAACTAAAAACGAAAAAACACTCACACAAACAAAACCAACAAAACCAACTCAAGAACACAAAAAACCAGACAAACATCACCACCATCACTACCACCATAACCACCACTCAGCACGATATTCCCACGAGTGGCATAGACAAAGTCACCACTGCTCGGGAGTACAGCACCACACAGGGTTCACACATATTCGATAAAACCACCCCCCTTTTTTGTTTCCAAACACCAGGTATTTGTTTTTAAACAAAATATAAAACCCCCAAAACCACAGAATATTTTGGATAAATTTAAAAATCAGGCGTGTCCAAATATACGATATCTTCACATAGTACATCTGCCCTAATGATACATATAAACAATAAGCCCAAAGGAAGACACAAAACCAAACCACCACAGTTTGCCAAAACCCAAAATACACCCAACCAAAAACAACAAAACAAACACATCACAAAAAAAGCAAATACAAAACAACCAACCACCAACGCCACCAACACATGCACTGCAAAATCCACACCATAGAAACCAAAAGCACCCCCATATCGAAAACACCCAACACAACAACAAACAATAACCACAGACAAACACCTAGTGGAAAAAATTGCGCCCGAAGCATCAAACGCCTAACCGGCCACCATAGAAACACAGAGGCAACTTACTAGAAAACATGGCCAAACACACCCAAAATGTAAACCAATATTTAATAAAAAATCTTGGGCTTTCTCAATATGAACGCGACAAAATCTGGACCTATATTAAGAAAAGAAAAAACACTTAAACGAAAAAACGAAAATAAACCTGAATACGGTAACGCATACACCTATACAGCCATAAAACGCCACCCCTATCCCCTTGCCGCTTTCTCAGTAAGAAAATAGACCCAACAACCCGCTTAATCATGAGTCAAAAATTTGCCAAAGCCCCAAACCTCCCCTCCTTGCAGTCCCCTTGGAACTATTTACCGATGACATGATGATTATATGTATGTTTTACCGCAATGTTTTGCTTTAAATATGATTGATTATGGGCAGTTGATTAAGCTAAAGAGAAGAGACAGGGTTGGGTAAGGAGAAGAGAATCATCTATTGTGCGCCTGCGTTAAAAGATATTGAGACTGCTGATGTGGAAGACTCTAAAAACTAGAAATTTTCGTGTTTTTGGCGGAAACGGACAGAGAAAACCAGTCCTTTTCTTGTTTTTCAAAGAGTTTTGCTAGTTTTCGGACAATCTGGGGGGATTTTTAATAGTGTTTTGTGTGAGCGGTTGGGTTGGTTGGTTTGTGGGAGAATGAGTGTTTTGTGGTTAGGCGGCGTTTGGTTTGTGTTGTTGAGTTGTTTTGTTTTATTGGACTTTGTTAATGATTGGGGGGTCTTTGGGTCGGTTTGAGGGGTTGGTTTGTCATTTGTGGTCTTGGCATGAGTTTTCTATTTTATAGGTATTTTAAATTTTAATAGGCGTTCTAAATTTTAAATAGATAGCCTAAATTATGACACTGTCAAAAATCATAAAATATACTCCCTCAAAAAATATTCACAAACCTCATAAACGCGCCAAAAACCCAACAAACCCATTCTGAAATCATACATCAATCACAAACAATTGCCACCTGCCTAAAACGTCAGCACTACGCAGCTCCCAACGTATTCCAAATTAAACCTACCAAATCAACTACCCAAAGAGACGACACCATCATATCTTAAAACACACACAGGACACACATCGTAACGGCTCCACCACACAAACAAAAAACACATAAAAAATTCAACAGCACTGATTCTCAAACCAACACTACAATAGAAAAAATACCCCGCCAAACAACCATTATCGGGTTTTCACAGGGAAATAAATTCTCAAATGAACATATCACAAACCATGTTTAGCAATTGGGACTGTTGCTTTGTTCATCAATGCAATGATGATTGATGTTTATAGCAGAGGTATCAATTTTGAGTGCTTGGTAAAAAGGGCAATTTAAGTTTTAATTGTTTAGAGCAACGCTGAAGGTAAGCATGAAAAAAAGAAACATGCAAATAAAAACATTTTTTAGAGTTAACCCGTACAATATCAAGAAATATATTGCCAGACTCAGATTCTTCTCAGGAAAATACTACTGTGGGGGAAAAAACATTGATCATTGAGAAGCTAATGGTTTTAGTTTTAGGCGTGGCAGTATTTGGGATTTTAGTATGGCAAGCACCGGCCATAATATCTTTTTTTGAAAGTGTTGACACGTCTGATTCAGAGTACACACAATTGAGTTTGGTCTCAGGTATATCTCAAACATATCAACATAAAAATAACACCTTTGTTTTTAGTTACAAGCTCTCAAGCACCGATAGTTCAAATCTGGTCTATGTAACTCAAAACGCTATTGAACAATCCCGTTCTTTTCCCGCTGTTGCAGGCACAACATATTCAACTTTAGGGTTAGAAATAAAAATATCATCAGTAACCCAAGAGTTATTAGTCCTCTTAATTAAACCTCTGCCAGATTAATCCAGGAACAATTAACAGGTAAGCCTGGGTCACAATTTTAAAAAATTCCAAAGAAACATCAACAATCTCAACTTATTCCATCTACAGTATAGGCAACCTCCGAAAACCCATTTCAGAAAACCAAACAACACAGTTGGAGAGTTTTTAGCAAACGATTTTTGGAAAAATATAGGTTTTCGGAGGTCGCCTATACAATCAACCAAAATATCTGACATACACAAAATAACCATGTTCAAGTTCTACAGAATAGGCGTGTTGCAGATAGTTCAGACTTGCAAAAAATAGAGGCTGTAAACATAAACCTAATATGCGCCACAGTTCATTAATCAAATTGTTCTTGGGGAGCTGGGAAATGACCGGCTGAGAGGGCAGTTTCTTCTGTCGACCCTGTGAACCTGAACCAGGTAATACTGGCGGAGGGAAACAAATGTCAACTACAAAAAAGAACATTCTAAAGGTCAAACCTATAATTAGAACACATGTTCTTGCAGAAATCGTTATTTTTATCGCGCTGGGTACGGCATTGTCTATAGCGACTCGTTTCATGGTTTTTCCGCAAGGGGGATCAATAACGGTAGGGGCTATGGTACCAATACTTTGGCTATCGTTACGACGAGGACCAAAAATTGGCATCTTTACAGGGGTTATTTATGGACTTGTTCAGTTGGCCATTGATCCAATGGTGGTCTATCCAACACAAGTACTACTGGATTATCCTTTAGCATATGGTTGCTTGGGGTTTGCAGGTTTTTTTAAAAATCTGCCCGTTGGGGGTGTTGTAGGGGCACTTATGGGCAGATTTGTTATGCATCTATTTTCAGGGGCCATATTTTTTGCCAACTTGACTCCTGGGGGGATGAGCCCATGGATTTATTCAGCCCTATACAATGGAAGTTACATGTTGCCAGAATTGGTGATAAGCATCTGCTTTATCTATTTATTGCAAAAAAGTAAGGTGTTAGGGGTGTATATGTAGTGGGGAAACTTGCAGCTAAAGAACTCCAAAGGATGCTAAGAAACATAAAGCATGATGACAGGGTATTGGTACCGCCTCAGATAGGTTTTGATGCCGGAGTCCACCGGTTAGGGGATAAACTTGTGGCAGTGGCAACAGATCCTTGTACGGGGGTTCCCAAAAAATGGTTTGGCTGGCTGCTGGTTAATTATGCAGCCTCAGATGTCGCCCTTTTTGGGGCGAATCCTGAATTTTGCACAATTACCCTGCTGGGTCCACAGCCCACCAGGCCCAGTGAATTCCAAAAAATCATGACTCAAATCTGCAAAGCAACAGAGGAGTTAGGCATAGCTATTGTGCGTGGCCACACCGCCATGTATGAGAGTTTAAAAGATATCATAGGGGTCTGCACGGTCTATGGTACTGTAGAGCCCCCCCGACTTATCACTGCGAAAGGAGCAAAACCCAGGGACCTTATTTTATGTACCAAACCTTTGGGGTTAGAAACAGTCACTAATTATGCACTGACCCACAAAAAAACCGCCCGCCAACTGTTTGGCATTCAAAAACAGGCAGAATATGCAAATCTTGTACCGATGCAGAGTTGTGTCAAAGAAGCTCTGGCCCTCTCAGAGGTTGCAGGGGTGCATGCGATGCATGATGTAACCGAGGGTGGATTTATAGCAGCACTAAATGAGTTAGCTAAAGCATCTAAAACAGGATTTAGGGTAGACCAGAAAAAACTCATAATTCCAAAAGAGGCGTATCTGCTACAAAATCACTTAGCACTAAGTGATAGGCAGCTGTTATCGTTTTCTTCAACCGGCACTATATTAGCAGCTGTCGCACCCAAAGCTAAGCAAAAAGTCACAGAAACACTTCAACAGATAGGTTTGACTGCCACGTTTATTGGAGAATTTACAAATAAAAGAAGAATCATTATACAAAACAATACTGAAACAGTGTTTCCCAACCAAGCCGATGATCCCTACACAACCATAATGGCTACATAGACAATAGGTGACCTCCGAAAATCTATATTTTTCCAAAAATCGTTTGCTGAAAATCGTGTAATTGTGTTGTTTGGTTTTCTGAAATGGGGTTTTTAGAGGTTGCCATTAAAGTTGTTCTGACAAAGATAAACTTGAACAAAAAACAAACACAGCAGCACATCAGCCTGACTTCTTGCTTTTTAGGCACCCACATTTTATTGGCCGCAGTTAAACGCCTGTTTTTTAATTTTAAACCTTTTATAGCAACGTGAAGTCATATTAACACAAAACATATAGTGGAGTTAACGATTACCCGCAATTCCCGCATTATTTCTTACCACAAATAGGAAGTCTAAACGGCGAATCTATTCCAAGCTTCTTATAAACCTCATTCATCCTGCATTCCCGAAACACCTGCCTATGTGTTGGGCTTAGTAATCAAGATTATTTTGCACACATGTTGCTATTTTATGTTATTTTTGCTATTTTAAATATTGATAAGTTTAGTTTTTGATTCATAAAAAACAAGTGTGAAATTTTGTAGTTATGTGGCGTGACACATAACTGTGTGTTTAATCGTCAATCATTTAAAAATACATTTAATAAAATTTACAATAATTATTTTTGTAAATCTCGTCTTTTAGTGAATGTATATTGACCTATAAAACATAGTCAGGTATATCGAGAAGCCAGGATTCATCTTCCAAGACGGCCCCTTAACCAAAACACAATCATCAAACACCTACACTTCTGAGCACACAAAATCAAAAATACACCCCAAACTGTCAAAAAACTAGCAAAACTTCTTGAAAAATAAAAAACACTTATCAGATGAAAATTTTAACCGGTTAAAATGGAGGATTAATTGGACTTTAGCAGAACTTTCCCAGATTAGCAAAAAATTAAGTGTACATGGGTTGGAGAGTGTAGCCAAGTTTATTTGCAATTGCGCCAACAATCTGGTGACCTATACACGGTTAGCTATGTCCAATTTGGAGGTTCCTTGGACCAATATATGATTGAGCGGTTAATGGGGGAGATTTCTAAGCGAGTGAAGCATAAGTGGATGCTTGGTCGGCGGCTGGGCTTTGATTTTGCTCAATATATTGTTGGCGCGGATTGTAGTGGGGAGAGATTTGGGGAGTTAAAGGGGGAGACTGCCCATAAACTAGATTTTTTCGCGTTTTTAGCGGAAACGGACTGAAAAAAACAGTTCTTTTCTTGTTTTTCAAGAAGTTTTGTTAGTTTTTGGACAGTTTGGGGGGTGTTTTTGGGTTCAAATGGGGCTCTTGTTACTGTAGTGGTTACATAGTGCGCTGTTGTTTGTGGGGTTGCTTTGGGAGGGGGTGGTTTGTAGGGTGGTTTGTAGGGTGGTTTGTAGGGTGGTTTTGTTTTTTTTGTGGATTCACGCCACCGCAGACTCAAGGCAAGGATTGAGTCTCGCACCACTTAATTTTTTGTGGGTAGGAGTGGTTTGTGGGGGTTGGAGGCAGAGTTCTTATGTTTAGTTGGTTATCTAAGTGGCGGTCGCATAGAAGTGAACGCTAGCTAATCAGAGGACACGCCCAAAAAATTAGGCTCTATCTACAGCTATTTATTTGTTGTATTAACCGCGGATTTCAATGCTAAACACTACCGCCCAAGGGTTGAAATCCGCAGTTCTTACGTCATTCATAAAGCTATCTTTATCGGCTAATTTTTGCCGTCATGATGAGGCGGTATCGGCAAACGCCGCCCCTGCACGAAAAGGTTTAGGAGTGTTGCATGGAAAAAGGGATTATTCCTTATCGCTCACGCACGAACGAACCGCAGGACATGGGTTAGTAAAACCTGTATTAAGCCTGGTTTTTAGGCAATTGCCAAAGTTGATAGTAAAATCTCGCCGAAGTTGATAGTAAACTATTGACAAAGTTTAAAGTTGGGTTATAATATAGATGGATGATAACGATGAACAATAGCTATATCAAACGTGTTTCAGACGAAAAATTGGCACTTCTTTTGCAAGCCAAAGGGGCTGTCTTAATAGAAGGCACTAAATGGTGCGGCAAAACAAGTTCGGCAGAAGAAATGGCGAAAAGTATTTTGTATATGCAAGATGCAGACACTTCAAAAGCCAATATTCTAACGGCAAAAACTAAGCCTTCTTTGCTATTAGAGGGCAAAACACCGCGACTGTTGGATGAATGGCAAGTAGCTCCTGAACTGTGGAACGCTGTTAGGTTTGCTGTTGATAAACGTCGTGCTAACGGGCAATTTATCCTAACAGGTTCTGTTATTCCAACAAGGACGAACGACATGCACACGGGAACAGGAAGGATTGCTCGGATGAAAATGCGTACAATGTCATTGTATGAAACGGGTGATTCTAATGGTCAAGTTTCTCTTGAAAAATTGTTTGACGGTGAAGAAAATGCGGAAAGCAAGTCCAATATCTCTATCGAACAGTTGGCGTTTTTGATAAATCGTGGCGGTTGGCCGGCAGTCGCGCGGCAAACAAACGAAAAAATCGCGCTTGCGACCGTCAATGATTATTTAGAAGCCGTTACTAACGAAGATATTTCAAAGGCAGACGGAATTGAGAAAAATCCTGATAGAGTTAAATGGTTATTGCGCTCTTTGGCGAGAAATATATCGGGAGAAGCGAAAAATTCAACAATATTAAATGATTTAATCGAGAACGATGAGGCTCTCTCACAGGTTACGGTTGTTCAATATATCGATGCGCTCAAAAAAATATTTGTTATTGAAGATTTACCTGCGTGGAGTCCAAAACTTCGTTCTAAAACTGCAATACGCACAACCGCCAAAAGACATTTTGTTGATCCTTCAATAGCAACTGCGGCACTTAGGGCAAGCCCTAAACGGTTGTTATCAGATTTTGAAACGTTCGGGTTTCTTTTTGAATCGCTTTGTATAAGGGATTTGAGAGTTTACGCGGAAAGCATTGATGGTAACGTTTATCATTATCGGGATAAAAGCGGTTTGGAGATAGATGCTATAGTTCAGCTTGCGGACGGACGTTGGGGTGCTATTGAAATTAAACTGGGTGCTGGTGAAATTGAAGCGGCTTCAGAAAAATTGTTGAAGTTGAAAAAGGTTGTAGATACCGCAAAAATGAATGATCCCACATTTTTAATGGTGCTTACAGGAACGGAATATGCTTTTCGAATGGAAAACGGCGTGTTTGTTGTGCCGCTTGGGTGCTTAAAGAATTAAAATGACTCTCTAAAAACCAATATTTACTTAGCCTCGGCAGTTTGAACAAAAAAACACAACAAATTAAAACCCAACACACAAACAACCCCCAACAAAAACACAACAAAAAACACACAAACACACACCAAAAACAAAAAAAACACACCACATCAATTTAACAAACAACAACACAAACACACAACAACACCACAACCCCAACACCTAAACACACACAATAGGACACCTCCTATCAGCCATAATTTTTACTCAGAACATACACCTGCAACAACACCTGCGCTTAGCAGGTCAAAAGTCAGGACTAGCGTTGTGGGTCAAGCTAAGGATTTGAGTGTTGCGAATTTAAAATTGGAGGGTTCCAAGTGTAACTGGAAAAGATTATCAGGGTTATCCTTCAAATTAAAGTCGCTTTTGGCTACGTTTTTACTCTTCAAAAATGGTCATTTTGTCTGCACAGGCACAAAAACCAAAACCACAACCGAAAAAGCCACAACCACTTTTCTGTGTCTGCTAAAAGAGAAAGGTTTAGTTTCAAATCAATGCACTTTTGAATGTAGGGTAAAAAATTTTGTAGCTTCAGTAAACATAGCAGGAGCATCCGTATTACTAGAGCAGTTCACAAACGACTTCGAAGACATATATGACCCAGACAAATTTCACGCAGTCAGTTACAAGCAAAGCGAACCCCAAGCAACCTTCTGGGCTTCTTAACAGGCAAAGTAATCTGCTCAGGAGTAGCAGACGAAGAAACACTAAAACAGACCATACAAAAATTACTTTTTGCGATGTCTGAAACGAATTAGTACCACTCCAGCCGTTACAGAGAGCAATAAAGCACCCGCTATCACCCACACATAGATAGAAGTGAAAAACTCTGTTAAAGACGAAAACGTTGGTTGTGAGGTGCCACAATAGTAAATGTGGTCGTATTTTCCTGTGACTGGATAGTTTGAGTCTTTAAAAACTATGTCTAACTTTACTCCATATTGATCTATTTTGCTCTCTATTTGGCTCCAAATTTCTACGCTGGTTTCATCTGCCGACCATATTCCCCAGATATTGTCATCTTTAGCACGCATACCCCAACCATAGTTTTGAGGCAAAACCAACACTGCCTCAGCCTTAATACCTCCATGAA
>JAISPR010000124.1 GCA_031274765.1 Nitrososphaerota archaeon | reverse complement strand
AAAAACACCACATCTCACAAAGCACAATCATAACTTCACCTTACGGGGCGAATTTTCGTAAGTTTTGAGTGCAAAAGTCTTCACCCGATACAAACAGTGGAGGACTGAACTTTTAACATGCACCCAATGACACGCATGGATAGCCCATGATATAGAGGTAGAGGGCAAAACACGTTTGTGGCGGTTTGTCTGTGGTTTGGGTGAATTGGCATTTGCAGGTTTTGCATTTGCAGCGGGGCTTGTTGTGTTGTATCCTGCTTTTACACAGTGGGTGTTTCCACATTTTGGGCATTTCATAACTATGTCTGTATGGAGTGTCATATCTCTTCCATAATCTTTTTGGCAACACTTCTAAAATATCTTCAGATTTGCAGAATTAAGGTTTAAAACTGTCGTTTGAAAGCATGATGTGTTTTTAAGCAGTAAGAGGATTGTCCATAATGCTTGAGATAATTCTTATCACAAAAACGGAAAATATATATTTGTGAATTTATTTTCGAAACATACATAAACTGTAAAAAATATGTAGTTATAAACAATCTTGCCTCCAATATAGTGTGATAAGAAATATTTTCCATCAAAGAAATTGCCATATAAAACAGTTAACAATTCATTGTTGATTATAAAAACCAACAACAGCAATGATTTTATACAAACCGCATGCCACGCAACATCATCTGCAATAAGAAAAGCTACAGAAATCACGATTAACAATCAATAATTATAAGACAAACATCATTTTTCTAAAACTGAAATTTTAAACTACACCAAACTCCAATAAAATTCACCAACCACAACCATCAACAGACAAAAAAATACATTTTCTGCAACAATTAGATTGTTTTTTAACGTCTACACATCCTGACTTATGAATTAATTGTGCACGATCCAAACGCATAGAGCAAAAACGACTCAAATACCCCGAGTTTTCATTTTTTCCACTATACACCCAGTTGAACTATTAAAAAACAAACCACACATATTTTTTAAACCATACACAAAGCTCAAATCACAAAAAATATTCAAACTAAAAACCCCAAAACCCACACACAAAACAATCACCCCCCAGACTGTCCGAAAACTAACAAAAATCCCAGAAAAACAAAAAAAGAACTGGTTTTCTCCGTCCATTTCCGCCAAAAACACAAAAATTTCTAGTTTTTAAACAGTCTCCCCCGCAACAACTCCACTATAAATAACTTATTTTTCTCAAAACCCCATCAAAAATGAGCTATAGTAAAAAAAATGAAAACACCCATAAATATAAAAAGAAAAATATTAAAAAATAATCAATGCAACACTTTCAGATGTCTAAAATTGGGTCAAATAAGTTGTTTCAAAATTTTTTCTAACTCTTAAACATTGAGGACAAACACAACTAAAGGGCAGATTTTTAGTCGAACACAACTCAATATAGTTACAACCTCGGCAGGGAAAATCTTTACCGCATCGAATACAATGCTGTAGAAAAACTATATCATCACCCAAAATGTCACTGGCCGCATCGATAACTTTTTCAATGTTATTGAAACTCTTAATAGAGAAGAGCCCCGCATTACGATCATAATCTAGACCCAGATGGAGAAGGTTAACAAACTTTTCTCGTTCCACCCGAGGAAGCTTAAATCCTTTGCAATTTAAAACAATGGTCATCTTAAAACCTGCCCATTTTTAATAGAAAATCAACTTCTTCTGGAGTGAATTTAAACCATCCCACAAGGGGACTTTTAGAGTTTTTTTGTAACAACACTCGGATGTAGGGTATAAAATCATGTTTAGCAGTTTTGTGACTAACATGGCATTGGGCACCGATTTTACCACATATGGCATCAAGAGTACTGCGTTTACCTTTAGTCCAAAATAGTGTGATAATACGTATAGGAGGGGAAATAAATGTGAAGGGGGTATAGGATAGGGGATTAATTGCTGAGGCTAGGGTTAGAGCATTGTAGAAGTATTTGAGCAGATGCCAGTTTTCAGTACCGACACGTCCTCTAAACAAATCGGCACGGGAAACATAGTCGTAGGCTTTGGCGAGTTCAGAAGGATTGGAGTAGCGTTTTGGGAGATTATCACTAACGGAGAGTAGAAAATCATCATAATCTATGTTGGAAAATGCTAGCATGGTTGAGGTTTCAGCGATGTTTTGTGCAGAGAAGTAACGTTTGAGCATATCGTCTAGGGTAATGTCTTTGTTACGAGAAGTGAGCATCATTGTATCTTGCAGGGTGAGGCGATGGTTTTCTTCGCTTAGACTCTGGAGGTCATTTATGGCAGACCGTACATCACCTTTACTGTTTTGTGCAATACGTTCAAGGGCTTCAAATTCGGCACTCACATGCTCTAACATACAAATTTTTTGCAACAATGCGATAATGAGGGGGATGCGAACTTGTTGGAAACGTACAAGTAAACATACTTTTTTGAGGGGACGGAGTTTTTCGATATCAGGATCATTTGCGGCTAAAATAATGGGCACAAGGGATTCTTCGATGACTTTTAGAATAGCATTGACTCCGCCGCGGTCTTCGTTCCCGGCAATGCCATCGACCTCGTCAAGAAACAATACGTTGCCGCTTGTTTTGTTTTTTGTATAGTTATCTAGCGCCTTGTAGGATGTGGCGGGTTTTGCAACTGCGTTTATGGTTTTTTCAGATCGGGTATCGCTGGCGTTCATTTCGATGACTGAAAACTCTAGCTCTTGTGAAGCAGCTAAAACTAGAGTTGTTTTGCCTACACCCGGTGAGCCATAGAGCAGTACTGCTTTTTTGGTATGGCGTTTGTTTTTGAGCCACTCAAGAAACAGCGCTTTTGCTTCGTCATTGCCGGTTAGGTCATCGATTTTTTTTGGGCGGTACTTTTCAACCCAGAGCATATTATTTTGGGTCTGCATAACTTTCCTCTATGCCTTTTCCGAATTTGGCAAATTGTGCAAGTAACGCACTTAGTTGGATATCGCTATTGGCACCCTGGGTAAGCCGATAATCATATTCCCCGGTGATATTTGAGAGCTCAGCTTTCTGCTCAGCGGTGAGATCACTCATCTTAAAGATTTCCCGTTGTGCTTGGCGGATGATTTCGGTGCCGCTAAAACCAAAGTTACCCATGATGTCATACATGATTTTGCGCGCGTCCATAAAGTCGCCATAGAGTGCTTTACGTATCATTTTTTGCACTTGGCTGGGACTGGCTTCTCCGATAACTAAGGACACTGTTTTTTCGTCAATGATACCTTCTTTGTATGCTGAGGCGGTCTGTAATACGTTTATAGCGTGACGCAGATCACCTTCGGCGAAATCAACTATACGGTCAGCGGCTTCAGGAATTAGGGTGTGCCCTTCTTTTTCAGCTATATATATTAGGTGTTGTTTCATGGCTTGTTTTTCGACGCGGCTAAAACGAAATATAGCACATCTGCTTTGGATGGGTTCGATGATTTTGCTGGATTGATTACAAATAAGTATGAAGCGACTAGTGCGGCTGCCGATTTCCATGATACGGCGTAGAGCGGTTTGAGCGGGTCCAGTCATTTGGTCGCATTCATCAAGGATGATAAGTGCAAAGGGGATGGTTTCTCCAAATCCGGTGCGGCTGTACCGGCTAAAGTCTTTGATGCGGTCTCTAACAGTGTCTATACCTCTCTCATCAGAGGCGTTGAGTTCTAAGGTGAAGCTTTTCCAGTTTGCACCATAGAGAGTATGAGCAATCGCTAGGGCAAGAGTTGTTTTGCCTGTGCCAGGAACACCTGCAAACATGAGGTGCGGCATGGTTTTGGGGGTTCGCATAAATGCCTGAAGACTCTCTACGATGTCTTTTAAGCCAACGACTTCGGTAAGAGTTTGGGGGCGGTATTTTTCAACCCACATAAGTGCTTCTTCGTTACTTGTCATTAGAGCATACTTCCACAATACTGCATTACAATAACCGCAGGTATAATTAATTTAACTATTCGGGAGGTTCAAGGGTAACTGTATTGTAGTTTATTGATATGTAGAGTAGCTGTTGATCAGTGGTGTTTGTGTTTGTTTATGGTTTGTGGTAGATTGTTGGTAATAGAAGAGTGCTATTGTGGGTTTGGTAGCTTGCTAGAGGTGTGTTTGGTTTAATTTTAGAGGAAGTGCTGTTTGCGTGTAGGCTGTTTCATACAACATTTGGTTAAAAATAAGGGGTGTTGGTTAGCATAAGGCAGTTAAACAGCACGTTGCAACAAATTTCGCCATTTATGCCCATATTTTTTTAAATAATGAATAAAACCACCAATATATCAAAAGACGCAGGAGATTATTTTATTTTGCTGCCCTCGACAAGGTCTTTTTCAGGTTGTACAATTGACACATTACCCGCCTCATCTTCAGCAGCTAAAATCATACATTGGGATTCAAGACCAGCCAACATGCGCCGTTGCAAATTCATTAAAAATACACATTTTTTACCAGTCAATTCTTCGGGTAAATAGAATTTTAACAACCCCGCAATGCATTGCCGTTTCTCTGAACCAAAATCCACCTGAAGTTTTAGAAGCTTTTTACTTTCCGGAACCACTTCTATTTCAAGAATTTTACCAATACGTAAATCCAGCTTACCAAAATAATCAAAACTTATCTCGTCAATCATCAAACCACACTACCAAATACACAATTTTCAAATATTTACTTTACCATCCACAAACCAAACAGTAACTACAAACACCAAGATATACAATATGGAATTTGTAACATAATAGTTATAACCTGATTTCTCAGCATTTTTGTACTATACACGTATGTATATTGATTTTAACTTGATTTTGCGAATAATATTTCAATTAAAGTATTGGTGATGGTTATCGCTATTTTTTACAACACGTATTTTTGTTGTGGGCATAATTACACTATACATTGCACATAAAAATTATGATACAGCCATCATAGAACATAAGAAACTTAAAGAAGAAAAAATGAGCACACCCACCTAAAATAGCAAAAGGCCCGAAAAACTAGTTTTAGACAGCCGTCACAGGTTAGCACACAGCCGGGTCACTAGATTTGGAGAACTCGAACCGTTTAAGCTGATCTTCAAGCATTTTACGCCGCACCTCAATAGTTATGTCACCACGAGTGGTTTCAATAATCCGCCGTGCAATATCAGATTTATGACGCAACCCCGGAACCAACACATATGCCTCATCAAGCGCCAACAACTGGATAAAAATCTTATCCATAACCTCAAGACACACCGCCCCCTGTTCAACTGCACCCTCACGCAAATAATCCAACGCAAGACGTCTATACTCACCAATAACATCAGCCAAACCCAAAACGTAATCAACACAGGGCACACCAAGTTCAGAGGGAGTAACAATCCGCTCATCTTTAACCAGTGTTAGAAATATGTTAGCTTCGGCGTACTCCTGAAGTGTCGCACTAAACATACCCCCATAGATAAGTTCAGGACATGCCACAGCTTGGTCCTGTAGCTGGGTTATGATTTTTTTGGCATTGCTAAGCATTGCCTGTGCGTCATCAAAACGTTTTTGATGCAAGAGTAAAATGGACTGTTTTGAATAACTAGTGGCCTTGCGCATATACTCGTGGATATCCACGCGGATCTTGTTTTTAGCCATGAGTTCATTTCTGATCTGTTGGATAATGGAATCTATAGAAGACACGTTAAACACCAAAGTGAAATACTAAACGGGTTATTTATAATTTTTTTGTGTCTTAGGCTTTTGTGATTACTTCTCAACCACAAGTTTATCGTGTTCTACCAAAAATTTTGATAAAAAACATCACAAAACATACGCACCTAAATCACCACACCCACAACACACATCAAGATCCGCCACAACCCACCTGTAAAGGCTTTTCAAGCCGACTCAACAAAACCACACGACTCTCAGGAGCCTCATTAATTATTCTATACCCCGTTTGATTAGCAAGAGTTTGAGCAAATTCCCGAACTTCCTCATGCAAAGGCATACGCTCAAAACCCAAACGCAAATTTGAAAAACCAATATGCATATAGGCCTTAGCCTCGATGTAGGTAGGCTGAGCTTTCTTGACAAGTTTAGCATACTCATCCACAGCTGACATATTATAACCCTTCACTAAAGTCATGCGTGTAACAGTAGGACAGCGAAAACTTGAAAGCAACGCCAAGGTTTCATTGAGTTTTTCCCACGCAGTAGAAAATTGAGGCCGACAAAGCGTAAGGTAGGTCTCTTTATTTGGTGCACAAAGAGAAACATAGAGTTGCGTGGGTTCTTGGGTAAGACCTGCGAGTTTTTGGGGAAGATTGCCATTAGTTACCAAAAAAGTTGTTAACCCTTTTTGGTGAAAAAGACTAAGCAAGTCACCCAGCGGTTCATAGAGAGTTGGTTCACCAGTAAGACTTATAGCAACTTGATTGGGGCGTTGAGCTTCTTGAAATTTGCGCCAATTTGTTTTTTCATTACCTTTGTAGCCCGAGAGGATTTTTTCTTGAGCACTAAAACATCCCGCTACAATCTGCTCGGGAGTATCTTTGTTGGGGTTGTGCATTTCATCCCAGCGAAGTTGCATATCACCGCTTTGGGCCCTCCAACAGAACAGGCACTGTTGAGTGCAATAATGCAAAGAGGGCGTCATTTGGATACAACGATGACTTTGAATGCCATAGAATTTTTGTTTGTAGCAGGGCCGGTTGTTAACTATGGATTCATAGAGCCATTTACATCGTTTTACCGCAGAATTAGCACCGATTAGATGGTATTTTTGTTTTTTTAGCGCCAATAGAAGCGGAGAGGGAAAAGGTTCCTGCAACACATCACCACCAGATTTACAGTTCACTTGCCCCTAACACTTCAAAATTTTTGAAGCAAAAATTAATTGAAACTCTTTTAACAGCAAAATATTTATCTCTCTAACCTCACGAAACCAACAGTTCCATATCGACTGCATCGACAAACACGCTCTTTGTTCCTCAAAGGAATTAAACGATATATATGTTTATGACTCAAACACAGATCTAAGATAGTAATTTAGGAACCAACTATAGAAACAATGGCAAAGCTTAAAATCCTCACAGACCTAAATAGATTAACTACCCGTTATTTCAGGAGGCAAAAAGGGCGAATAAGAAATTTACTGCATCCACGGTACTGTTTATAGCTCTTTTTGCCGCCATAACAATAATACCGCCTGGAGCGTCACAATCCAGCAGAATAAGTGTGAACATTTATCAAATAACCCCTACTACCGCTGCTGGGCCAGCGGGTTCAAGTGTAAACATTATAGGGTCTACCACCAGCCCAAATGCATCCTATCAAATTATTTTAGGAAGAACCATTGTTGCTAGCGGCATCTCAGAGGGCTATTATGTAAACACCAACTTTACTGTTCCTGAAACCCCCTCAGGACCCTATGCACTCATACTAAGAGATATTCCCTCTGATGCCAATGCAACTAGCAGATTCAGTGTTTCTATGGGTTACAACATCGCTATGGCTCAACCCACAGTAAGAGAAGGAACCCCCCTAACATTTAACGTCTCAGTTACCGCTGGAGCATTGGATGTTAATTATTATGCAAAAATTGATGTTGTTTTACCCAGCGGTACAATCTATACCACTAATGTAGATTTGGGCGGCATTAATTTTAAGGGCACAGCATCTAAACAAGTTACCTTTCCAAGCAATAATTTTTCACCCTCAGGAGGAGCAATTGACTACACGGGCAGCTATACCATAAAATTCAACGATACCTTAGCACAAAGCCGCTTCATTGCCAACATATTAGACCTATCGACCTATAACCGAGGACAAAGCGCCAAAATCCAAGCCACAAGCTATCAGCCCAATCAACCAGCAGTCATAACATTTGCCAGTGCCAACAACATTATAGAAACATTCCGTGTCACGGCTTCTGCAGAGGGCATAATAAGTGCCACCTGGGTCGTCCCATGGAATATTGATATGGGAAGCTATACAGTAAAAATTACACCTGAGGGAATACAAAAACAAGTAGAGGATCAACAGACTTTTACTATTCAGGGGCATCCAGTGAAAGTGCAAGTTGTTAATCTTGCAGGTAGAGTGGTTCCAAATGTTTCAGTTAGAGGCACGGACTCAGCGACGGGTAAAATTGTTACCGCTGAGAGCGGTTCAGATGGGCTCGCAGCGTTTAGGTTTGAAAATGGGCCCCATATTCTAACAGCATCGTGGAATGGTATTGATGTGGGAGAAACAAGTATAGTTGTCAGAGGGGCCGAGGTTTTTACGTTATGTTGTCAGCTAACAGACACCACCATTTCAGTTAAAAATTCTGAGGGTATTGTGGTACCTTTTGTAGATCTAAGTATTTCGTATAGGTATCAAAGCGGGATTATTTCAAAAAGCGGTAATAGCTCAGGCAGAACAGACTACACGGGTAACTATACACTGATATCTACCTTAGCGGGGGCTATCTATACTGTAGATGCAATGCTCTATGGACAAAACTTTAATGTAGACAATAACACGTTTAGCAATCACCCTGATCAGGTCATTGCGCATGTGACAATTATCTGCCCGGTCGAAAATGTCACTATGAACATAATCGGGTATAACTCAAAGGCTATACCAGGGGCACGGGTAGAATTTGTGGAAGTCTCAAACGGCCTGTTTTATTCTGCAACCACCAATCAGGAAGGCACCATTACAACGCAGGCAACATTTGGATTGTATCGGGTTAGGATATATAATGAAAACATCTTGATCAATGAAACCTCTATGGAGGTTTTTAAGGAGATTCAAAATCAAATCCGTTGTACACTCTATGGCATTCAACTCTCTGTTGTGACAGTTGATTTCCTTGGTTCTCCTATTCCAAACGTCAAAATAATCCTCAATGGACCCACCAGACTCTCTTCCACCACCAAGAGCAATGGTATGGCAACATTTGACAATATTATCGGTGGCAACATGCAAATAATTGCTCAACCTCAAGGTGTAGCGGATGCATCGCAGGTCATGATAGTCAACGTTAACAAACCCGACATAGTTCAGATGAAAATAGACAAGTATGTATCAATAGGAGGTCTGTTCATGCAGACAAGTATGTTTATCACTATTGGTATAGTAGCAGCAGTTGTGTTGGGATTCATCACAGTAGAAATCTATCGCCAAAAAAGAATACACACCGCGAGCCATAGAGCCGCAACTTGAATTGTAGATTTTTTTAGAAAAAAGTTTATAGGCGTCAATGAAACACTACACAGACAAATTGCAAACATATAATATTTTGACTCCCGAGGTGTATCTGTTGGCTCAAGCAAAATCTTGTATTCCAACATGCCAATCTTTTAAATGCGGCAAAAACGTAGCACTTTTCCGAAGAGATTCAGTTTGGTGTAGAGATGGAGATGAACCCTGCAACGTCGCCAAATGCACATATTCTATGTGTTTTAAACGTCGTTTGCTTCCGGGTGCAATCTGCGGTGAAACAGTCCGGCGGAAAACCGCAGAACACGATTTAGATGATGACTTTTACGGAGACGATAAACCCTCGACACCAGTTAAACTCAAAGGAAAAGCCCTACGCAAATTAGGAGACCAAGATTACTACTAAAATAATAGCAAAATGGCCGTATCAAAGCACACATAACCACTATTTTGACTGAACCCGTTTAACTACCGGAGGTTTGACCTTTTTTAATATACGGTACCCGCAAATGATGCACTTAGTTTCGCCTCCTCGGAGTTCAAGTTCTTCAGAGGGCACTCGTGAACCGCATCTCATGCATTCATAAACAATTCCTGATTTTTCCATGCGTAAACGCCTGTTCCTACAAAGAAAAGCAATTTACTTTTAAACATTTCCAATATCTTTATGCAATGAGGATATGCAGTTGAGAGTCCGCCTAAAAGAAAAGCTTGCAGCCAGACTTCCACCAGACCCCCAAACCCACATCTACAGCTCCTTTGATATAATCGGCGATATAGCCATCATCAAAGCACCCAACGATTCAAACGTCGCCAAAGCCATCGCAAAACAGATAATGGAAACCCATAAAAAAATTCAAACAGTCTATGCCCAAACCAGTCCAGTTGAAGGCAACCATCGGACCCGAAAATTAACCCTACTAGCAGGTCAAAATACTACTCATACCAAACACAAAGAAGCGGGGTGTATCTTTTGTGTGGATGTTGAAAAATGTTATTTTTCACCTCGTCTTTCCTATGAACATCAGCGCGTGGCACAACAAATTTTAGCGCAAGAAATTGTAGTTAACATGTTTGCAGGTGTGGGCTGTTTTAGTGTGATAATTGCTAAAACATCGCCCCAAACAAAAGTCTACTCCATAGATATTAACCCGGTTGCATATCAATTCATGATCAAAAATACACATATCAATGGTGTTGAGAGCAGAGTTTATTCGTTGCTTGGGGACGCAAAAGAACTCATAGAAACTCAATTTGAAAACATTGCTGACCGGGTATTGATGCCTTTGCCTGAGAAGGCACTTCAATATTTGCCTGCGGCCGTGTTGGCACTTAAAAAAACAGGCGGATGGATTCATTACTATGATTTTGAACATGCAACTAATAAAGAGAATCCTGTTGAGAAAACTCGGCTAAAAGTTATAGATAAGCTAGATCAGTTAGGTATCAGATACAGTTTTGGTTGCGGTCGTATTGTGCGCCATACTGGGCCTAACTGGTATCAAACGGTATTAGATATTCAAGTTACGTCTAAGGATCAATGAGGTAGACAGCTCAGCAGAGTGGTGAGGTGTTAGATTTAGTTTTGGCAACCTCCGAAAACCTTCTAAATATGGTTTGAAACACTGTTATACGCCCTGTTTAGGGGTAAAAAATGGGTTTCTGGAGGTTGCCTTTTGTTGAGTTGTGGTGAGCAAAATGTTAGTTTTAGAGATAAAGTGCGGATCATCAAGTGTGATTGTCAAATTATGCAGTTTTAGAGCATTATTTAATTGTTTTAGGCGAGATTTTTGTAAATAGTTTGTTAGTAGGGTTTGAATTTGTTGTTGGTGTGTTGGCAGGTGTTTGGCACTATTAATACCGGCAATACAAAAAGCCACTTTTACTAATGGCATAGCAACTACTTGTCTTTCTTGTTTTAACTGCTCAGTTTTTAAATCGCAAACTTTGTTTGTAACTATTTGTGTGCCACAACAAATCATAAAAACATAGTCAATGGCAGGCAACACCATGTTCACCTGAAATAAAATAATCACACGAAAAACAGCACTTATCGCAAAACAACCTTGAAAAATACTACCGCATTTACAAAAACTTAATTTAACATATACAATAAATACACTTGGTTAGAACAATGTCTCTTGAATCAGCTAAAAAATACGGATATACCGCCAGCATAATAAATGTCATATTACCCATAGTAGCAATTTTCATGTTGATAGGCACACTTTTTCTGTCATTTTCTCTGATAATGACCAATTCAACGGAATTCACAGCTGGACTGGGCCTTATATTAGGTCTCTCGGTAGCCATGGCAGTAGCAGGCATTATTGCACTCATACTGTTTTTTTCATCCATGCATCAACTATCAAACTATTACAAAGAACCTCCAATTTTTAGAAACATACTATACGGATTCCTACTCACAATCATAGGCGGCATCATCTCTGCAATTATAATATTGGGTTTCACTACAACAATAACCGCAGAATTACTAACCATTACAACTGGAAACCTTATGGCAGTTATTTCGCAATTCATAATAGTCTATGCAGCCATAATCCTTGTATCAATGGTTTTTGCAATAATCAACGGAGTTTTTTACTGGCGAGCCTTTACTGCGCTTGGGGAAAAATCAGGTGTAGAGAACTTTAAAACAACCGGGTTGCTCTACTTGATTGGCTCAGTTACAAGTATCTTTGGGGTAGGTTCAATTATAATTTGGATTGCATGGATTTTCGCTGCAAAAAGCTACAAACAACTCCAACCCCAACCAAATCTCATCCCATCAAACAGTGTCGATACAACAACCCAGCAATCCCGCTTTAGCAAAATTTACTGTAGTGCCTGTGGAACCGAAAATAATACTCCCGCAAGCTATTGTAAACACTGCGGCAACCCCCTCCAAACAACCCAAACAAACTCTTAATCACTTTTTTTATTTTTTATGACATCAATTTAGTGTTAGAAAACCGCCAACTTTAAATTTTCAAGATTCAGAAATAAAATATTCAATCGAAAACAAAAACGTTATAGAGTATTAATTTGATTTCAGGGTCATTATAGAGTTGTTCAATATATTTGTAGTTGATTTTTAATCCCGTAAAGGGCTCTAAACAAGACAATATGTTCTGCGTCATGCGATTAGACTTATTTAATAAGCGAACCAGTATGAAAAGTCGAACTCTTTTTTCTAGGTCTATTTTGGGGCGGCTCATTTTTTGTTCTCTGGGTTTAAAATTTGGATTGCGTGGTGGATGTATTTGGGAGGTTGTGGGGGTGGTCTTTTATTTTTTGTGTTTGTGTTCTCATTTTGTGAAGGGGTGTGGGTATGTGGTCTTTGAAGGTGGTTTTGTGGGTTTTGTCTAGTATTTCGTTGTGTTCTTTGGCGGTTTTTGTGGTTAGTCTTTGCATATGCAAGCAGTAGTTATTTATTGTTGTAGTATTTATATATATTTTAGTATATTATTAATCATGATTCTATATTTCTAGGGGTTTATATTTGTGTTTGATTTATATGTTTTTTGTATTCTGGTGTGTGTTAGAGCTAATGTTTTAAAAACCCAAAAGACTTTTGTCTCAAAGCCAACACAACCAGTTCATTTATATCATACCCAAAAAACCCATATTTTAGAAAAAATTTGGGCAGTATGCCAATTTAGAATAGATAATTTAGCACAGAATCAAATTCGTACTGACTCATACCTAATTGACAAATTTCCCAAGGTTTGAAGAGAAAAGTTACCCCTAATCCAGAGATAACACATAAACCACCTAACCGGCAAAAAACTATTCTATGCTGCACACTACCAAAATTTGCAATAAAAAATTAGCCGGGGAAGAGATGAAATAGTTTACAATCTCTGAAATAACTCAGATGTATGGTAAACACCCTCGTTTGAGTTGCATAGTTATTGCGAATGATTTTGGCTTTGCTACTTTAAGCGGACGCACACATTATTCCTGATCTAAACTTTTTATGTTCTCCATTATGCTCCATACAATACCCGTAACAAAACTCATTGACCCTACACTTGATTGATAAAGAACCCAAAAATAGGCACACATGCAAGTATTTAATAACTCAGCAGACACTAACTAACTTGTGGTTCATTATGAAACATAAACTCATGGAAATTCTCGCCTGCCCCATAGATAAACATCACCCCCTTGACCTCTATGTCTTTGAAGAAGAAAACGAAATAATCAATGGCCTAATTGTTTGCCCAAAATGTAACCGCTGGTACCCTATCCGCGATGAAATCCCCGAAATGCTCCCCGATGAATTACGTAAAGAAGCCGAAGATTTGCCATTCCTCAAAAAATGGAAAGATAAAGCACCTCAAAACACCGTTTCTGAGGGCAAACCATTCAATTTAAAATAAGCTTCATATTATGGACACAGCCCTATTTTGGGCTGAAGACTCTATAGCAGCAGCCGCTACCTTGAGAGCCTTTACACCATCTTCACCAGTTACCAGGGGCGTCTTTTTCTCTGTGATACAACTAACAAAATGCTGAAGTTCAGCCCTTAGGGGTTCTTGGAAGGACAAACGGGGTTGTATGGTTTCAGTTTTCTGTTCAATCCAAAAATCCTGAGTCATATAATCAAGACGCATAATAGCATCACTTCCCGTCACTGTTAAACTACGAGTCTTATAGGGGGTAAGCCAGTTAGCTTCTATAAATGCGGTTCGACCACCCTCATAAGTCAACATTATCTGTGCATAGTCCTCAAATTTTTGAATTTTCATACTCCCCATATTTGCATAAACCGAGAGGGGTTGTTGATTAAAAATAAAGTTCATAACATCTATATCGTGAATAGCCGTATCTTTAACAACCCCAACATCACCTATCCGCTCAGGCCACTGTGAAACACGCTTAGCAGTAGCACAAACTAATTCACCTATCTGTTTATTCTCAACAGCCTCACGGATTTGTTGTAGCCCAGGTATAAAACGCATCAAAAACCCAACGGTTAAATGTAGACCGTTTGCTTTGGCAGTTTTAACGAGCTGCTCGGCCTGCTGGAGAGTAGCCGCTAAAGGTTTCTCCACCAAAACATGCTTACCTGCATTTAGAGCGTTTAGAGCTTCTTGAAAAAGAATAGTTGACCACGTACAGACATTAACAGCCTCAATGGATTTATCCCGCAACATTTCTGCACTATCACTGTAGGCTTTAGCACCATATAACTCAGCCATAGCTTTAGCCCGTTGCATATTAACATCACAAACTGCAACAAGCTCGGTTGAAGAAAGTTCGTTATAGATTCGGGCATGGTTTTTGCCCCATTGTCCTGTGCCAATTACTGCAACGCCTAATTTAGTCATTTTTTGTCATTTCCTCTTGCGAGCCCAAAGTATATGAAGCCTTCTGTAGTTACCTGAGAAGGATCAAATTTTCCTGCTAAATCCACAATCATTGGAGGCGGTTTTAGGAGAGGTTTGAGTTTTTTGAGGTTAAAACGACTAAAGGGTTCCTGCCCGTCAAGTATGATAATACAATCGGTTCCTTCCACAGTTTTGTTTAGACTAGTTTTTATGTTGTTGAGTTCTAGGGTTTCTTTTTTATTAGCTAAAGGCTCATAGACAGTGACTTTGGCACCTTTTTGTTCAATCAAGCGTACAAAACTATCCCGTGCAGGAGAAGAACCCAAAATTGCCACCCGACCCCGCCGCAGAGTTTTGCCGCAACTGCGCAAAGCAGTCTGGGTTAAATTCACAGCGTGCTTAACCATCTCTTCGTTTATCTGCCTTGCCAGTGTGGGTAGTTTTAGAGTAAGGTTTAGATTTTCGGCGTCTTCTAGCAATAAATAGGCATCAGCGCAATTTTCTTGGTCGGTAATTGTGGGTCTAAAACAGGGCACATTGAGGTTTAGGGCATCTAGGACTTTAAAGTAATCGGCGTTAGTGTTTTCGCAGAAAACTGCAAATTCATTGGTCAATGCTAAGAGGGTGTCTTGTTTTGTTATGGTGAAAAGTGTAGCGATTTCAAGGGTTTTTAAATCGGGGATTTCTTTGATATTGTTTGTGAGAGTTTGTAGAATAGTTGTGGCAAAACTTAAACTGAATTTGTCAGTTGCTGCAACAGTTAACGCTAAATCAGTTTGATTTGTTGTTACCATTAGAGGGCTGTATGCTAAACTAAAAGTTTGTCCGGTTTTTAATGCAGAGGTGTTCTCTAGTAGTTCTTTAACTGTTCCCTCAATGAAACCTACGCTGGCAATACTGCCATAGACTACAAGGGTTCCGGGGTGGAGAGCGGCTCCAATTTGTTTGCAGGTATTTATTGTGGTGGTATTGTTGTTTTTTTTCTGTTCGTCTGCTTTGGTGGGGAGTGTTATAATCACTACTTTACTTTTAGAAACGGCGTGTTTTAGTTCGGTGGTGAGGGTGATTTTTTCTTGGTTAGGGTGGTTTTTGAGTTTGGTTTCTGCTTCAGGTATAGCGTTTGTTGTTTTTCCTTTTGCGGCTTTTCGTATGATGCTAGCATCAGTGTCGGTGCATAGCACATTAAATCCGGCGTCTGCAAACAGGTTAGCGTAGAGAAGCCCTTTGGGTCCGCAGCCCACGATGGTTAGAGTGTATTTTGAGCGTTTGGTAGGGGTGTCTATGTCTTGTGGAGTTAGGGGTAGGTTTGAGGGCATAGCAGTCATGGGTTTAGCACACTACAGGGTTAGGAGAATCTGGGTGAGTTTGGCGCTGTATTGTTCGATTAGTTTTGAGGCTTTAGCTGCGTCTTTAGCTTCCGCGTAGAGTCTAAAAACGGGTTCGGTGCCGCTTGGGCGAATTAATAGGGCGCTGCCATCAGTGAACCAGATTTTTATGCCATCGATGGTGCTTATATTTTCAGTTTTGAGTTGTTCATAGATTTTTTGTTGCAGGGCGGTTTTTTTGTTGTCAGGACAGGGGATTTTGCCTTTTTCGATGAAGTAATGTGGGGCTTCGGCTATTAGTTGGGCAAGAGATTTGTTTGTGTCGGCCATGATGTTTAGGAGTAAAACAGTTGTCATGGCGCCGTCGCGAACAGCTTGGTGGGGACGATAGAAGATACCGCCGTTTTCTTCACCGCCTAAATTTGCGTCTTCGGTTTTCATGGTTTGTGATACTGTTACGCTGCCAACTTTAGTCCAGATTAATTCGCCTTTGTTGGTTTCTACGGTATCTTTGATAAGTGTGGAGCTGCTAACGGGTGTGACGATTTTTGCGCCGGGGTTTTTGTGTAGGTAGGCTTTGATGACAACTGCGAAGGTTTTGTCGCCCCAGTAAATGGTGCCGTTATTATCGCAAAAGATGGAACGATCGGCGTCTCCGTCAAAGGCTACGCCTATATCAGCGCCTATGGCTTGTACGGTTTTGGATAGAACCGTAAGGCTCTCAGGTCGAGGTTCGGGAAGTCGTCCGGGAAAGGTGCCATCGATGTTGGCGTTTATGGTTGTGACTTTGCATCCCAGTTCACGTAGAAGCGGGGGACAGGCTATACCGCCGACGCTGTTGGCGGCATCTATTACCACATGGTAGTGTTTTGATGCTATTTTTTGTACATTGGCGTGTTTTTTGACAGCGTTTTTGTATTCTTCGTTTATATTTAACAAGCTATATTTTTTGCCTATCTGATTCCAGAGGACATAATTAATTTTGTTATTGAAGTAAATGTTTTCAATTTCTGTTTCCTGTTCATGGCTAGTTTCGATGCCATCGCACCAGATTACTTTAATACCATTATATTCAGGCGGGTTGTGCGAAGCAGAGATAATTATACCACCATCTAGTGTATGATTTTTAACGCCAAACTGAAGGGCAGGTGTTGAAGCCAACCCTGCCAGATACACATTACAACCAACCGCGTTTAAACCTGAACTCACCGCTTTAGCAAACATGGGGCCGCTGGTACGAGCATCAAAGCCCAAGAGTAGATTTTTTTCTTGTCCAAAAAATGTTCCAATAGCTGCACCAATTTTAATCGCCATCTCAGGGGTTAATTCTATGTTGACTAAACCACGGATGCCGTTTGTTCCAAAAAGTTTTGTTGTGCTCATGTACCTTCACTTTAGTAAGATATAGAACAGCATTAAAGAGTTATAAAACGTTTTCAGAAATCTCTTTTGCAGGACAAACAGTTGCGCCATCACGCATGTGAACGTTTTCTTTAACTTTTGCCTGATCAGCAATTATACAACCATCACCAATGTCAGCATGTCTACCAATATATGCCCCTTCACCCACAACAGCACCATTTAATTTAACATCATCCCCGATTTCAGCATCAGAGAAAACAATAGAATTACTTATAGTAACATTACATCCGATTTTGACATTTTTACCTATAATTGCATAGGGCCCAAGGATAGATTTTTCACCCACAACCACACCTTGTTCAAGAGCTACAGGAGACTTTATTTCAGCCAACACATTTTTAGGATTTACTATTTTGTGCGCAAAGGAAGATAAAAGTAACCGATTAGCCTCCAAATATTCAGCAGGTTTACCAATATCCATCCACAACCCATCTATACAGTGACCCACAAGTTGTTTTGCCACAACAAGCCGGGGAAAAATTTCACGCTCAATCGAAACCGCTCGCCCTTCAGGAATAAAATCAAAAACTCCAGGGTCCAAAACATAAGCACCTGCATTAATAAAATTACTTGGCACCTGCCCTTTGGGCGGTTTTTCAATAAACCGTGTAATATAGTTATCTTTGCATAACTCCACAACCCCAAAGCAACTGGGATCCTCCACACTACACAGCGCCATCGTAGCAAGCGCATTGGCCTTTTTATGCGCCTCTATCAAAGCTTTATAGTCTATATCAGCAAATATATCACCATTTAGAACAATAAACGGTTCATCATGACCAAGAAGTTTCTCAGCTTTTTTAATGGGCCCCGCAGTTCCCAGAGGATTTTTAGGAGGGTCAAGAGAAAAACGAACTTTTAAACCACATTTACAGGGCTTCTGCTGACGAATATAGAATTGGGTTAGCGCATTAACTGCCAAGATAACCTCATCCACCCCACCATCAGCCAACCGCTCAAAAATCCACTGTAAAAGCGGCCTGTTAACCAAGGGAAAAAGGGTTTTGGGCCGACTACAACTCAGCGGACGAAGTCTTGTGGCAAACCCACCAGCTAAAATCAGCGCTTTCACATTGTCACCTGTAGCTATGAGTACATAAGGGTATGTTTATATAAATAAATAGGGAACACAACACAACGCGCAACATAATTTTAAACCCCAAGACTATTCCCATTCGATAGTTGCAGGCGGTTTGTGCGTTACATCATATACTACCCGGGTCACCTGAGAAATTTCATTAGTTATGCGTGTGGAAATCCGTTCTAACACCTCATAGGGTAGCTTAGCAAAACTAGCAGTCATGGCTTCACGGCTCTCGGTGGCCCGTACCGCAACCACATAACCATATGCCCTAGCATCACCCTTAACACCGGTGGCTTGGGTATTGGTAACCACTGAGAAGTACTGCCAAAGGTTCTCAGCCAAGTTGTAGCGCTCAATTTCTTCGCGCACTATCCTATCAGATTTTTTGGCGATTTGAACTTTTTCCTCAGTCAACAACCCAATTATACGCACAGCTAAACCAGGACCCGGAAAGGGCTGCCGGTTAACAATTTCTTTGGGTAACTCTAACATTGTTGCGATTTTACGAACTTCGTCTTTGTAGAGGTCACGGAGAGGTTCAAGTATTTTTTTGAATTTAATTTTCTCCGGCAACCCTGCAACGTTGTGATGACTTTTTATTATATCACTATTTTTACGAAACCCCGATTCGATACGATCAGGATAGATTGTTCCCTGAATAAGATACTCTGCCCCTGATTGAACAGCGATTTCCTCAAAGACCCGGATAAATTCTTCCCCCATAATTTTACGCTTAGCCTCAGGTTCAGTAACTCCACAGAGTTTATTCATAAACCGCTGTTTCGCATCAACCACTATAAACTGGATAGCAAACTTTTCAAAGGCCACACGAATAGCTTCAGTTTCACCCTCCCGCATAAAACCATGATCAACATAGACAGCAGTTAATTTTTCGCCCAAAGCCTTTGCGGCTAGGGCAGTAGCAACGCTTGAGTCTATACCGCCACTGAGTCCAATTATAGCTTTTGCGCCACTAGTTTCAGTCTGGAGTTCGGTGATCATTTTGAGGATAAGATCGTCGATTTGCCAATTCGCCTGTGCCTTACAGACTTGAAAGATAAAATTTTGAAGCATCTGTGTACCATTTTTGGTATGGATAACTTCAGGGTGCCATTGTAGGCCATAGAGGGGGCGGGTTTTATGGCGAAAAGCCGCTACAGGACAGTTATCGGTATGGGCTAAAGTTTCAAATTCCGATGGAACGACCAAAACAATGTCGCTGTGGCTCATCCAAACCTGCTCGTTTAGGTTCAACCCTTTCAAGACTCCAACGGACTTGTCGATAGTAACTTGTACAGGACCGTATTCTTTGCAAGTTGCGGGTTCAACTTTGCCGCTAACCAATTGAGCTAGCAGTTGATGGCCATAACATAGACCCAAAATTGGGAGGTTGGTTTCTAAGATTTGGGGATGGAGTTTGGGCGCATCAGGGGCATAAACACTTGAGGGACCGCCAGAGAGAATTAATCCTTTTATGTTAAAAGTCTTGTTTAGAGCGGCTATTTCTTGGGGCGAAATGTCAGGCGAAACGATTTCACTGTAGACGCCTTGTTCTCTGACTCTTCGGCTGATGAGATGGCAGTATTGACCGCCAAAGTCTAAGATAAGTAGGGTATCGTGTTTAGCAGGCATTTAGGGTAACTCCGAACTATGGGGTTTAGGCTCTAATTTAATATTTATCTTTTTTTGTCAAACACCAGCGGATAACTATGTTCGGTATGGGGTAAGCCTAAACGTGAGCTAAACTTTTATTAGCATAATTGGACGATTACCAAAACTATGCTCTATAAAGTAGGTTAAATTAAAAAATCGTGCAGGAAAAGATGGTTATGGAATTAAATGAAACAGATGTAAAAATTCTCAGAGGCCTCTTGGAGGATGCAAGGTTTAGCAGCCGTCAAATCGCCAAAACCATTGGGGTATCGGTCGGTACTGTCTTGTCTAGGATCAAAAAAATGGAGGAGGACGGACTACTCAAAGGCTACACGGCCATATTAGATCACGAAAAACTGGGCTTTCAGTTAACCGTAATCATAGAGATAACCGTGTCAAAAGGCAGATTGATAGAGACAGAAAATGAAATTGCAAAAATCCCAAATGTCTGTGGAGTCTATGATGTTACGGGTTTAACTGATGCCATCATTATTGCCAAATTCAAGAACCGCAAAGACTTGGGGGCGTTCACTAAAAAACTTCTTGCCCTACCCTATATCGAACACACCAATACCCATGTCGTACTATCAACGGTTAAAGAAAATTTTCACCTGCTATAACAACATACAGACCGCTATGTTTGTCCATACAGATAATTAGATACTGCGTTTGTAGAGCATCAGTTAACTACTGATGATTCAAACGTTAATCAAAAAAATGAAAACGCAGATACTCAAACCTAAACAATGACTCGGCCTATCTATGAGTGAAAACTCTCCGAGCGTGAACTATTCTTTAATTCTCATTTTTTGGTCGTTTAGCAATTTTGTTATGTACGCCAAATTTATTACTGTTGAGATAAAGAATAACCAGAAAGGAAAATTAACGTAAGCAGTTGATGAACCAACGGGGTTAAATTGACCATCAATAAATGCGCCTGCATTTGTTATCGTACTAGTTCCAAAAAAGTTCCAATTAACATAAAAGAGCACAGAGGGATAGCGGTTGAATTCAAGGGTGAGCATATAGTTGCCAAGAACAAAAAAAAATTGCTAAAACCAAGTTTATAGCCATTATTGTTACGAGTTTCTTTTTCATTTGTATCCCTTGCCACATATATCAGTAAAACATATATCTTTTGTGGTTATAGGGGCTTTGGGACAAAACTATTTTGAGTTAACACGAATAGCATAAATATTATGTAAAAACACAACAGAAAACAAAACAACCTCCCGCCCATCACCCCGCCGCAGCCAAATAAACCCCCAAACCCGCTTATCAAACAAAAACCCATCCTCGAGAGATTACGATAAAAATATTGCGACAAAAAACCAACGCCAAAACCACCACCCAGACAAAAACACTAGCCCAAACACCAACTGTACAATATTTTTCTTCAGAACTAAAAACAAAACCATAGCAAAACCAAACTCTTTGATAATTTTACCACAACCAAAACACTTATCCAAACACAAAAAATTAATAGACACCCACAGACTGTCCAAAAACTAACAAAAATCCCAGAAAAACAAGAAAAGAACTGTTTTTCTCCGCCCATTTCCGCCAAAAACACAAAAAAATCTAGTTTATGGACAGTCTCCCCAACAAAACAAACACCCCACAGACTGTCCGAAAACTAGCAAAAATCCCAGAAAAACAAGAAAAGGGCTGTTTTTCTCTGCCCGTTTCCGCCAAAAACACAAAAAATTCTAGTTTTCAGGCAGTCTCCCCCACATCAAACAAACTAAACACCAAACCTGTAAGAGCCATTACGCCCCCTGTGGGGTAGGCAAAAAGCCATACCCAATTAGAAACCTCACGCGCTCTAAAATCAAAAATAGATGCA
>JAISPR010000103.1 GCA_031274765.1 Nitrososphaerota archaeon | reverse complement strand
TGCATCTATTTTTGATTTTAGAGCGCGTGAGGTTTCTAATTGGGTATGGCTTTTTGCCTACCCCACAGGGGGCGTAATGGCTCTTACAGGTTTGGTGTTTAGTTTGTTTGATGTGGGGGTTGTTTTTGTTTCTTTTTTTACTACGGTGTTTTTGGGGTTGGTTTTGTTCTGTTCGGGCTTTTATGGTGGTGCAGATGTTAAAGCCCTCCTATTTCTGGGCTTAACCTTGCCCGTTTTTCCCCTCACTTTGGACTCTGTTTTAGGGGTTGTTGGGTTGCCTTTGGTTTTAGTGGTATTTTGCAATTTTGCCCTTTTAAGTTTGGTTTGGCCTTTGTCGATTTTTATTTTGAACCTAAAAAACTTCTTGAAAGGTAGCAACATGTTTGAGGGAATTAAGCTTTCGGCATCAGAAAAACTTTGGCTGCTTTTCACAGCAAGACAAATACCCTTAGAGAAGCTAGAAAGTCTTAGATATTTTCCAGCCGAAACCGTGACCGTGGTGATAAATCAAGGCGGTGGGGGTGAGCCATATAGAAAGTTGTTGCGTTTTGTAAAGGCAGATGCCGATTTGAAAAAATACCTCGATAATCTAAAGGCACATAAGGAACTATATCAAAAAGGGGTGTTAGCTTCGCCAACAATTCCCACATTAGTCTTCTTTACGGTTGCTCTTGTATTAGCTCCTTTGGGAAACTTGTTCTTCTTGGTAGTAACGTTTTTTGGAGTTATCTAACACTGTAATTTAGTTAGTGGTTGTTGTGAGGGTTTTTTCGATGGCTTTTTTTTCTACGAGTTGGTCGTAGAATTTTTTTACGGTTTGTTTTAGGGTTTCTTCGTCTGCGACTCCGGAGCAGATTAACTTGCCCGTTAGGAAGACCAGAAAGGTTGCGGGGGATTGGTCTGTTTTATGTATGGCGGCAGGGAACTTGTCAGGTTCGTAAAGAGCGTCAAACTCTGTTGTAAATTGTTCTAAAGAGATGGTTGCGCCGCTTAGGTCTACGGAGGCTACAAGATTTTTCACACACCACTCAAACGTACAATTATTTGAAACTATATTTTCTGCTTTAAGTTGCTCTAAAAAGGTGATGATGGCTTTTTCGCCTTTGGGTTTCGTTTTTACGCCTGTGCAGACGAATTTGCCGTTTCTAAAGAGCAGAAAGGTTGCTTTTGGGTTTTTTAGTTTGTAGGTTAAGCCGGGGAATCTTTGCCAGTTACACCTCGAACCCGCAAGTTTAGAGTTTGCCGCACATAGATCAATGCCTTCACTAAATGCGCCCATTAACACAAGGTTTTGTATAGTGATTTCAAAGTCAAACACATCAATCACACCAATAAAAATCGTGAGTCAATAAAAAGCAACAAATTTGCCCTAACAAGCACCTGCTGTTTATGAGATAAACAACCTTCCGTTGACCCCGGTTTTTAGAGCCTGTTTATGGGTTTTTGTTAGGTGTTACTTCTGTTTTTGCTGCTCTATACGTTTCCTTGCAATCATTCTTTGTCTTCGTCGTCAATTTCGTTTTCGTATGGTTTGAGACCTAGTTCTTCCCAAGTTATACCGTACGGGGCACCGCCAGAGGTGTATCCAGCTATGTAATAAAACCGATCATTTTGCCAGTCGACATCTTTTTCAGATAGCTTTTCTGTTTCTGCTGCTTCTGTTTTCTTTTTTCTAAGCTGTTCACGGTGGAGCGTTTCAGCTTTCAATAAATTCTCAACATAGCCAAGTTTAAACTCATAACCGACTTCTACAAGTTCTCGAACAGCACAGGGGGTATCGACGTTGAATTTTTTACGGTAAGCCCTAACAACATGTGTACCCTTATAGGTTGGAAGCCAAGCTTGCGCTCTGGTAAGACGCGATTGCCTCTTTTGCGTTCGTGTTCGTTTTTTCTTCTTTTCCGCCACCATAAAACTTCCCAACATTTCTTACAAACAAACTAATTGTTTGCTCACAAATAATAGAGGGGGATTGTGTTTTATTTGTTGTTGTGTTCGTCTTTTTTTAGTCGGTAGTATTGGATTTTGCGGCTGGAAATTTTGTTGAAGCAACATTTACAAGATTTGTGGGGGTTTTTGTCTTCCCAAACGCCGTAGGTTATCTCTATGGGCCGTCCGCAAGTACAGACAGTATCGGACGGTTTTTCTTTTTCTTGTTGAAAAGCACTAAGCGGCAGTTGAGGATTTCCAACAGGCCAATGGTGAACGTTAAACATTAAGGCTACCCCTTCAAAAACCAGATCTGCCAGTTCAACTTCATCTTGCAGGGCTAACTGTTTAAGGTCTCCGATGAGTTTTCGCTCAGCCTCACTTCTAGCACGAACATGCAAATTATCCTTATTGTTAGGATCAGCCTGACGAGTCACCCTTAAACCTCACCCATTTTTTGAAATAATTATTTTATTTTTACCTATTTTTTTTGAATTATATGTTATTAACATATAATTTTTTTAATATCGTGTACACTAATTAAAGAGGAAAAATGATTTTCTATTGCGGTTTTTAGGTTAGTAACCTGATAGGTTATTAACCTAAGTTTAAGAAATAATCACGCTACCACCTCCTCCTCTGGTCTGAATTTTTCAGTCATACAAAACTCTCCAGCAGAGTAGGGACCATCACAAGACGCAGTTGTGGTGGCGTACCTAAAGGTAAGTTGCTCACCCAACATTATTGGGCAGTCTCCTTCTTGTTGAGAAAGTTCAAAATCAACTCGCCTATAGCGGTTATGACGTTGGTTGTTACGGCGTTGCCAAGGGTTTTGTAGCGTTGAGTTTTTGAGATTTCAATTGTTTCACCCTTGAGAGTTTGGCCGTGGCGGGTCCAGTTATCAGGGAAGCCTTGTAAGCGTTCACATTCCGTGGGGGTGAGTCTGCGTATTACCTGATTTTCATTGATTAAGGTTTGGCAGCCGCCTAAAGTCCAACTGGGATTATCAAGTGCCGTTCGGGTGCGCTGTTTTATGTTACCTCCCGTATGATCTCCCAAAATCATGCTAACCATTGGTACATTGTTGCCGCCTGTACCCATGCTTGCCCGCAAAGTTGACACATGATCATCATAAACCCGAACTTCACCCTGCATACGGGATTGTACTATTAGGGGGTCGCTTCCGCCAAGCTTACTAATATGGGCGGTAATTGTTGGTACAATTTGCTTGGTCACAAACGTGCCACCTCCGATGTTGCCTTTGGCACCATAGCTTGCAGTAAGCGTGGTCGAAACTTTGTTTCTTGCAGCTTTTTTAGGACACTTTGAGTTGCTCGGTTGGATAGGAAAAATTGTGCCCCCACCTCTGCTGATGGCTGCAAAATATCCGACAATGAACACGCGACGTCGTTGTTGAGGGACTCCGAAGTATTTGCTGTCAAGCACCGACCATTCAAGTATATACCCAAGTTCTGCCAACGCTTTGAGCATGGTTTCAAAAACGTTTCCGTGGTCGATGCTGAGCAGTCCGGGGACGTTTTCAAGAAATAACATCTTGGGCTGCTTGTCTTTGGCAATCCGTAAAAGCTCATAAAAGACTGTACCGCGGCTGTCGCTAAAGCCGAAACGCTGGCCAGCCACACTATAGGGTTGGCAGGGGAAACCTCCCACGAGCAGGTCAAAGTCTGGGAGGTCTTGGGTTTGAATGTTTTTGATATCGCCTTCTTGTAATGTGTTGTCTGGCCAGTGGTGGCGGTAGATTGAGGCGGCCCATTTGTCCCACTCGTTAGCAAATACTGTTTTGAACTGGCAGGAGGCGTTTTCGAGGCCGAGGCGGAAGCCGCCGATGCCTGCGAAGAGTTCGCATATTTTGATGGCATTCACATTGTGACCTCCCTGTTGTTGGTTGGGGATGTCTGGCTGAGGGTGTCTATTTGTTTTTGAGCTATTGTTGCGTATTCTTTAGTTACCTCAATACCTACTGCGCTATAGCCTTCCTGTAATGCTGCCACCAAAGTTGTCCCCGACCCAGCAAAAGGATCCAAAATAGTTTCACCAGGCTCAACAATCCGCACAATATCACGCATCAAAGCCAGAGGTTTCTGTGTCTGATGCAACTTACCCCGATTAAGCGTAGAGTAGCGGTAGCAGCCTTTTAGCACTGGAACCTTTCGCTTTAAACTCATAGCGCCTTTACTGCCCCATATTATGAATTCGCATTGACTACGAAACCGACCCCGTTGGGGCCGTACAATTTCGGTTTTATCCCAAACCACAATACCATTCACCAGCCAATCCGCCCACTGCATAGCCCACTTCAAAGCATCCAACTGCCGAAAATCAATAAACACACAAATAGGCGCACCCTTCTTGCAAACCCGTTTAGCCTCACGGAGCCAAGCTACACACCACAACATCCAGCTAAGTTGATCTTTGCTATCCCCTTCAAAATTGGGTAGAGGATTCTTGGTTTTATTTTTTGTATATTTTGCTGCAGTGGTAGCTTGCCTGTCTTTAGCATGTAAACCGCCAGAAGCGTATGGTGGATCAGTGATTACTGCGCCAAACGTATTATCTTCAAAACTACGCAACACCTCAAGAACATCACCCTGAATAACAGCACACTTTGGTGTCACACAGAAACCTCCAAAAGGGGTAATAATTTAGAAGAATCAAAATGGGCATATTCCATATGATTTTCTTCAAGGTAAACTTCGCAGAATCCCAAAGAGCAAAACAGAGCCGTTTGTACACTTTTAGGTAACTTTGGTAGTTTTTTACCTGCTTCTAATCTTCGACGTAAATTACCTAATGTTCCCACTTTTGGAAAGTTTAAATATAAAGTTGGATTGCATCTACTACTAAGTTCTAGTTGCTCACAAACACTGTACAGATTTGGATGTTCTCTATACAACCTAATCCATTCTTTAACTTGTTTTTGAGGACACAAGAAACAACCCGACTTTACAGGAACCGGCAATCCAGCACTACGTATGATGTTTTTGCATTTTCTACGGGTAATTTTCAACTCAATAAGGGGATACTGAGGGTTTTCAGCTTTACAATTATCTGCTCGTCTCTCTTCTCCATGTGCATACCCAATTAACTGGACTATTTTTGTTGCATCAGGATAATTTGTTAGTAAATATTTACGTATTACTCGTTTTTTCCATTTATCTGTGCACCATCGTTGTTGTCGGGAAGGAATCAGGTTTAGTCTTTGGCAGTGTTCAAGTAGGGTTTCTTCTTGGTTTTTGGTGGTTGCAAATTTGATGTTGTTAGTTTTACAGAAGGGTTTAACGATTTTTTCGATGTAGGTGTATGTTTCGGGCATCTCACATCCAGTGTCAGCAAATAATACTACGTCTACAGGTGCAATTTTGCCTTGCGCTAAAAGAACAAGGATGGCAACAGAATTAACTCCACCCCCAAAGCTAAGAATTCGCACATTATCCATGTCTAACACCTCTGCTTCTTTTTTCAAGTTGGAGGGCTCCTTTCGGTGGGTTTGGTGGTGAATACGTTGTATTCTTCATTGGTTGCTAGAAAATCTATGGGCAAATGTATGTCGCCTGCGACAATCAAGCCCTGGCCTTGATTTAGCTCCAAGAGAGTTTCCATCTCTGCGGTTGATAGACCGATGGTTTGGCCTGCCATTCGTATGGCGGACTCATCTTGTCGTAGCATTATTTTGGTGGCACAGTTTTCAATAACTGCCTTACCAGCGGGATTTTCAAGCACGTCTGCGAGTCGTTGGGAGTTTAGCAGCAAGGTTACGTTTCGTTTTCTTCCCCTGCGTGAAACCCCTTCTAAGAAACTGGCTGAGGCCGGTAGGGCAGTGTAGAGCCAGAGTTCATCAATGATTACGAGTTTGGGGATGTGTAGGGGCAGGAAGTTTGTGTTGTCTAAGGCTTCCCAGATTTTACTGAAAACTAGAATGTTTGCAGCTTGGAAGGTAAGGCTTCTTCTTTGAGTCATGGCGAGTTGTCGGTGCAGGGCGCTTAGGTTGAAGACCATACGGTGTGAGAAAAATTGTGGTCGGCCCATGGTTAGGAAGCTATCGGTTCCAGTGACAAAGGGTGAGAGGTGGTCTTTTAGGGTTGGGGGGCTGTTTTGGTAAACTTCAAGGAGGTCATGGCTTGCCTCCACTATGCCCCGAAGCTCCTGATAGTTACGATTATCCTCTATACCCACTAGGTCGGCAAGTATGCCAGCAGCAGTATCTTTGTTGTCAGAAAATATTTGTATTGGATCTAACCCTAACTGTTTCTCAGTCGTAATGTCTAAGACATCTGCGCCTGAAAGTCTGCCTACTTCGCCGTATTCGTTTTCAGGATCAACGATATAGTAGGCGAGGTTTTTGTGTTTTTGTAGCAGTCTTGTGAGTAGGATTTTGGATGTGAAGCTTTTGCCTGCGCCGCTTTTGCCCATGATGATTATGTTTTGATTCATACGCAGATGCGGGTCAAACACTACAGGTGCGCCTGTTAACTGATTTATACCAAGGAAAACTCCGCCTGGGCTTTCGATGAGGTCGGCGGATACAAAGGGGAAGAAGGTGCTAACCGTGGTGGTGTCGGCTACAAGCTTTTTGCCTACCGCTCCAAGAGCTAATTCTTGTTGAAAATATGCAGGGCAGTCAAGGCGTATGAATCTTGCTTGGAGGGTGTCTTTGAGTTTCTTTGTTTTCTCTTTAAGTTCTTCGTGGTTGTCGGCTTGGATGGTGAGGTTGACTTTTAATTCGAATAATCTTGTGTTGCCGGTGATTAGTCCTTGGTAGGTGGTTTCGGCCATGTTGTGTTTTAGTTTGATTTCTTCTTTGGGTAGGCGTCCTTTGGTTTGATCGGCAAGTAAAATGCTTTTGAGCAGGCGGAGGTATTTGCCCATTTGAGCCGTTGCAATCTCTGGCGGCAGAGGCTTAACACAAATCAGCACTTTTTCGCATAGGCCGTAGAGTTCGCTTATGAAGCCGGGTAAGAGTTTTCCGGGTAGTTGGTATATGGTGAAGGTTCTTTGTAGTTTATCGTTTTCCAGTTGTAGGTGTTTGGGGAAGGTTTGTTTTGTTTTGGTTTTTGGGGTTTCGGTTAGGGGTTGTTGTTTGAAGCCGCATTGTTCTATTAGCCAGTCTATGGGTTCAGTGCTTTGGATGTAGAAGCGGTAATACGTGGTTGTAAGTTCATTTTCGTGGATTTGGAGGGTTTTTTGGGTTTTTACTGCGGAGAGTTTTGTTTGGCAGGGGAGACTGTTGAGTAATCTTTGGAAGCGCCCGAGGGTTTCTATGCGTTTTTGTTTGGGCAGCATGACATAGTTTACGGGGAAAACTTCATAGATGCAGGGAGGTTGTTGGGGTGGTGGTTGTTTGAGTTTAGCTTTAAGTTTGGGTAGGTTTAGTTTCTGCATTTTGGGTTGCCTCTTCTTGTGTTTTTGGGTTAACTTGTAGGGTAATTTGCTGAAGTACCTCGGAGGAGTCTTCGAGTTGGATGTTTATCTCAAAACGTCCTAAGTGATCAGGTGTGAAGTAGGTACAAAAGTAGCCTTCTTGGTCGGTTGTGCCTTTGGTGTGGGGGGTGTTGTTTATGTTTACTTTGAAACTTTTGTTTGGAAGAATTTTCTCAGTGTGGTCTTTTAGGGCACCAACCACCTTTACAGGTGCTCCTAAAGTTGCCGAGAGCAACATAGGCTTTGAAGTCTGCTCCACAGGTTGCTTACCCCTAGAGGTGGGGTGTTTTTGCTTTATTTGCAAAGAGTGTTTTCGTATCAGGTAGAGCAGGTGTGCTTCAGGGGAAACGGTTTTAATTTTTCTTGTGAAGAGCGCTACACCTGCAAAAAATATGGCCCCAGCCACCACAATTTTAAGCACCAAATCAGCAAACGCCAGCGAAGAAAGCCACGCCAAAAGACCAAAGACTAAAAATATACCCATCTGCCGAATAGAAAACCGTCCCACAGGAGTATCAAGCATCTGCTCATGCAAGAAACTCACATCCTCAAACCACAAAGTTTGGATTAACTCAGACAAACAAACCACCTTCAATACTTAACAAAACGCAACTACGTAACTCACCGAAATTATGCAACAGGATATTACACATGTCATTTACCAATCTTCTAATCTGCCAGAATTTTTAAACCCCTGAACTTCTTTCCACAGATAAAATTTATCGTAATATGGCAATGAATTTACATTGACGTATTTTTTTTACGTAGTGACAAGTTCAATTGTGAAAAATTATGGAAAATAAGCCTTATTTAAAGCAATGACCTGAAATACACAAACCAATGTAAATTTGACTTGCTATACGGCGCAATTCTGTTTTATATTCTTAAAGAGAAATGCGAAAAATCGGTGTTTGAACCGAAATCTTCCAAAAATATGGTTCGACTTTTGACAGTATACGCAGTATTTTTGAGTTATCCTAGTTAAGTAGAGTACTGATGTTGTTGAAGGATCAAAAAGTTATATCAAACTGCCTGTAATCTTGACACAAGATGCATCTTTGGACATAAAGTTTTTCCTATCAAACAAACCACCTCATCTAAACTACTTCAGGACACTACCTATTTTTTGTGCAAGAATTGTTTGTTGTTAGGTTCTTGTTGTATTTTGGAAAAGTCTTTTTTGGTGGTTATTGCTATTTGTTTCAGGCTTGCTTCGCCTTTATTGATGCTTGTGCGTTACAACATAACTTTGGCTGAAAGTTAAAAAGCATATTTGAAATCTATTCTACATTAGAATACCGCAAAAAATAGAGGGTTTATTTTGGAATGTTGTGCGTTTGTTGCAACTGTTCAAGTAATTTGTTATATTCTACTTTTGCGTTTTGAACATACATCCAACAAAAACTTGCACAACCACAGAATACTATAATACCAATTATTGGCATTATGGGGTTATCTGGCAAAATTCCAAGAACATTTAAACAAAGTAATACCCAAAAGCCTAAGCTCCCAATAATACCTGCAATAAATGTCCATAAAAAGCCACGATCTATTATCCGTTTGATTTTATCAAGTTGAACTTGTAGAGCACTCGCTCTTTCAGCATTACCCACTTGCTCTTGTAAACATTGATTGTTCATTTCTTCAACCATTGAAATTACATCCTAATAATTCTCAACAAAAAAAAGGAAAGGTTGTGGATTTTTTGTTATGAATAGTTTGCTCCAATCGCATCTACTACTATACTAGATGTATAGGAGGGGGAATAAGCAGTTACGGAAACGAAACTATAGGGGTCACTGCTATATGCATTAATTGTATACCACCCACTAGATGTATATTGATAACCAGCGGATAGCAAGCGCCAATCGTTGTTATTGTTCTGTGATACATAAATGTAGACGTATGTTGTCGTATATGTTCTAACTGTAGCTTTCAGACCCCCACTACTCATCTGATTCAGATGGCACACTAAATTTGCGCCGTCACCAGGAGAATAGCCAACAAGCGCTGTACCGTATCCATCGGGGCTACCCTTTACGTTATTTAGGTCATAGATATATCCGTTGTTAATTTTCTCAGCATAACAACTGCCGACATAGTTAATGCCACAATAATTCAGTTTCGTACAAAGTGGTAAAGACGCTATTAAAGTCACACCTGTTCCACATATTACACCAAAAACAACGCCCACGATTATGCCACAAACTGCAATGCTAATACCTAATGTGGCAACTGCAGAAGCAGTGCAAACTAAGCCAAGCAATATAGCATCTAGAGGTCCGCAAGTAGCGAGCCCTATCAGAATATCAACTAACGCTACGCAAAGTGTGCAGACGGCATCATCAATCAGTATTGCTACGCTTTCAAGAATTTCCAGATCGTAACTCGGAAGTTCATTGTGTATCAAGTTAGATAAATCTTTAAATCCATCAGCCATGAGACCATAATTTACAGCAAGCGTCTTTAAATTAGCATCGTCATACTCTGAACCATTATTTCCATATGTCTGTGAAAGGTCTTTACATATTATTTCAAGCTTAGCGAAGAGTTCTGATAGTGTTACTGGAGATGTGAAAGATATTCCTTCTACAGATAGCAGTTCCTCTTTTCCTGTTGGTATGAGTTTAGCTATTGTTGCTGAACCACTATAAGTGTTGGCATCAAGAGGTTGCAATAGAGTCATTACTAAAAACTCGTAATCGATATGTTGGATTCGGTATGTCAACAAATATTCTTGGTTGTTATAATCGCCTGAAGACTCTGTAAAGTCAAGACTAGCTGTCACATTGGTAGAATAACGGTCACTGTGTTCGTAAGTCCATACTCTGGTTGTCGAAACAATGTTATTATATTCTGTGCCATCGTATGTAAATGAAAGTGTAGCTTGGACAAAGTTTTCGGTTTCCTCCATTACATTTACGACCTGATTTGTTACTAAACCCTCATCGTCATCTGCTTGATTTTCACACGCACACGACATGTTTGTAAATGGCACAATAGTGATTTCTTGTTGGTTGTATAATATGTGATGAGCTGCACTGTAGAATGGTAGATCAGCCTGTATCCAAGAATCTATGCCGCCAACAACGTTGTAGATGTTAGTGAACCCTTTTTCTGCAAGGATACTTACCGCTGTTGCGCTCCGTGAACCTTTTGCGCAATAGACAATTATAGGGTCATTAATATGTTCCATCAGTGTGACACTTCCATAGTCGATGATTGTTGCATCAGGTTGTGCTAGGTAAAAATCTATTACAGTTTCAAGCAGATAGACAGGTATGTTTAACGCGTTGTAGAGACGATCAAATTTTGCTTCGCTGCAATTTCGAACATCTAGAACCACTGTGTTGGGGGTGTTGTCTATTATTTGTTTTGCCTGTTGGACAGAAATGTTTTGGTAGCTGCCAGGCGTGCCTTGTTGTACATTGGTTATCCATATAGCGTTAAAACTTTGAGTTCTGCCGTTGTCTTGGAGCAACTGGGGTATTTTGTATACACCTACGCCATCAAGGGTGCAGGCTGCATATTTTGATGCGCAACTCCACGTAATATCAACTACAACAGTACTTGTGAGAATAATTGTAAGGTATTGGTCATTTTTATTGAAAACTAGACTACCGACTATTTCACCGTTGAGTGTGATGTCATATTTTGCGCCGTTTGCAGTGATTTCGTCGCCTAAAATCGAGCCACTATTTCCTTTACCTGTTATAACATCGGCATACTTTACTCTGTTCCTTGTTACCGGTTCCTGAGCGTCTGTTCCCAAAACAGAAAGCGGTACTTGAGCGAGCAAACACAAAATTAATGCCACTGTTACAAGAGGCAAACACTTTTTAAGTTTGTTTTCAACCATAAATTATTATTCACCTTTTTTGCTCTTAACTTGGGCAAGAAACAGTTATTGATTCTACAATATAACTATTTCCGAAAGGAAAAAATACGGGTATATAGCCTTTTAATTTTTAAGTGCATTTTTGCCCAATAATTCACACGAATACATTTTCCATAATTCAAAACTCACAGAAAATTACGTAACATAAAAATTTTGGCGGTGTCCTAAGTTAAGTGGAGTGGCAGATTTTGTTGAAGTGCCAAAAGTTCTTGATCAAACCGATGGACAATCTTGCTATAAGATGCGTCTTTGAATATCAAAGACTTTTTCGGACTAACAAACAACATCAATTAAAACGCTTCATGACACAAACCACGTTACACCAGCACCAACAACAAAACCAGCCACATACACCAGTAAACAAACCAACAGCCATCGCCAGATGCGACCCGGTAAGTCAACTTACAAAAGCAGTATCAGTTAAAAAAAATATAAAGAATATTATTAAAGAGCGGGCAAGTAAGTTAACTTACCCACAGTTTTTTAAGGACAGAGTTAGCAGAAAGGGTTATAGGCGCGGATCATTTAGGCTGTCTTTTACTTCTTCTACGGTGTAGAGTTTGGGGTCAATGTCTGAGGTGTAGAATATGAATATGTCCCCTGATGCAAAGTAGCCTTCGTTGATTTCTATGTCTCGTCCGTATTTTTCAAAGTCAAAATAGTCGTAGGCTGTTAGGCTGGTGCCTAGTTTGCATTGTTCCAGTGTATCTTTTAGGTCAGTATCGATTTCATCGATTATGGCGTAGCCAAGTTTCTCTTCTCTACTTCCCCAAGCATTAGCGTCTATCGTTATATATGAGAGGTCGTTGATTTGGTGACACACGTTGAGCAGGCTTGTTGTGTCTTTTAGGCCATTGGCGTTGCAATATGTTGCGGCTAGGTTTTTCTCGTGTTCACTCATCTGCTCCAATTTCACAGCTAATAGATTAAGATCATAAATGTTTTCATATCCGCCAAGGTTAAAGTCTGATTCATAGTCTTGTATGGAATATTCTTCATAGCGGTTGTTTAGGCCGACTTGGTTTTTTAGAAAGGTTTTGATTTCGTTGTTTGTGGTGGGAAGATTTATCCAGTTACCGCATAGTTCGCCTTCGTTGTATTTGCCTAAGTTGGCAACATAGACTCTAAGTTGGGGGTTAGTAGTTGTTTGGGGGTTGATTGTTTGGGATAAAGTTTGTTCACACATATTGTTTGGTCTCCTTGTTTTTTGTTGTTTTTGTTTCTGTGTTGGAACTTGTCTGGTTGGTCGGTGGGGTTTGGTTGCTTGTTTGGGTTTTTGGTTTGAAGAAAAAATGTTGTGCGTGTGTGCTTGTTTGTTTGGGTTTGTTGGTGGGTGTGGTGGAGAATTTTGTGTTTGTTGTTTTGGGTTTTTATTTGTGGGTGATGTGGTGTTTTGGGGTTTGTTTTTTGTTTAGGGCGTTTTTTTACTGGATTGTGGTTGTTGGGGCTGTTTTTGGCGGTTCCCACTTTTTTAGTGTTTGTTTCAAGATTTTTCTAATTGTGGAAACTGGAATTAAAGGGGTGTTTTTGTTTTTGGGGCGTTTATTTTGGGTTTTTTAGTTGTTGGGGCTGTTTTTGGCGGTTCCCACTTTTCTATGTTTTGAGGGTAATATTTGGTGTTTTTCAACTGTATTATGCGTCATTAAGAGCTTATCTTTGCATTTAAAGTGTTTATAAGTGGTTTTTTGGTTAAATAAGTTGTTTTTAAGGGTTCCCACGTTAAATTGTTGTGTTTTTAGATAAGAATCAAAGTTTTCACTAAGAGGGTTGTTGGGAGTTTTCCCAGGTTAAATGTGCCTTAAAGCCGGCCAGCAGTCCAAACGGACAAAATTCCAAATAGGAAACAAACACCATAATACCGAGAATATTTAAAGGAGCAAAGTCGCCTGATAAAAATATGAAAGGGTTATCCACCCTTGGCTTTGTGGTCTATTCGGTTTCGGAGTGTCCTTTGACGCGGATTTTGTTTTTTTCGATGAGACGCTTTGTTTCTTGGGTGTATAAGCTGATGACGCGTTCTTTTTGGCCTTGCCTTGCACAAAGATAGGTTTTACCTTTCATCGCTTTAAGTCTAAAGTGTCGTCCCTGACTTGCAAGCTCTAGCATCAACTGCTCAACTTGCTGCCCCGTTGCAGTAGTCTGTTTTGGTTCCGTTCCATCTGACAGGTTTTGTTCTAAAAGAGTTGTTACTTCTTGAGGCGACTCAACTTGTTTAGGTTCGGGTGATGGGTTTGGTTCAGAGAGTTGGTTGGTGGAGTTGTTAAACATGTTAACGACTTCGATGGTTACCATTTCAGGGTGGTCGGGTTCAAATTTAGCTGCACTACTTACGGGGGTGGCTTTCCACTCCCAAAGCTTCTCTTTCAACTTTATCTCGTCTGTTTGAGTGGGTATGATGAAGACTGTGGGGAAGCCCATTTTTCTATTTCGATGATAATTGTCCTTTAGTCGGTCCCAGTGTTTTTGTGGGTAGCATTCTACTTCTACTGCGAAGCTGCGTGGGTAGTCCCATTGGGTGTGGTCTATGTAGCCTTTTGCGCCTTCTGTTCGTGAAGCGGGTAGGGTGGGTGTGACGTAGAGGTCTGCTAGACTTTCATCGGTTTCTCCATCATCTATTTTTACGATCCAGCCGTTTTGCCAATAAATTTTGCGTTGCGCCATAATGGTGCAAATGTGCTCAACCCCGCCTGCCTTTTCACCTCTAAAGGTGACATCTAGGAGGTGTTTTGCACGTTTATCACTTAAGTCTAAACGCCAAATTCTCGTATGCACCTCTTTGGATCTTAACTCTTTTCTACCATATGAGTAAGCCTCTTCGCGTAGTTGGCGTACGGTTTCGTCTTTAAAGCTTAGCCAAGCGTCTCGTTTGGTGTTGTCCACTGCAAGATTTTTTAGGGCATTGGCAAATCCCATCTCGGTGAGTACGTATGGTTTGGGTTTGGTTGGGTCATACAAAAGTTGCTTTTGCAGGGCTTCTTCGGTGATTGTGCCGCCATTTAGTCGGGTGGTGAGTAGGATTACCCATTCGGCTGGGGTTATGGGCCAGTCTAAAAATGCCTGTTGCACTGAGCGGTTTTTAACTTGACCCAACAACTCATCCACATCAACACGACGGCCATATTCATTTAGGCTGTGTCTGATTACGTCTTCGGGGTTGTTTGGTCCGGTTTTGTAGTCTATGGTTTCTAGGACTTGGTATTCGCGGTTTCCACAAAACGGTGTTGAAACAAAAAACAGGTGTCGTGGCATGTTCATCAGTGTTTGATAGCCATAGGCCTTTGGATAAAATTTCTCCAGTGTCTTAGCGGTGTCTTCGCCTACTCGGAAGGATATGATGGTTTCGCAGGTTTGTGTAACTGACTCTTGAATGTCTCTGCGATACTGTTCCAGATATTGACTAGCTAAGGTCATAAAGACCTTAAATTTTCGCAACGACTGTAAAGTTTCAGAGATACTTTTGGTGGTGTAGCGGTAGGCTTCGTCTACATATATGAAAAAGGGTTGACGTTTTTCTTCGGGGGTGTCTTCACGTGTCATGGCAGCGTTGTATGTTGCTGAGAGAATTAAGCTGCCCAAAAAGTTTGCTATGTCAGTTGTGATTTTGCCTTCAGGCAGGTCTACGATGATTATTTTTTGCTGATCCATAGCTGCTCGAAAATCAATGCAACTTTTCTCTGCCATAAACAGCGGCACCAAAACCCTCTCCTGCACCAGCCTGTACAATTTTGTTAGAACCGCTACCGAGGCGTCTTTGGGCATTTTATCGTATTGTTTTTCCCAAAAAATCCGGACATTATCATCTCGGCATTTCGCAGTAAGCATCTCACGAAAGTCTTGATCTGAGAGAATCTTGTACAAATCAGGCAACCGAGCCTTTTCTTTCTCCATAAGCAAATACAATGCATTTAGTAGTATCATGTCAAGTCGTGGGCCCCACCATCGTTCATAAATTTTTTCAAGCGTGTCCATGAACATTCTGGCCACTACGTCTCGTGCACGGGGGTCTTTGTACTCTAAAAAATTAATCTGCAACACACGATTATCATATTTATCCTCAAAGGCTGACCAAGGATTAATGTAAATCACCTGATCCCACTTTTCAGGAGGAATATGAGATAAAACAAGCTGTGTTAGATCGCTGTGTGAGTCCAACACCATAAAGCCCTCGTTGTGGTCGATGTGTTGTTTTATCATGGAGAGGAGAAAGCGGGTTTTGCCACAACCGGGAAAACCCATCACTAAAGAATGAATTCGATCAGTAGAGTAAATACCCCTCTTCAGTTTTTTGCCAATGGCGGGGTCTGTTTCTGCATCAATACCTAATACGTGTAATCTGTTTGTTGTTGTTTTTTGATTTGAGTTTTGATTGCTCACATTATAAACCTCTGTTTACAAGCGCATGTTGTGAGTTTTAAAAAAGCCAAAACATGTTACTGTGGACGTGAGTTGATGGAACAATGTAGAAACCCCCTAAAACCAAAATGCCAAAACAAAGACATAGCAGTCTATCTACAAATTAATCAAGAAAACTTACCCCTATGCCAACAATGCTGGACTACCCTTGCCGAATCAGATGAACTGACATAAAAACGACAGAGACTGAAAAACAAACAGGTCGCGAAATAATTTCTGTAAACGACAGCACTTATGCATATTGTTTGAAGTCTAATAATAGACGGAGTTGGATCAGGTGGTATGTAGCGGTCTTGGGACAAAAGTCGTTTTGTGTTTTTATGATTTTTTTTCTTCCTTTGAAAGAAGCACGTCGTACGCATGAAAGGTGGGCATTGGGACAAAACTATTTTGTGTTGGTTCTTGTTGTGTAGATGTTGTGGAATAGTGCGTTTGTGAAGAGTGTTGTTTGTTGTCGGTCGTCTCGTTTTTGTTTGATGTTTCGTCCAA
>JAISPR010000045.1 GCA_031274765.1 Nitrososphaerota archaeon | reverse complement strand
GTATGTGGAATATGGAATGTCACATCGTTCTAAAATGAACGCATTTCATAAAGCCAAAGCCAAGCTTTTACGCATAAGGGGCCCATTAATTCTTTGCGTTTAGATAAGTATTTAGTTACAGTAAAAACATCAAAGAGTTTGGTTCGGCTACCACTTTGTTTTGCTTCCGAAGAAAAATATTGTACAGTTAGTGTTTGGGCTAGTATTCTTGCCTGTGTGGCAGTTTCGGCAGTTGATTTTTGTCACAATATTTTTATCGTAACCTTTCTGAGAGTGGGTTTTGTCTGATAAGCGGGGTTTGGGGGTTTTATTTGGCAGCGGCGGGATGATAGGCGGGAGGTTGTTTTGTTTTCTGTTGCGTTTTTACATAACATCTATGTTATTCGAGTTAACCCAAAATAGTTTTGTCCCAAAGCCCAGCTGAGTTGTGGGATGGTTCTTGCCAGACCTCAATTAACTTTGCAATGGCTTGTGCTCTTGGGGAACCGCTAAAGCGATACATATGTACGCGTCCATACGTTCGTAGTTCCAATATTCCCGCAGATTCTAAAATTTTGATATGCTCACTAATAGCAGTATAGTTCATATTGATTCTCCGTCCGACTTCAGAAATGTTTAGCTGTCCCAAAGTATAGATGAGTTTTAAAATTCTCAAGCGGGTTTTAGAGGAAAGAACCTCTTCGAGTTCCATTAGAGTTCACCTTTTGCCTCATGGAGGCTATGTTGCATTACCTGCTCAAGTTCAGCCGCTGGAATAGAGGGTAAAGAAAGCCTATTTGTTCTGCCACGCACCTCAGCAGCACCCACCTCTGCTTTTAAAACACCTAACTTTGAGAGATATTGCACATAGAGCCAAATTTGAGTGTGACTCTTTGGTGATTCATCATATTCCTCACAAACAACCCCATAAGCTTTTTCTGCTTCACCAATTTGAATATAGGCCTCAGTATTGTCCCTGAAGTGACGTGCAAGGGCTAACAAAAATAGTTTTTCATGAAACCCCAAAGAAACTAGCTCACTTCGCCGCACTGTAGGGATAATCGCAGAAACCGCACTACGGATGCATTCAGCGCGAACCTGATCAAACTCAGAGGCATCAGCATATTTTCCAGCCCGCCACAAAAGCTCAATACCAAACCGGGCATTACCAGTTTCTGAATAAGCCAACTCTGCAACCAAATCCACCACATCCTCCTCCACAGCACCTGATTTGAAAGCCAGAACAACGCGGGCATCCAAAATATCCATAAGCTGGAACTTTCCATAGCGCTCTAAGCGTACAATATTTTGTTGCAGTGTGCTCTTTGTGCTATCGTCAAGACACTCAGTTGCTTTTAGGTCACGCAGGATAAAGAGAAAAGAGAGCCGCTGAGGTTTATCTTGCCGCGTTTCGTGAATACGAGTAAGTTTGTAGACTGCATCGGAGCCTTCTTTTTGGATAAGACTGTCAAATTCATCAAGAGTTACTAACAAATGAATTTCTTCCTCCTCTATCACCTGTATTAAGGTAGCAAGGATTTCATCAGCGGCATAGCCCCGTGCGGGATAGTTGGAGCAAAACGTGGTAACAATTTTGTGTAAAATAGGCTGGAGACTACCTCGGAATTCGCGACAGTTAATATGGATATAGTGGAATTTGAGGTTTTTTCTTTTTGTTTGACTCACAAGGTCGGCTCCAAAATTTTTGGCAAGTGCAGTTTTACCAGTGCCCACATCCCCGACCAAGATGACTCGCTGAGACATCTTGCCTGGGCATTGCAAAATGAAGTTAAAAAAGGCGCCCAAAAGCCGCTGTTCTTTTTCGCGATGCGGCAGCTTTGCTGGGATGTAATTTATATCGAGCTTGGATTCATCATTAAACACACTATGGGTTAGAGACATCGGTAACCTCAGACGACGTTTTTTGAGAGTATTTACCTTAAAACAAACAAAAGCCTAATAAATGCATTCTGCAACCATATTTTCCGATATACAAGATGATACCCAAATATTTCTTTTTTACAAAAGGAGTCGGCAAACACAAAGAACAGCTTCAGTCGTTTGAATTGGCCCTTCGAGATGCAGGTATACAAATGTGTAACTTGGTTAGTGTATCTAGTATTGTTCCGCCCGGGTGTGAACTAATTACACGGGAAAAGGGTCTTAAAATGATTCATCCTGGAGAAATCACCTTTGTTGTTATTGCTCGTAATGCAACCAATGAACCGCATCGGCTTGTTGTCTCATCAGTAGGCGTTGCCATCCCTTCAGGGAAAAACCAATACGGTTACCTATCAGAGCATCACAGTTTTGGTCAAACTGATGAAACCGCAGGTGACTATGCTGAAGATCTTGCAGCCACCATGCTTGCAACCACCATGGGGATTCAGTTTGATCCTGAAACTGCATGGGATGAGCGCAAACAGCTCTTTAAAACCACGGGTTTGATCATAAAAACGGCCAACACGACCCAATCAGCAGCAGGTGATAAAAACGGTTTATGGACCACAACTGTTGCAGCAGCCGTTTTGGTTCCCGCAGAAAGCAATATAAAAGAAAAATAGCAGAACTCGGTGTACAATGTTTCAATTTTTCCACTAACCTTTTTTGATGCCTTCCAAGAAAACAGTTACGCTAAAGGCTTTGTTAGAGATAATTATTGTAACTGCTCACTTGGCTGCCTATGGCACAGTTTTCACCATCCACTGTGACCACCTAATTACTGCATGTCTGTTGCATAGCCATCGCGGTCCAAAAATTCTCTTGGATACCAAGTTTCTAACCTGAGTTCCCGACTTTTAGGCACAACATAAAATTTTAACACCTGATTTGAACTCTTTTTGCGTTTAAACCTTTCTAGCGACTTTTGATTTTTTCACTAATGGGCTTAAATTAGGCACATATTCACATAAATTTTTCGCGCAAAAAAGATTTAAATCGCAAAAACGACCCAAAAATAGCTTTTTAAATCAATCATGCACCTAAAAACGGGAACTCAGGTTCTAAGACAAAAACAGCCCAAACAAAACGGCTCAACAAAAAAAATCATCCAATACTACCTACTCGACCCACACTATCCTTTGGACACTATTTTTACACGACAAACGCATGAACTACGTCATTTGTGACATTTTACAAAAAATTGATACTTTTTAAATGATTTTTATCTCAAAAGTTCATGTTTGTTACAAACAACCGCCATTACACCACTGTGACAACCGCTTCGTTATAACCATTACGACCGTTTGCTTCATGCGGTTGTCGTGGCTATTTTTATATTCCATAAATAGATAAATAAAAAAACACCAAGCGCTCAAACAACCACCGGCACAAAAAACAACCACCTAAATAGTTAACAATCACATCAGGGTTTAGGGGGTTCTGGCTCGGCACGTCGTTTTCTAAACAAAATAAACACATGACCCCTGACTTCCACTAAAGCCGCCTCAGTTTCTTTTGCAGCTTTTTTTGCAATCTCTTCAGCACTAGTTAGTTCCTTGAGCGCCGCAGGTAAAATCCGCACCTTAACCATTTTGTTTTTTTGCAATTGCTTTTCAATCTCACTTATCGACTGCACAGTTAAACCGTCTTTACCTACCCAAATTGTAGGATTTTCATCTTTTAAAACGTGTCTAACATGACGTTTCATCTTTGTTGTTATCTTACTCAATTACGCGTGCACCTTTTCTTAGCATATAACGGGTTTGTTTCCCGCAGTTTAAACATGTTACTACCACATGAGGCTCCCTTTTTTGCTTTACCCTAACCCTGCAGTTAACCCCATGAACAAATAACGCACTACATGCCCGACAGGTTTCCCGACGAAATGTTAGGGGTAAATGGATTCGGGCTGCCATGGCAATTTTTCGGGCAGACAATACATACATAGCCGCTAGCTTGGGATTTGCATGAACAATACTTTTGGCTTGCCCAAATAATATGTCAATACGCTGTCTTGCAAGCTGTTTAATACCTATTTGGTTCATCATCAATATAGAAGCAAGTTTACTACATAACAGTTATGCCTACAAACTATATTTGAGCTAATTCGACTCTTAGCTGTGCAAGCGCGGCCTCTAGTGGTAAGGGTTTAGATTTGAGAACTCTTTGGGTCAGGGAAGTATCAAGAGAAGAATCCACTGGACGCTTAGCAGGCCAAGAAAAATGCGAAGAAGAAACCTTATCAATAAGCCCCTTGTCTAAATTAAAAGCATCCGCGATAGCCTTGGCAAATTCTAAACGGCTAATTCTTGTAGCACCACACAAATGATAGAGGCCAGTCAAGCGTCGCTCAGCAACTTCTAAGATCATCTCTGCAAGATTAGTATTGAGGGTGGGAGTGTTCCATTGATCTTTGACGATTTTGACCCGTTCACCCCTGCGAAGAGTTTCAATGAGCCAGAGTGCAAAGTTGACTTTGCCTGCTGCGGGAATTGCTCCATAGATTACACTGGGGCGGGCTATGAAAAATTCAGGGAGAGTTTGAACAATTTCTTCAGCGATTAATTTTGTTAGGCCATAGTAGTTTTGGGGATCAGCCGCATCGGATTCTACATAGAAGCCTTTCTCCCCGCTAAACACATAATCGGTAGATAGGTAAATTAAAAAAGCTTCTTCGCGTTCAATTGCTTCGCGTATATACAGGGTGCCATCTACGTTAACTTTCCAGGCAAATCCTTTGTGGAATTCACATTTATCCACATCAGTTAGAGAAGCAGCGTGAACTACCACGTCGGGTTTTATACGGCGAAAAACATCGTCAACTTGGGCTTTATTTGAGACATCTAGTCTTAGAGGGGTGCCATAATTTGATTGGGCTTCAAGGTCAGAGGAGTAAACCTCAAAGCCTCGCTCAAGAGCCATCTGAGCTAATTTTGAACCAAAAAGGCCGTTTGCGCCAGTGATTAAGAGTTTCAATGTAGACCACCAATCCTCCAGGGGGTGGGGTGTAGAATCACATCGGTGGCAAATGGGGTCCACCAGCGTTCATTTTGAAGATACCACTCAACAGTTGAGGTTAGACTGTCTTCAAAGCCTGCTTTGGGTTTCCAGTTTAGTTGGGTTTGGATTTTTTGTGAATCTAAGCTGTAGCGAAGGTCATGTCCGGGGCGGTCTTCTACAAAAGTTATTAGGGTTTGGGGTTTTTTGAGTTGGGTTAGAATTTTTTTAACGATTTCGATGTTTGGGATTTCGTTGCTTGCAGATATGTTATAGATTTCTCCGGGTTTGCCATCTTTTAGTACGGTGTTAATAGCACAACAGTGGTCAGTGACATATAACCAGTCGCGGATGTTTTGGCCTTTGCCATAGAGGGGGATGGGAAGATCGCGTAAAGCGCGTATGATGGTTTTGGGTATGAGTTTTTCTGGGAGTTGATAGGGGCCAAAATTGTTGGTGCATCGTGTGAGGGTAATGTTTAGACCATAGGTTCTCTGATAGGATAGCGCAAACATGTCGGCAGCGGCTTTGGAGGCAGAGTAGGGATTGGAGGGTTTGGGGGGGGTGTTTTCTGTGAAGGAGCCTGTGAGGGCTTCACCGTAGACCTCATCGGTGGATACTTGTATAAAGCGGGCTTTGTGGTTGTGTCTTCGAATGGCTTCAAGGATGGTGAAGGTTCCAACAGTGTTGTTTTGTAAAAATACATTGGGATCTGAGATGCTTCTATCAACATGGGTTTCAGCGGCAATATTTATGACTGCGTCAACCTGATGAACAAGGCGGTTTATAAGTTGAGGGTTACAGATGTCACCTTTTATGAAGGTGTAGCGTTTATCATTGTCTACGCCTTGAAGGTTTGCGGGGTTTGCACCTATGCCGATTTTGTCGATGTTTATCAATTCACAGTCAGGGTGCTCGGTAAGCATGTAGCGGCAGAAACTGCTCCCGATAAATCCTAAGCCACCAGTCACTAACACTTTCATATCATTCACCTATGAGGGGGGATGTTCCAATCCCAGCTTTTGCCTACTCGCTCATCTGTTTGTTTGCCATTTATACTTTTAGGAATAAGGGTTGAATCATTCCAGGGACGACGTTGCTCATCAGGGGCAGATGCATTATAGAGTAGCGTTGTGTAGTATACAAGCAATGCAGGTTTGAGACCAACAACTTTGAAACCATGCCAATAATGCCCAGGGATTCTAACCAACTGGGGATTTGTGTGACTAGAAACTATTTCTGTGAGTTCAGCAGTTTTGTCGTCAAATGCACAGAGTTTAATAGACCCCGCCAAAACCAAAAAGTAATCAACCTGACCACGGAGATGACAATGCCAAGCACGAATAATATTGGGATAAGTGTAGGAGTGATTTATCTGCTCGATACGATCTTCACCAAAAATATCAGACCAATCACTACGCATAACTTCACTAAAAAAACCCCGGTCGTCTACGAGGCGCGCTATAGGTTTAAGTCTTATCCCGTCTAACACAAATACTCACCTGCGTTCAACATAGCATTTGAGAATGCTTATAAACACTTCCTTAACTCCTACACCGCAAGCTCAGAATAGTCACCAACATTTAACTTTATAACTCTACCACGGGAACTACGAGTTACAGTAGTGTTTTTTCCAATCAAACTCTCTTCAAGGCGCTCCACATCATGTACAGTAACATTTTGTTGCACTACACAATATTCAAGACTAGAATTACAAATTTTTGAATCATCCCCAATACTTGTATAGGGCCCAATAAAAGAGTTCTCAACCAAAACTTTTCGTCCAATCACACAAGGACCCCTAACCACACTGTTTATAATTTGAGCACCTTCCTCAACCCGTACACGCCCAGTCACAGTACTGTTAACAACCTGACCTCTAACATCAGCCTGAACATAGGCATCTAAGATTTGAGCATTCGCAGATAAAATATCATCTTTTTTACCCGTATCAAGCCACCAAGAATCTAAAACCTCGGCCTTCACCACACACCCCATGTTAATCATCTCTTGAATCGCATCAGTGATCTCTAATTCGCCTCGCCACGACGGTTTGATGCGCTCAATTGCATCGTGCACCCGGTTAGAAAACAAATAGGTTCCAATGATAGCAAGATTTCCCATATCCGTTTTGGGTTTTTCTACAAGCCGGATAATATTGCCATGATCATCTAGTTGTGCAATGCCAAAACTAGAGGGGGTGTTCACTTCTTTGAGGATAATTAATGCATCCAAATGTTCAGTCCTAAATTTTTTAATAAACCTCTCTAAGCCCTGTCCGGTCACATTATCGCCCAGACACATAACAAAGGAGTCTTGTCCCAAAAAGGGTCTAGCAGTTTTCACGGCATGTGCTAGTCCCAGAGGTTTTTGTGGAATGTAGCATATGTCAAGATTCCATTTTGAGCCGTCTGTGACAAATTCTTCAACAAAGTGACCGGTTTCATGAGCTGTTATAAGGCCCACTTTTTTTATGGGGGTGGCTGCAATCTGATCAAGGACATAGCCTAAGATGGGTTTGTTTGCTACTGGGATGAGTTGTTTGGCGCAGGTAAAAGTTAGAGGGCGAAGTCGGGTACCTTTGCCGCCGCTTAGCACAAGAGCCTTCATAACAATCGTTATTTTTAAGGGGAAAACAAAGTATTATAGCTTACTTAGAAATTGGGGTCATGTTGTTAAATAGTTTATAAACAACATCCCGCATGTTATCTTTTTAATGGTGATAACTATGGTGAAGATAACAATAAAATGATACATTGCAATAGCGAAAATGTAGTAAAAATGGACAAACAATCAAACGGCACTCCACAATATAAATACAATAACTACAAAAAAACTTTTCAAAGCCAATACACAAATAAAGGAACACTACCTCAAACCAAACTATTAATAGTAAAAATGACCACAAATGACAGCGGCATATGATACACCACACGCGTCTCAGACATTAGTCCAAATACCATCTAAAAGTTTTAAAAAAACAAAAAACCACCAAACAAACACAAACCCCAAATACACCAACACACCAAACCACTCACCATACACATAGAAATGGATGAAATATGGTGTAAGTGTATTGCAAAAAAACACCCTGCCGGTTGTGGCATGCCATAGATCATGATACGAGCGGTATTGTGGCGTATGTTTTTGGGACGCGTAAACGTGAAATGTTAGAAGAGCTTGGAGCTTTATTAAAAGAGGTGAATTTGAATATAGTGGGTGTATTTTTTGATGATAATTTTGCGTATCATAAAGTTATACCAAAACATATTTTATGTACGGGTAAGCGGAATACGCAGCGTATTTGGCGTAAGCATTTGACGTTTCGTACGAGATTGAAGCGTTTGGCTCGTATGTCTATTTGTTATTCTAAGTCTTGGGATATGCATGCTGTTGTTTTTGGTTTGGTCATAAATGTGTTGGAATTTGGGAATAAATTGATTTGAAACATGACCAAAAATTAAGTCTATTTCGAGGTTTTCTTCTTTTTCGGTTGGATTTTCAGTTGAATTTTCTGTTTTTTGACGTTCTTGCTTCATAAATTCCCAGATTTTTTGAACATAATTAAAAATCTGCCCTCTAGAAACTTTTGCATATGTGAGATTTTCTATAAGCTTTTTAGAGGCTCGATACGTTAAATACGTGGCCGTTTCGACGCACTCAAAATCCAAATCATCCACATACGTCACCTAGCTAAAATACCCAAATAACAATAAAGAGCTAAAAATAGGTGTGAAACTGTTTAAAAACTAGAAATTTTCGTGTTTTTGGCGGAAATAGACGGAGAAAACCAGCCTTTTTCTTGTTTTTCAAGGGTTTTTGTTAGTTTTCGAACAGTCTGGTGCGGGTTTGTTTATTGTAGCGACAGATGAGTTTTATTTTTATTTTGCCGTGGCGAGTTTGGAGGGTTCTTGTTATGGTTTTGGCTCGTTTGTATTGTTTGTTTGGATTTTTTTGTAGAGGGACCGTATAGACCTGTGGTTAGTGTGGTTTGTAATTTGGTTGGGGCTGTTTTTAGGATTTCGTTGGGTAAGTTGATTTCGTTTGGTTTGGGTATATGTTGGTAAGATTTAAATCTTCTTTGGGTTCTATTTGTGTTTGGATTGAGATCTGGGTTTCGCTCTTTGTTAATTAGCGGTATCATAGAGTGGGCTCACTCAGCCCATAAAAGATAGCTATTAAGTGACAGCACCAAATTCTTAATCTATTCCGCTATAACATTGAAATATTTACTTACATTCGGCAGTTTGACCCAACACAGCCAAAAATTAAATCATGCTCAAAAAATATTCGAAAAAATAAGAAAACCATTGTAAAAATAACCAAAAACACGCAACAACCGATAATATAAACAATTCAAAATATTTTTTTCCCAAACCGCCGAATATAAGTATTTAGGGTGTTGTTTGGGTTATGATTTGGGTAGTAATTTTTCTACTATACCAAGTACACTATGTAGGGGTTTGCGCAATGGTCCCAGTCCATCTATTATTGTTTGAAGACTACTCAAATCTTCTCTGGTTATGGTTCGGGTGAAACATGCAACTAGCACAAACACAACGCTAAACACCACAACACCTATAATCAATCGGAATAAGTCGCTAAAGGGTAACCAGGTAATGGGTAACCAGGTAATCAAAAGGTAGGTCAAAATGCCAGTGGCAAGTGAGGATAACAGGATTTTTGCAGATGGCCCCCAATCTATCGAGACGCCATAGCGTTTTTTTATATAGCCTAAACTCAGAAATAGTCCGGGAAGAACAACTACAAGTGTACTAATAATCAGACCAACAATACCAAATTGAGAAATCAGAACAAAACTCAAAGGGAATCCTATAGCTGCTTGTAGAATAGATAATTTGAGGTTATATTTTGTGTCACCTTGACTATTTATAAGGTTGCCAATGCTTAGACTGCCAATAACTGGAAACAGATATGTTATTGATAGTAGCATTAAGTAGAAAGGTGCTTGTGAGTAACCTGCTAAAATGGTATTGATAGCGGGTTTTGCAAGAGACATTACTAAAACAGCAACAGGCACAACTAGAAGGGAGCCATATTTTACGGAGTATTGAAAAACGTTTTTTAGATCTTGAGAATTTTTGCGGTAATCAAGTTTGGAAAATGCAGGGAAAAGCATAGTTGTCACTGGTGAGGCAAAAAAAGTGATCAAGACAACAAAGTTTTTGGCAATTGAATAGTTGCCTATAGCACTATTGTCGGTAACAAAAATTGCCATAATGAGACTATAGAAGAGTTCAAGAAACCCAAGGAGAATTACACCTACAGAAAGCGGCAGGCCATATTTTAGTAGAGTCTTTATTGTGCCACCGATGGCTAGTTTGCCATCAGAATGTTTGGGTAAGGAGGAATATAGTGTGTATAGGAGTAAGATGCCGGTTATACCGGCGACTAGAACAGCTACAGAGAAGCCGATGATGGCTCCTATAGTGCCTAGGCCGAAAATAACAAGGAGGATTATTAAACCGGTTTTAACTATGGATTGAATAACTAGCATTATGCTGTTGAGGTGGAGTCGTTCCAGGCCAATGAAAGCAGCGCCTGCGGCATTCATTAATGCACCGCTTAAGATAAATATGGATGCAATTTGAATTAGTTGAACTATTTCTGGGCGTTGAAAAGCCACGTTGGCTAGAAATCCTGAGAGTGTGAAAGAGAGAATTGTAAGGGCTAATCCAAAGACAAGCTCAAAAATAAGGCCGGAAACAAAAATACTGCGTATTTTAGAAATGTTATTTTCACTATTGTATTGTGCAGCGTATCGAACTATTGCAGTATTTACCCCCCAGTCTCTAAAAGTTGCAATCATGGTAGGTGCGACAATAGCAATGGTGTAGAGTCCCATGTTGTCAGGACCCAATAGTCTTGCAATAACGATGGTGCCGGCGGCTGAGATAACGGTGGATAGAACAAGCCCCCAAAATAGATGAATCCCGCCTTTAGCTGAAGCTTTTGCCATATCAGTAGTTTTGCTCATCTGTCGCACTCATCTGTAGGTTAGGTTTAATGTTGGTAACGGGGTGATGTTTATCACTTTTGGTTCATAGCTCACAAGGGTCATCTAAGAATGATTTCTATCAGTTCATCTATTTATAAATTATAATCATCACATAGAAACTAATCATGGTTGTTAAATTGTATGTTCAGAGTTCTGAGGGGCAATTTGTGTTGGTTTATTGGGTAGTTGAGGCCATAGTGTTGTTTTGGTATCATTGGGCCGTTAAGCAGCATTAGAGCAATTGTGATGTTTGGGGTATTTTGTTGATGCATATTTGAGGTATAAAATTCAGAGGATGGGTTTGTGTTTATTTTGATAATTATGTCCAATAAGTAGACGTGTCAGACCAGGCACCTCTATTTAGCATATATCGTAAGTTTGGTTTGAATTGTAATATTTTTGACAAAAAATAGATTTTTTGTTAAAAATGAAATGTTTTTCTTAAAATAAATATTATTGCACTCAGACAGGTGAAATTAAGGATAAGTGTAACCGCACTTCAGGACATCGCCCATTATTGACAAAAATAGATTGTTATACAACTGCCATGCAGCCTACCCTGCCATCGATATGTTTAATATTCGCATCTCGACTAATATGTATAGATATTTAATCCGTAACTCCCGCTGTTTTAGGTAATCTATAAAAATACAACCCATTTAAAACCACCTTAACCAAATTAAACCCCAAAACAACAAAAAAACATAAATAACAGATTACCTAAATAG
>JAISPR010000031.1 GCA_031274765.1 Nitrososphaerota archaeon | reverse complement strand
ATGAATCAATATGATTTCATGTTGTTATATAACTTACATTCGGTAGTTTGGGAAAAAAATATTTTGAATTGCTTATATTACCGGTTGTTGCGTGTTTTTGGTTATTTTTACAATGGGTTTCTTATTTTTTCGAATATTTTTTGAGCATGATTTAATTTTTGGCTGTGTTGGGTCAAACTGCCGAATGTAAGTATATGGATAAACTTTGACACCATTTACCATGAAACCATAAAGGTCAGCTAAGTTGCTATAATACAACATAAAGTACATCAGACCTTAGGTGTTATTAGTGTTTAGCGGTAGAGTGTGCATTTTGTTGGCAAGTTATTGTGACAGTTGTGTTTTAAGTGTATGTTTTTTGAATCATTTGGATAACGCACACTTGTTTTAGAATCGACAAATAATAACGCCTAAGGTCTATCATACCTTCATGCTACTAAATACCTGTGCCACATTACGTACGCTTAATTTAAGGTTAACTTAAAGCTCCACTATTGAACCACACAGGTGATATAGAATATTCGTTGACAAATACATACCTTTAACGATATCTGTATATTGTTCATACACAAGTCATTGTTGATGTCCATAAATTGACAATAAGAAGGGTAACTAATTGAGAACATACGGAACACAAGCAACAGGAATACGTACACCCATTATACACGAAGGCGATGACCTACCAGAAGTCATTGTTAACTCTATAATGGCATATTCTAAAGAAAACAGTTCTCCAATATGTGACCATGACATAATTGGCATAACAGAGGCTGTTGTCGCACGCGCACAGGGAAACTATGCAACAACTACACAAATTGCCGCTGACATCAAAAACAAGTTTCCCTCTGGCCCTGTTGGGATTGTTTTTCCGATTTTAAGTCGCAATCGTTTTTCGATATTACTAAAAGGTATAGCTGCAGCAGTCGACCAGCTCTATATTCAACTCAGTTATCCCACCGATGAAGTGGGAAATCACATTATAAGTATTGAACAAATAAATGATTCGGGAATTAATCCGCATAAAGATGTATTTAGTGAACAAGAATTCCGAAAAAAATTTCAAGATCTCAGACACAAATTTACATCGATAGATTATCTTGAGCTTTATCGCAACCTTGGCAATCAAGCCGAGATCATTTTGGCAAACGACCCCTGTGAAATTTTAAACCATACAAAAAACGTCATTGTTGCAGACATACACACACGCGCACAAACAAAACGCCGCCTGCTTGAACACGGAGCCAAATCAGTTTTTGGCCTTGATGAGATTCTTACTAAAAGCGTCGAGAATAGTGGATATAACGAAAAATATGGTCTTTTAGGCTCCAATAAAGCCAGTGAAGATAAAGTAAAACTTTTTCCCCACTCATGTGAAATATTTGTAACAAAGGTTCAAAAACTGATACATGAACACACTGGCGCAAAAGTCGAAGTACTTGTTTATGGAGACGGCGCTTTCAAAGATCCCATCGGTAAAATATGGGAACTCGCAGATCCTGTTGTGGCACCAGCTTTTACAGACGGACTACGCGGCCTACCAAACGAGCTTAAACTAAAGTACATTGCAGATAACGAATTTGCTGACAAGCGTGGAAAAGAAGCGCAAGAAGCAATAATTGAACGCATACGCCGCAAACAAGAAAATTTGATAGGAAAAGAAGAAACCGAAGGAACAACACCACGGCGTATAGTCGATTTAATTGGCAGTCTCTGCGACCTTGTAAGCGGCAGTGGTGATAAGGGAACGCCCGTCATACTGATTAAGGGGTATTTTGACAACTATGCAAGCGAATAGGTCAATAAAAACACAATTTTCAAACATTATGTCCAATATAAAATCGGTTGATTTTAAATTTTTAACACCCTTATTCGCAATAAGGACAATAAAACCAAACACATCATAAAAATCAAAAACTAAACCAAACAAATCAAAACAGACCATATAAAAACACCATAACTGCAAACTATATGCAAAAACACCTAGTAACATTTAAAAATTTATTTGCCTCAAATAAACAACTATTAACATATTCACAAAATCTGAGCCAACAACACTTGCACTACACTGATTATCACCCTTTAACCAATACATACTTATTTTTAAACCAACGCAATGAAAAACCAAACACCACATCAAAATACAGATGACCAACAACGACCCAAGCTCAAACCCTCTAATCTACAACACCACATCACCAACAAAAGTATAACAAACTAACACTCAAACCATAGGCAACCTCAAAACCCATTTCAGAAAACCAAACAACACAGCTATACGGTTTTCAGCAAACGATTTTTTGGAAAAATATATGTTTTCGGAGGTCGTCCATACAAAAGTGCTCCGCCAGAACAACGTACACAAACACAAAACTACCCTCACGAGTCAAAAACTAAAAAAGCCGTGAAAAACAAGAAAACTATTTTTCTATGTTCATTTTTATCAAAATACGAAAACTATCTTTCAAACAACCACTCCAATAAACAACATACAAATAAAATCAAATACCCTATTTTAACCGATGCGAGCTTGGAAGTTAATAAAAATTATTTTTTTAGGTTTGATACTACATTCACAAACATATGAAACTATAAAGGATAAATCATCAGTAAAAAACATGATAAAACAAAAGACTCCCATCCATCAATACAGGCAAAGTTAGAAAATACTACACAACAATAATATCGAGTTTACACATGGATAACAGTTATTTTTTTAAGCGGGACAGTTCCATATTAAACACATGCCTTACAAATTTACCTTCGACTTATCTAATGTTCCAAAATTTTTCTTTACAGAACTTGCAACACTCAGTTGCCAAAAGGGCATGCACACAGTCGTCTTAAAAACTTCCGAGGATATAATAAAAAAATTTAAAATTGAAGAAGCAACCGGGCTAAATATCAATGATGCTATAGTTTTACTTCATGATCTAATTGACATGCAAGTAACAAACATGAAAGAACGCACCAAGTTTTTAGAGAGTAAAAAAAGGGCATTGTTACTCCCACATTGTTCAAGAAAATATCTAGATAATCGGTGTAAAGCAATTTTTGACAATAATATTCCAAGCTACATTTGTGCGCACTGCTCTGAAGACTGCCTTATTAATCAAGCAGACAAAATAGCCAAAGAAAAAGGTTATGACATGTATGTTTTACCGGGAGGTAGTTGCATTCCTAAAATTTTTAAAAACACAAAATATGAAGGAGTGGCAGGTGTTGCATGCGGCGAAGAAGCAAAAATGTTTCGCCCGCAATTAAACAACATAGATATAGCGGTACAAGCTATACCATTAATAAAAAATGGTTGCGCAAACACCGTTTTTAATATAGAAACACTTCTAAAAGTGCTTTAGAAAACACTACAAATTAACAATTAACCTTATTCATTTAGGGTCATAACCAATAAGTCACAAAAATAAACATTAACTTGAATCTAGCACGCAACAGACAACACCTAAAATCGCATGTATGTGTTTAGGGCAAGTTTTTCTGTTTGTTACGCTAAGACAGTAACTCGTTAGGTTACATGTTAGTGTATAGTTAAGAGAACATTTGATCACACGCGACTTCAAAGAGTGCATGAATGGTATCGCATTTGATAGTGGTATCATTAGGATTGTCGCCATTTTTTCTTGAGTAATCAAAGTTTCAGTGGTTATGCAGGCTGTTTCTTTTATGAAGCGGCTTATCGGGATTATTTCGAGGCTTGAGCTATCTTTGGCACAACTGATGATGTGTTAAACGGGTTTGCGCAGTAAGTTGTTGTCACTTTTGGAGAGGTTTTATTTGATCGACTGATTATACGTACAACCTACATTTGACAGCTTGCCCTAAAACAGCACAATTTAATTCTGACCCTGCAGATGTTCAAGTGCACATCAAAAAATGTTTGCTATTTAGGCGGGTGCTCTTGTTATTTGTGAGTTTTCAATTTTTCTACCATAACCTGTTTTTGATGGTTTTTCTTGAGAAAAACAGGTTATTCTCAGTAGCATTTTACTAAAAATAATTATTTTTTTGGGAGAGTGGTTTTTTAGAGTTTTTTAGTTTGAATACTTTCTATGGTTTAGAAAATTTGTATGGTTTGAAAAATGTGTGTGACTTGAATTTTAGTGGCTCAGCCTGAGTACTTAGTAGAAAAAACTGAAAAACTCAGATGTTATTATTTCTCTAGCTTGTTATGTTCTTAATTAAAATAATCTCCCAGAAGATGGTTGGTCTTGTTAGTATGTTGTTTCCATGGGATGTGTGGGTTTTGTCATGGTTTATGTTTTTGATCGGGTGTATTATCTATGCTGTATTATACTGTACTTTTTGGGTGTTTGTGTGGGTTTTTTGTTGTTGGTTTGTTTTTTGTAGGTGGGTGTTTTCTTTTTTGGTAGGTTTTTGGTGTTTTTTCTTTGGTTAACTGTTTTATTTCGTGGTTTTTTTACGTAAAATATTTTATTACATGTTACTTATACTGTATTTTTTGAGGTTTTATTTTAAATATGTTCAAAATTTGCTATGTTGCAACGAAACTTGTTGACCTGCCCGTTTGTTTTGACAAAGAACCTCAAAAACAATAAACACCATACCTCCACAAACAGAACAAATAAACACTTCATTATGATTTTCTCCACTGCCAACGTGAGTTACAACATATGTATCATGGTTTTAGTTAAAACGTTGAGGTCAAACGCTCTATTATACGCAATAGTCGGACAGATGTGCAACGTATTTGGTACTCGACCTACAAAGAGTTAGATAGATTAACTAAGTTGGAACCTTTTTCTCCTATCAGTTTGTGTTATAGCGGGATAGTTTAAAATTTGTGCCTTCCAAAATGGATGATGTGACTTTTGCAGTATTCTCCATTTAGACATTACGTTCCAGCTTTTTTGCATCTCAATTATTTGTCAGAAATCTGTCTGTGGGCCATAGCAACACTACAATGCAACGCAAAAATTAAACTATTCTGTTAGTAATGCATTGGTTCTGGTGGTTATGTTTAATCGCTTGGTTTTGTGGTTTTAGCTTTATTACCTTCTATTTTTATTCAAGTAGTGGATGTTTATCTATGACGCGAATTGCCGTATTAGACATTGACCGTTGCAAAGTCAAAAAATGTAGTCAGCTCTGTGTAAGCTTTTGCCCTATGGTGCGTAGTCGAGTGGAAGCTATTCGAGTGGAGAACAACAAAGCGGTGATTGCTGAAACTCTTTGTAGTGGTTGTGGTATTTGTGTCAAAAAATGTCCTTTTAAAGCAATAAATATTGTCAATCTTCCTGATGAACTTGAAAAGGATTGTAGTCATCGTTTTAGTGTAAACAGTTTTAAACTCTATAGGCTTCCTATGCCTTCGCCGGGGTCGGTGCTGGGGCTTTTGGGGCAAAATGGTATTGGTAAAAGCACAACCCTTAAGGTTTTTAGTGGTGAAATTAAACCTAATTTGGGCAAGTTTGATGCACCGCCAGAATGGAGTGCGGTTGTTCAGTATTATCGTGGTTCAAGTTTGCAGGATTATTTTATGCGGCTGAGCGAGAAGAAACTTAGGGTCAGTAGTAAGCCTCAGTATGTTGACAAAATTCCTAAAGCTGTTATGGGAAAAGTGGGTGATCTTCTTGATAAAGTTGATGAACGTAATCAGCTTGATGTCATTGCTGAAGATTTGGAGCTCAAAAGTATCTGGGATCGTGCACTTGATGTGCTTAGCGGGGGGGAGCTTCAGCGTGTGGCAGTTGCGGCGGCTCTAAGCCGAGATGCGGATGTTTATCTTTTTGATGAACCCAGCAGTTATTTAGATGTTAAACAGCGTCTTGTTGTGGCTAGGGCGATCCGTAGTCTTAAAGCGCAACAGAAGACCATTATAGTTGCTGAGCATGATTTGGCGATTATTGATTATCTTAGTGATCAAATTTGTGTTTTTTATGGTGAACCTGGAGTTTATGGGGTTGTCAGTCATGTGCATGGTGTTCGTACGGGTATAAACATTTATTTGCAGGGTTATATTCCCGATGAGAATATTATGTTTCGAAAAGAAAGTATAGTTTTTCATGAAAAGCCGCCTGCGGCTGGAGAAAATATTGGTTTGCCTTTGTTGAAATGGGCTGGGATGGCAAAAACTTTTGAGGATTTTGTACTCTCAATTGAGTCTGGTGAAATTCGTGCTGGTGAAATCATTGGTATATTGGGTCCCAATGGTATTGGAAAAACTACTTTTGTTAAACTGCTTGCTGGTCTTGAGGAAACTGATGATAAACGTCAGTTAAGTAAGCTCACTGTGAGTTATAAACCTCAGTATATTGCTCCTGATTATGAGGGTACTGTGCAGGAGTTGTTGATAAATGTGGCAAAAGAGAATTTTACCTCAAGTTGGTACAAGACTGAGATCGCTACACCCTTGCGGTTGCAGGCTCTTATGGATCGTAATGTTATGGAGCTCAGTGGAGGGGAACTCCAAAAAGTTGCTATCGCTGCTTGTTTGAGTCGTAAAACTGATTTGTTTCTTCTTGATGAACCAAGTGCATATCTTGATGTGGAAGAGCGTCTCAATGTTGCAAAAACTCTGCGTCGTGTTGTTGAAGCGCATGGCGTTCCTGCGTTTGTGGTGGAACATGATGTGGTTACTCAGGATTTTATTGCTGATCGTATAATAGTTTTTAACGGTAAACCTGGTGAAAGTGGTCATGCTTATCCTCCAACTACTTTGCGAGATGGTATGAATGCCTTTCTTAAAGGGATGGCTATTACTTTTCGGCGTGATTCAGTGACTTTTCGTCCTCGTGTTAACAAAGCAGATAGTCAAATGGATAAATTCCAAAAAGATTTGGGTGAGTATTATTATACTAAAATTAATAAAGAGAAAGAAGATGAAAAAGAAGACAAGGAGTTTACACATAAAAAAACTAAAAAACCTTGATGTTTATATAAAATGACACGTTGTGTTGAATGTGACGTGTTGTTCTTGAAGTTAAAGTGTATACTTATTTCTTTGGTTTTTAAGAAGTGTCTTTGTCTCATCGAGTTTTGTTTTGTATGGTGGTTATGGAACTATATACATAGACAAAAGGGTGGAGTGGAATAGGGTTTTGTTTAAAGTAACAACCATTTTTGAATAGGTTATTTATTCAATAGACGTTAGTCTCAATTATTTTTGTGTTCTCAAACTGAACAAATGCGCTACCGACTGATTAAATCAGATGGATAAAAACACAAAAATTACACAGCTACACCAATAAAAATATCAAAACAATAATTGGGACTAACGTCTAATGTTGGTTGTGGAGTGGGCGGTTATTTTTTTGGGTTTTGGGGCTGTTTTTGGGTAAACTATAAATGGTTAAATGTAGTCGTGAAACTGTACACCTCACGCGTTCGAATAGTTCCTTCGCAGGGACGATCATTTAATCAGTTAAGAGTGAAATCGTAGTTGTGATACGGAAAGCCATATAAATCGCTTTTACGTGTTTGTTTGCGCATCGGAGATATAAAAATGCCAAAATGGGGCTACTCAATCATCGAAGAAATGCTCAATTCAGAAAGAACAGCGAAAGCCAGCGGAAGAGAACTCAAAATATCTCATAAAGCCGCTCGAGAAGTCGCTAAAGCCATCAAAGGCATGGAACTCTCCCAGGCAAAAGAATACCTGCGTGATGTAGTTGCCGAGAAAAAACCAATTCCCTATACACGATACACCAAAAAATTAGGTCACAAAGGTGGCATGCAAAAGCGGTTCGTCGGCAGATATCCTGTAAAAACTGCGGCGGCGGTCCTCAAGGTTTTACAGGCGGCTCAAGCTAACGCAGAAAACAAAGGCTTAGACGTTGAACACCTCCGAATTATGCACAGCGCTGCATACCAGGGTGTCAAACTAAAGCGTTACACCCCCCGTGCACACGGTCGGGCTTCACCAAAATATGAAATCACTACACACTTTGAAATCGTACTCGAAGAGAAAGCTACATCAGGAGAACAGTAAATGAGCATAGTTAAACGGTTTATTACAGAATCAATTAAACGTACAGAAATCGACGAGTTTTTACAAAAAAAACTTGAACGCGCTGGATACGGTGGAGTTAACTTATCAAAAACACCTCTGGGGACACACGTAGTTATTTACGCTATGCGACCCGGACTCGTTATTGGTAGAGGCGGCGAAACCATAAAAGATCTCGCTGCCCAGCTTGAACAAAACTTCAAAGTTTCCAATCCTCAAATCAGTGTTTCAGAAATCGAAGTTCCCGAATTTAACGCCCACGTCGTCGCTAACCGTGTTTCATCAGCACTTGAACGCGGTGTTCATTTTAGACGCGCAGGGTTTTGGGCTTTAAACCAAGTTATGGAAGCCGGTGCACTGGGTGCTGAAATCGTCATCAGTGGCAAACTCACCACCGAACGTGCTCGCTTCGAAAAATTCAAAGCCGGGCATTTCCCCATAGTAGGTGAACCCGCAGCCCGAGCCATGAGAACCGCCGAAGCTCACGTCCAACTCAAACCCGGTATTATCGGCATACGCGTAAAACTCATGCCGCCGGATGCACACTTCCCTGACAAAGTCACAATAATGGCTGCACCACCACCAACAGACGAACCAATAATCGTTGAAACTACACCCGCCCAAGTATCAGTTCCCACAATACAAACAACACCCAAAAAATCAACTCCAGCCATTCAACCTCCGGCAATCACCAATGTATCCTCCCCTCGAGAAACAAAACCTGAGACAAAAACAACTAACTCTGCGGAGGCACAACAGTAATGCCAATTATGCGACTTAAAGAAATCGCAGGGATGACCCCTGAAGCTCAGGAACAAAGACTAATCGATTTACGCGTTGAACTCGCCCGTATAAGAACTATGGTCAACGCAGGCGGCGCCGTAGAAAACCCTGCACGCATCCGAGAACTTCGCAAAACAATCGCACAAATTCTCACCATTCAAAATGAACAGAAACTCGGTATGCGCAAAACGCCTGACTCATCTAAAAAAGAAAAAACCAAAAAAAATAGCAATAAAGACTCTAAGGAGAAAACATCTGAATGAAAGTGACGCCGGATATCATTCGATACGAATTCATCGGCGCAAAAGGCCTAGTCGTTCAAAGCCCCAACACAAATTATATTGGGTTAAGTGGCTTAGTGGTAAACGAATCCAAAAACACTTTCACCTTCCAAAACCAAGAAGGTACACGTAATATAATCAAAGATGTTGCAACATTTGATTTTACCTTCAACGACGGCACAGTTGTTGAAATTGACGGTAAACTTTTAGTCGGTCGTTCAGAAGACCGATTAAAGAAAAGTGTAAAGAGGTTATGGTAATATGTCAATGACTTTCAAGCAGCCAAAAAAGACCTGTGACGATCCCAACTGCCCATTCCATGGTACACTCGCTGTCCGCGGTCGCGTAATGGAAGGTATCGTCCACACAGCTAAGATGGAGAAAACAGTTATCGTCGACAGAGAATTCATGCAGTTCTCATCAAAATTCGTACGGTATGAGCGTAGACACGGACACATTCCATCACACAACCCCCCCTGTTTAGACGTTAAAGAAGGCGATCGTGTAAAAATCGCAGAATGTAGACCACTTAGCAAAACAGTTTCCTTTGTTGTTGTCGAAAAATTAGGCGAGGAAAGATAAACATGTGTGCTGCAAAATCAAAACAAAGAGCTCTTACATCAAAAGGCATGCTCAGTCATGGACAAAAAATCAGCCGAGGGCTCGTAGCGGGTTCAGAAATGAAATGTGCTGACAATACTGGTGCTCGGGTTCTACGCTTAATCCAAGCTATGGGTTATAAAGGGCGTCTCAGACGTTACCCATCAGCCACTGTTGGCGACAAAGTTACAGTATCTGTTCGTCAAGGCTCACCGGACATGCGCAAAAAAATCTTTCAAGCAATCATTGTTCGGCAACGCAAAACATATCGAAGAATCGATGGTGTTTGGGTACAATTCGAAGATAATGCTGCTGTTATCATCACTCCTGAAGGTGAAATGAAAGGTTCTGAAATACGCGGACCTGTTGCACGCGAAGCTGCAGAACGTTGGCCTAGAATTGCAAGTGCTTCAAGCATTATAGTATAGGTGTGAAATATGCAAACAACTAATCCTGGTAAACAAAGAAAAAAACTCTACAACGCTCCAGCACATATACGACATAAACTGATGGCGGCGTCCTTATCAAATGAACTTGCCGTTTCAAAAGGCGCAAAAACTCTACCAATCCGCAAAGGCGATACTGTACGTATCCTGCGCGGTGATAACAAGGGTTTTGAAGGTAAAGTTTCACGTGTCGATCTTAAAACCTATCGTGTCTATCTCGAAGGTTTAACCCGTGAAAAAGTTGATGGTACCAACATCTTTTTGGCTGTTCACCCCTCAAAAGTTCAAATTCGTAGTTTAAATCTTGATGATAAATGGCGCAAAAATATTCTTGAGCGCAAGACTGCGCCTGAGAAGAAAGACAAAAAACTAAAGGCTAAACCAGCAAAGAAAGGCGAGGCTGATAAATCAAAGGCTAATATCGTTGAAGAAGAGGTCGAAGAAGCTTTTGATGATGAAGTGCTTAAAGAAGAGGTCGCAGACGAAGAAGAGGTCGCAGACGAAGAAGCTTTTGGTGAGGAAGTGTCTGAAGAAGAGATAGAAAACAAAGTCTCTGAAAAAGGAGAAGAATAAATTGGGTAAAAAAGGAAAAACTGCAAGGCTGAAACGTAATCCCGCACCAGCATTCTGGCCTATCCACCGGAAAGAGTCTCCGTGGGTTGTGAAGCCAGCATCAGGTTCACATTCACTCCAGAAAAGTGTTCCCTTAACCTTGGTTCTACGTGAAATGTTGGGCGTAGCGCAAACACGAAAAGAAGGCAAGCTTATACTTGCACAAGGTAAGGTTATAGTCAATGGTAAAGTTTACAAAAAAGACGATCTTCCTGTTGGTTTAATGGATGTTATTGCTTTGCCTGACAGCAACAAATATTACCGTATAATGCCGTCTCATAAAGGATTGTATTTAGCGCCAATAAGTAAAGAAGAGTCTACTATTTCTTTGCTTAGAGTCGAAAACAAATCTACTGTTCACAACGGTGTACAAATTGCGGTCCATGACGGTTCGGTACTGTTAGTTAAAGTCGCCGATCTAAAGAACCCTGTGGAAGTAACATATGACACATTTGATATCCTCAAAGTTACTTATCCTGAAAAACAAGTTGTTGAAACACTGAAAACCAAAGAAGGGAATTTGGCAGTAATTACTGGCGGGAAAAACATTGGTAAATTCGGGAAAATTGTGGAAATTGAAAAAACTGAAGCTAAGAAACGTCGTCAAGCACTAGTCATGATCGAAGATGTTCAAGGTCAACGTTACCAGACTATTATGGACTTCGTCTTTTCCATCGGTGGTGCTACACCAATGGTTAATACACTGGAGGCATTCGCAAATGTCTGATGAAGCAATGATTAAAACTTGGGTCGAGCATCCGATGCTTAAACCCAAAATCGAGAAAGTCGTTGTAAACCTCAACGCAGGTAAGTCTGGTGAACCTCTTGAAAAAGCCAATTCGGTTCTCAAAGAAATCACCGGACGTAATCCGGTTAAGCGGCGTGCTAAAAAAACTATTCGTGACTTTGGCATACGTGAAGGCGAGTCTATTGCAGTTGTTGTGACTCTGCGCAAACAGAACGCCGTTACTTTTCTAAAGAAAATTTTGCCCGTCGTTGACAACAAAATTTCCAGTCGTTCATTTGATGTTCGTGGTAACTTTAGTTTTGGTCTCAAAGAACATATTGACATACCTGGCGTTAAGTATGATCCTGATATCGGTATCTTTGGTATGGATATCTGTGTTACCGTTAACCGTCCTGGGCATCGCATAAAGATCCGTAAACGTCAAAGCAAATCCCTTGGTCCAAAACATGTGCTTACGCCTGAGGAATCCATGGTCTTTATAAAACAAACCTTGGGAGTCGAAATCGTTTAAGAGTGTGAATATAATGGGAAAACAGCAAATCAAAAAAGAACGGAAATACGGTAAAGGGGCACGTCCATGTGTAAGATGTGGTTCATTTGGTCCTGTCATCCGACGTTACGATTTATATTTATGCAGGACATGTTTTAGAGAGGCTGCACCCAAATTAGGTTTCAAAAAATATGAGTAGGAGCTAAAAGACAGAAAATGGATACTTTAACTAATGGTCTTGTAACTATAATCAACAACGAAACCCGAAACAAACGGGAATGCATAATTAGCCCTGCCTCTAAACTTTTGGGGCGTGTTTTACGTATCATGCAGCTCAATGGTTACATAGGTGAATTCGAATTTATTGATGATGGACGCCAAGGTAAATTCAAAGTGCAACTCCTCGGCAGAATAAACAAATGTGGTCCAGTAAAACCGCGTTTTGCAGTTAAAGCAACTGAGTATGAGGATTGGGAAAAGAGGTTTTTACCTTCACGTGATGTCGGTATTATGGTTGTTTCAACATCAAAAGGTGTCATTGCCCACAAAGACGCAGAACAAAAAAATATCGGAGGAAGGCTTCTCGCCTTCGTATATTAGGAGAGAAAATAAATGCGGCTTCCAGAAGTATCGAGAACTATCGAAGTTCCAGATGATGTGACTCTAAATGTTATCGGTAAAACAATCAGCGTTAAAGGTACCAAAGGTAACCTCACACGTGATTTTTCGTATGCGTCTGTTGCCATAGATGGTGAAGGCAAAAATGTTCGTATATCCGCCAAGTGGCCGCGTAAAAAAGAAACCGCCTTGGTTGGAACGATTTACTCCCATATCAATAACATGATTGTGGGTGTTACCAAAGGTTATTCCTATAAACTGAAAATTGTCTTCTCACACTTTCCCATATCTGTTAAAATACAAGGTAAATCGGTGTTCATCGAAAATTTTACAGGTGAACATAAAGCCCGTAGCGTCAAAATTATAGGTGATGTAAAGGTCAAAATTGAACCAGAAGACATCATCATTGAAGGTATAAGTCTTGAAGATGTCAGTCAAACCGCTGCTAACATTGAACAATCTACAAAAGTCCGGCGAAAGGATCCGCGAGTTTTCCTTGACGGCATTTATGTTTATGAACGTAACGAAGGTATGGCATAAAATATGAGCGAAAAGAAAGTTTCCCCCTCACGAAAAGCGCTCCAAGTTCGGACGCGCGCCAGAAACAAGAAACCCAAGTTCGTACGGGCCGAAAGCTGGAAATACGCCCGCTTCAGTTTGAGCTGGCGCAGACCACGCGGTCTTGATAACAAGATCCGTCGAAAGATCAAAGGTTGGCCCCCGGGACCCAGTATGGGTTATAAAGGACCAAAAATTGCCCGTTATCTCCATCCATCTGGATACCGTGAAGTTATAGTTCATAATGTTGCCGATCTATCCAATGTTGACGCTGAAACACAAGCAGTTCGTATTGGTCATACTGTTGGCAAACGGAAACGTGCAGACATTATTGCTAAAGCCAAAGAACTTGATCTTAAAATCTTAAACTTCAAATTTTCTGCAAAAACCGAAGACGAAGAAAGCAAAGAAATCAACGACGAAGATGAAGAGGAACAACAGACTAAAGACGCCAAAAAAGAAAAGTCAGAACCTAAAAAAGAGAAAAAGCAAAAGAAGTCACCCAAAAAAGAAAAGAAATCTAAATCTAAATCAAAAAAGGAGATAAAAAGCAATGACTAACCTAAGCGGTCAAAGACGTTTGGCTGCACAGATTCTCAAAATCGGCGAGAACCGTGTTTGGATAAATCCTGGGCGTATTGATGATGTTGATGGTGCAATTACCCGAGAAGAAATCCGTAAACTTATCCACGAGAAAGTCATTGTTTCATTACCTCAAAAAGGCGTAAGCCGTTCACGAGCTAAAACTATCCGAGCTAAAAAACGCTTGGGTAGACGTAGCGGGGCTGGTAGTGTCACAGGCGCAGGATATGCAAAAGTCACCCAAAAAGACGCTTGGATGCTGAAAATTCGTTCGTTGCGTCGCAAACTCCGTGAATTAAAAGCGAGTCGAGTCATAACCGAAACCACCTATACTCAGTACTATAGGATGGCTGGAAGTGGTAGATTCGACTCTATCGCTGAATTAGAACGTCACTTAAAAGAAAATGATCTATGGAGAAAACGTTAAATGGCAAACAGTAGTAACTACCGCGTTCAGCTACGACGTAGACGCGAAGGAAAAACCGACTATCAGGCTCGCAAAGCACTAGTAATATCTGGGCGTCCGCGACTTGTTACTCGTTCATCACTTAGAAACTCAACCGCTCAAATTATCATTGCAAAACCTATCGGCGACCAAACAGTCGCCGCTGCTAGTAGCCGTGAACTCATCAAAAAATACGGTTGGAAAGCACCCACAGGTAACATCCCTGCAGCATATCTCACTGGTTTACTTTGTGGATTAAAGGCTAAAGAAGCAGGCATTGACAGTGCTATTCTTGATATTGGGCTAATTACCCCCACCAAAGGCGCTAAAATCTTTGCCATACTGCATGGTGTAGTCGATGCTGGTATTGAGATTCCCCATGGTGACGAAAAAATCGTTGCAATCCGTTCTAAAGGTAACCATATTGCGCACTATGCTAAAGCCCTCAATGACGAAGAAACTGCAATGTATACCGCCAAATTTAGCAAGTACATCGCTAAAGGCATTGCACCTGAATCTCTCACTGAACACTTCAGCGAGGTTCGGGCAACAATCGTTGCTTCATTCAAAGATGCACAAGTTGCGCCTGAACCCCCAACCGTACCTGCGCCTAAGGCTAAACCAAAGGTGGCGCAAAAATCAGATACTAAAAGTGCATCCAAACCCGATGCTACACCTGTCGCTCCTAAAACTAAAGCTAAACCTGTAGAAGCAACAAAGGTCAAGGCACCTATAGCCGAGATTACAAAGCTCCCGGTACCTGATGCTGAAGTTAAAGCCTCGAAAGCTGATGCTGAAGTTAAAGCCTCGAAAGCTGATGCTGAAGTTAAAGCCTCGAAAGCTGATGCTGAAGTTAAAGCCTCGAAAGCTGATGCTGA
>JAISPR010000148.1 GCA_031274765.1 Nitrososphaerota archaeon | reverse complement strand
CAGGTAACAGAATACCGATACCGCTACTCATAACTAAAAAAGGGGATTCTGAAATGTCGGAAATCTGTAAAGAAATAATGGGGCTTACAAAATTAAACTGGAACACAACAGCATTTGCTACACGTTACCCTATAACATTGGAGTTTTCACATAAAGTGGGCAAAATATTATCCGAGTCTCCTGAGGATCGAATTCTACAGAATCATTATCGCTTTTATATGTAAACAATATCAAGATCTAAAGTTAGCAGAACCGTGAATTATGCCCATAAATTGTTGATGACTAAGATTTAGTAAAAACCGTACCAACCAGAGCAGTAGTAACAAAGCATATTGTGGATGGTATTTTCGCTTTTCGGGTAATCGATTAAGATGAGCATTTTCATTCTTGCGGTTCCGCCTTATCATCTTTCAGATCTTTTATGGACACTGTTTCGAGCATTGTAGTACCATTAATCAAGTTTTTCCTCTCTTCAGCTAGTTGTCTCGCCTCTGCCAGTATTGCACGGATTTTTTGTTCAAATTCCGCTTTCGGTGGAAGCGTCGTCCAGTATTCGGCCACCATTATACCATCTTTATCCATTTCCATAAGCTCAATTTTTTCACGACTACCACCCGCGCACATAATCAAACCAATCGGCTCATTTTCATGCTGTTGACGCTCGTAACGATTGAGCCACTTAAGATACAACCGCATTTGTCCACCGTCCGCCGCCTCAAAAACACCGTGCTTTAGCTCAATCGCAACCAACCGATTCAAATATCGATTAAACATCAGAAGATCAAGATGATGATCATTGCCATCGATAATCATCCGTTTTTGACGTTCAACAAAAGAAAAACCCTTACCAAATTCCAGAATAAATTTTTCCAGCTCACGGATAATTGCGGTCTCCAAATCGGCTTCCAAATACTCGTCTTTCAAACCCAAAATATCAAAAAGATAGGGATCTTTGAACGTATCAACTGGAACTTTAGATAGATTTCCGATTTGGGTGTTGGCAATTTCTTTTCGCTCGTAGGCTTTGCGAGAAATGAGTTCACGTAAACCATTTCTGCCGATATTCCCTCGAACGGCTTCTTCTAAATAGTATAACTGTGCTTGGTTTGTTTTGAGCGGTAAAACCTCAATGATATGTGATCAGCTTAATTGTGTCGCCACCTGCGACACAATTTCAAAATCTGGAAATTGTTCTGAAAATTGCATCATACGGCGTAAATTACGCATTTCAAAACTTCGACCGTATTTTGCAGTCAATTGTGTCGCAAGTTGCGACACAATCTGTTTTCCATAATCAGCACGTTTGTTACGCAAAATTTCGTGATTGATGCGTTGCCCGATATTCCAAAACAAGGTAATCGTTGTGTTGCTTGCATATTGGAATACAGTGCGTCGCGTTTGCTCAATTAGTGAAGAAATTTCTTCGAACAAATTTTGTTCAGTGTTGTTTAAGTCCATACTTATCACGCTCGTTTTTTGTTTTCGGCTTCAACATTGATTTTGTCGTACGTGCTGGTTTTGGTGTCTTTTGAGATTGCCAACCTTTGGAAAAATGAATCGCTCTGTCGATGTGTCTTGTTACACAGTTTCTGTATTGAGTACTTCGAAACTAGGTATTAGGGTTATTTTGCTTGAGCTTAAATATTTCTCTTTTCGTTCATCGTCATTATTTTTTCCAGAAATTTGTTCACTTAGATAGTTTTGGTTTTTCTATGTTTTAGTTTCACTCTGTTGTTGCTTCAGCGATCTCGTGCCAGCATTGTTGGCATATGGCTAATTTTTCTTGGTTCACTTGTAGGTATAGGGCGATATTTTGATTGTTACATTCTGGTTTTAGAGGATTTTGACAGCGTTCAGTCACTAAAGTTACACATCCAGTCTTGGTGTTTTGGTCTTTTAAAAATAGAAAACATCGTTTGGTAGTTTCGGAGAATTGTAATTTGAGCAGTCAAAATCCAAATTCAAAAGTGGTAAAAAATAGGCTTCATGTGTTAGGTATAGATGCTGAAATAGATCCAGCTATTGGCAAGAAGTTAAAGCGCGGTATCTATTGTTCGGATCGTATTCATTCTTTGGTTATGGGTTTTCCGGGGTGTGGTAAAACTCGTTTTTTGCTCTCCATGATAAAGCAACATATTGATCACAATGAAGGTTTCATGGTCATCGATTCCCACAGCGATCTAACTAACCTTGTTTTATCGCATATTCCGCCTGAGCAATGGGATCGCGTCATCTACATCAACCCTTGGTCGGCTTTTGAGGACAAATACGACCACCAAGTGCTACAAATTAATTTCTTAGAATCCAAAGACCCCTACGAACGAGACGTAGTCGCCCGAATGTTCATGGACACACTAGAAAAAATCTACGAACGATGGTGGGGACCCCGCCTAGACATGATCCTACTAAACGCTTTGTATTTGCTTATGGAGAAGGAGAATGCCAAGCTTCCGGATTTGTACAAGATTTTAGCTGATAATGACTTTCGAGACATGCTTACGGCTAAGTGTATGGATCAGAATGTTCGTACGTTTTGGGAGAAGCAGTATGATAAGATGCCTAAGGATGCTTCTATGGCTGTTTTGACTAAATTGTATCGTATTGTGCAGGAGAGGATTTTGGTTCCTATGTTTATGGCTGAGAAGAGTTGTATCGATTTTCGGGTGGCTATGGATCAGCGTAAAATTGTTATTGTTGATTTGCCTGAGGGTGTGATTACGACTGATATGGCTAATTTTTTGGGCAGCCTCATCCTATCGGCCACATACAATGCGGGTATGTCACGTGAAGACATTCCTGAGCACGAACGTGTACCCTTCTATGTATATGTGGATGAAGCTTACCGTTACACCACCAAAAGCATCCCCGAAACCCTCCAATCCCTACGCAAATTCAAAGTCTACATAACCCTAGCCAGCCAATACCTAACCCAATACCGCAAAGACATCCAAGATGCCATAACCCAAACCTGCGAAACCATCATATCCTTCAGAGTAGGTGAAGACACCGCCCGAACGCTTGAAAAATTCTACCCCAAAAACTATGGCTACCAAACCCTCATGAACCTGCCACGCCACCTCTTCTTTGTCTCCACCCCCTTCCAAGGCAACAGAGAATACCAAGTCCTAGAAACCCTTGATTACAAAACAGGACAAAGTGACCCTGAAAAAGTAATCCAGCACAGTCTAGAACGATATGGGCGTAAAGTGGATGTGGATGAGTTAATGGGGCAGGTAAAGACCAAGTCTTTGCAAAGAGATTTTTTGGATTGGCCGGTAACTCCTGCGGAATGGACTATACTTCTCACCGTTCGTTTGCTTGGGGGTTATGTTGATGAAGATACCCTGCGAGAACACCTCCTATACAACCCAGCCACACCTAAACCCTATGTACTAACGGAGATGGGGTTTGTAAATGCCCTAAAAAACCTCGCCGTAGACAACGCCAAACGAGAAGCCTATCTATCCTTCAAAGAAGAAACCACACGCCAATACAGAGAAGAAACATATGCGTATGGTAAAAAAGAGTTAAGAGCCAAAGAGATACGCACACGAAATTGGCGCTTAGACTTAAGCGATAAAAAAGCCAAACGACTCTTAGATGTTACTTTTCGTGGCGAGAAAGCAGGCGGCGTAAAACACATCCAAACCATTATGGCGCAGCGTAAGGTGTATTGGTTAAACGGTTGGATCGTACGCATAGACGATGGCGCAACTGATGAGAGCTTAGCCGATCTCTACGTTACACCCACCCTACCCGCCTCAAAAACTGAAGGCGCAAAAGGATACATCGACCACACCAGTTGGGATTACAAACGCAGCTTTGCCGTAGAAGTCGAATGTTACCCCAAAAGACACTGGGACCGACTAAAAGATAACTACCAACGCAACAAAAAAATGGGCTTCCCAACAGTATTCATCGTACCCAACCAAACCGACGAAGAGGCGTTGAAGGAGAAGCTTTTGGAATGGAACGCCACCATTGTAGTTAACTCGTCTAGGTTTGAACCCGACCACCCCGAAATGACAACCATAGAAATCATGGATTTACTTGACAATCAAACCAAAGACACCACCGAAACTATCGCCCCTTGTGAAACTGAACCAGCTAACCAACCTATAGAACAGACACCCCAAGAACACCCTATCACAACATTAGAACAAACCACTACTTCAGAAAATGAAGCCGACCCCTCAATAGACGAAGCGTTTTTTCAAAAGGAACAACTACTGTTAGGGCTTGCAAGTAAAGGCTGGCGATTTAGACTTAAAGATGCTAAAGGTAAAAAATATCTCTGCACCCGAAATGACAAAGAAGAACACAGCATAGGACTATTTGACGACAAAACAAAAACCATAATCGAAAAACACAAAATAAATATCCAAGGCCACAACGAAAAACAAAACTAAACACTCTCACAGCTCACTCTTTTTTCTCCACCAACCAGCTCTGCTGTTGTTACCTATGGTTATGATAAAATTAATAGTCCACGCAGTACATAGCAGTTAATGTGGTGTTTACGTGATGGCTGAGGCTGTTTTTACCGTTGAAGAAAAAAGAAAACTACAAAGACTAACTGAGGAGGTTCCAAAGTTACGTTCACGTGTAGAAGAATTAGAGGAAACATTGGAGATTTTAAGCAATAAAGAGCTTATGCAAAGCATAGAAGTCAGTGAAAAAGAGATTGCGGAAAACCGTCTGTTTAGCCGTAGTGAAGCATTAAAAAAATTAGGTATAAATGAAGAAGAAGACCTGAGTTTTCTATAATCAAGTTGAACGGACTTAACTTCTTGGATCAATCTAATGAGTTTTATATTCATGGCCTAACTAAACCATATCTAAGAGTCTGTTATTATTGTTTTAACTGCCAAATTTTAGCTTACCTTGACCCCACAAATCTCAACCAAGGCCTTTTTAGAATTACTATCCATTACTAAATTATGGATCAAAGTAAGAAATTTAGGGGTCGTAAACTTTTTTGCGGTGTTTAATTGTTAAAACCGTAATGTTGTAATCGGATAACTGATAAATAATTCTGTATTTGCCCACTCGAAAAGTTCTAGCACCTTGTAAATCGCCAGTTAACGTCTTACCTGCCAAGGGGTCATTCTCTAACTTTTGCAGTTCTCTAAAAACTCTAAGCCGTACAGGTTTATCCAAGCTGTCTAACTGTTTAATAGCGGCTTTGGAAAGAATAATCTTAGAGTTCGTCTTCATCAATACCTAATTCTTTTAACGCTTCTTCAAAGGTGTATACGCGTCCTTCGGCTACATCTTTTTTACCCTGTTCTATATCTGCCATTAACTCTTTATCACTTAAAATCTCTAAAGTCTCCTTTAGTGACTCTATCTCTGAACGAAGTTTGGGAAACTCTTCAGTTAGCTCTTTGAGATTCTTTTTCTCTTCCTCAGTGAAAACAGCCTCAACCATGGATAAAACACCAATACCAACAATGCCCTGCAAAATATTAAAAGTTTCCTAAAGGGCATTCTATAACTTGTACTTGGGCGTTTTCTTGTTTGCGGGCTGTTTCTGTTTTAAATGTTTAGGGGCTAATAGTTGTTGCTTCCTGTTATGGAACTTTTGTCCGTTTGGACTGCTGGTCGGCATTAAGGCATATTTAGCATTGGAAAAACCTTGGAAACG
>JAISPR010000147.1 GCA_031274765.1 Nitrososphaerota archaeon | reverse complement strand
AAATAAAACCAAATAAAACCAAATAAAACCAAATAAAACCAAATAAAACCAAATAAAACCAAATAAAACCAAATAAAACCAAACACACAAAACCCAAAAACACAACAAAACAACTCCAAAAAAACACAAACACAACACATACAACCAAACAACAACACAAACGAGGCAAAACCAAATGGGATACATAGAAACAAAAAACAAAAACCAAGCCTACCTCCCCACAACCATAAACCAATACATAACCCAAGACAACCCAACCAAAATAATAGACGCATTCATAGACGCCATAGACCTAAAACAACTAGGATTCACCAAAACCACCCCCAAAAAAGAAGGCCGCCCCGCCTACGCCCCCCAAACACTCACAAAACTCTGGATCTACGCCTATACCAACAAAATCCACTCCAGCCGCAAACTAGCCAAAGAAACCACCCGCAAAGAATCCTTACCCATTAAAAACAAATTATCAAAACAATCAATACCTTTCAACAGAGAAAGGGCCTGCGTTCTAACAAACGCTAAAGAAAACGGTGCAGCCAACAAAAACTTTTTCCGTGTTCAAGCAGCCATTTAACATTTGCTTTACTGAAAAGTCCCTTGTCCATAACTGCTAAAACAGGTTTACCCTTTGTGATAACGTCAAATTTGGTCATAGTTGTTTGAAGGGTAGTTACATCAGTCATACTGCCCAGATAGGTTGTTTGATATATGGGTAGGTGTGAGGTTTCGCCCTGAGTATGCAGAGGTTTGTTTGGGGTAGGTTTTCTTTGTCGTGGTTGTAGTTTCATTGGGTATCTTTTATTAGGTTGGAATATGTTGATGTTGAGGTGATATCTAGGGTGAGATATTTTGTTTTGGTTTGTTTTTGGTGCCAGGTTTGGTGGAAGGTTTCTTTTTGGTTGTAGGTGATGTTGTAGAGGAGGTTGCTTTTGTGTTGGGAGATATGTTTGGGGTGTTTTGGAGGTTGGTTGTGTTGTTTGTTATTTTTGGTAGTATATGAAGGGGTTTGTGTTGGTAATTAGGTGTATGGGGAGGGTTTGGATTTGTTTGTTGTGTTGGGGTGGGGTGGTGTTTTGGGTGTTTGTTAGGCTGTTTTGTTTGATATTTTTGGGGTAGGTTTGTTAGTTTGTGTTTTTGTGTTTTTGGGTTTTTTATGTTGTTTGTGGTGTGTTGGGTTGGTTTTTGGGGATTTGTGTTGGGGTTTTTGTTTTTTTGTTTTGTTCTATGGGTTTTGTTTGTGTATTTTTTGTCTGTTTGTGGTTTTGTTTATTGGGTGTGTTTGTTTTTTGGTTGTTTGTTTTGGTTTTGGTAGGAGGTGTTTTGGTGGATGTTTGTGTATTTTCTGACTTTGATTGTTATTTTTGAGGGTGTGTTTTTTATTTTTGTAGGTGTAATTTTTATACCTGCGTTTGTTGTTGTTTGTTGTGTGTTTTGTTTATTTTAAGTTTTTTGTGTTTGTTTGGCGGTGTTTTAAGTCAGAAATAAATTGTAGGTATAAAAAAGTCGGGAATTCAGGGTACAAACATCGGTACAAATGAAATTCAAACAAAGATACTGGCGTTGATTAGGGAGAACCCGTCGGTAACTATTCCCGAGCTTGCTGAAAAAGTAGGCATTGCAAATCGTAATGTAGAGAAGAATTTGAAGTTCTTAAAAGATAATGGTATTATTAAGCGTGAGGGTGCAAAAAAGAAGGGCGAATGGATTGTAAAAAAATAGCACTTATATGGGGGATATTTTCTTTTTCATGGCGTATTTATTTCATGTCAAAATTTTGCGCATATTATGCTGATGGCATGTAGGTAATTGGCATCAATTATCAAACAACTCTGATGTATGAACCGAAACACCTGCAGAACATGCCATAATAAGTCATAAACAGGCAAGGTTACACGTTTTTCAAGTGCAGAATCACTATCTTTCAGTATATCAAATAGTTCTGATGATACCGTTTTATAGGTGTGCATTTGCCTTGAGCAAATTGTTTTGAAGTAAACGGTTACACTATATTTTCGCCAAGTAATATTTTAGGCATGGTAATTAGACACCGAGTCCACCGTTTATAGAACTTTTCTAAACCCACCACAGCCAACTTTGCATGCGCTTCTTCGTTTTCCAAAACCAGATAGAGCATGTAGGTAACTTTTCCAACATACCGAGTTAGTCTGATGGGTGGTTTGCCTTCTTTTACCGCGTTAAAGTCCTCTTGACGATGAGTACGCTTGATATACTTAACATCAATAACCCCCGGTTGCGACAAATAAAACTCTGCAACCTCCTTCATCAAAGTCTCAATTTCATCCTGCTTCTCAATTTTCGCCTCATAAATACAAATCTCATTAAACACAAACACACCTCAAATAATCATACGTTTTCCAATAACTTGGGCTATAAGCTTTTTTTCAGTTTCAAAATTCGGCTGTTCTGGGATTCAGATAATTCACTTTCTCTTGCCTCTAAAGCCGCTATAAATGCTTCTTTGTTACCCGAATTAATACAAACCGCCATTCGCTCCGCGTGTTGTGGGATTTCTTTTGCCCTGCAATTAGCCAGATGCTCAAGCAAAATCGGAAATATTTTTGTCTGATAGTTGTTGTTTGCTTTGCAAAGCTGGGCAAAAACGCTAATACTGTTATCAACCGTAATAACACTGCCCTTCTTGTACGCTGTAATGATTTTGGGCAAGCGATTAAAGATCCCTTCCGGTTTAAGTGGGGCAATATAGGTCAAAGCCGTCATACTTCCCCAAGCAACCCGATTATTCTTACCCGACAACGCCGTAATAAAATCATCCGCAAAGTCAGCAATCAATTCCGGCTTTCTTTGCCCAATCTCATACAAAACCTTAATACAATCATTAGCCACCGCTTGCTCACCCGACTTCAACCCCTCTACAAGCTCTTGAATCCCTTTCTTATCCATGCTGTCACATAATTTTTGCGCAAGCTCAACATTTGGAGCTTCATCATTATGATCCAGCCGGCAAGCCAACAACTCAATCATGAAACAATCCTTCCCAATTTGTGTTTTGCTAAATGAAATAACCTTCGTACCTTTTGTTAACTTTTTCTCTGCTGCAAGAACATAACTCTCATCAATACGACAAAAAACCGCATCAAGAGGAACCGAACCATCAAGACAAATAGTAACCCAATGCTTCTTATTCATATGATAACCAGAATAGTACTTCTTTCCATCCACCAACGAATCTACTTCTTTTGGGTTCACGCGCAAGTCAATTATGTCAACCATATCGTCTGTCTGTAGCCCTAATTTCTTCTTAAACACCACCAGAAGTGCAGCATACCATTTTGAATTATCCTGTCATCTGAAAACTGCGTTTTGTGGAAACTTTTTCCACAGAAACTGCAACTCGTCATGATACTTTTCCCGAACATAACAAATGATTTGTTCTGCGTTTTGGCCTTTCGCTATTTTAGGCGGGTGCCCCCATTCTTTCTTCTTCAAGCTCACTTATGTTCTCCCTTATGCTCCATACAACATTATACCGCAACAAAACTTATTGACTCCACCCACCTGATTTGACGAATAACCTGCGTTTTTGCTTTTGAAAATATGAGGTTCACAACAGTTCTTAGCAATCGAGTCAAGTACACTTTCATATTCTTTGCGTACTCTGCTGACAAAGGAGCCTGTTGCATTAGAAATGCGGTGGAGGACATAGCGTTCTTTTGTAGAAAGGTCAAATATTTGGCCTTTCGCTATTTTAGGCGGGTGCACTCATTCTTTCTTCTAAGTTTCTTATGTTCTCCCTTAGTGTTCCATACAACATTATACCGCAACAAAACTTATTGACTCCACCCACCTGATTTGACGAATAACCAAAATTTACCCCAACTTTGCATGTTAATTATAGACACCTGAAAAAGAAAAAGAGTTTAGAGTTTATTTTTAGTCTATATTTGTTTGCCGCAGTGAGCACAAAAAGTAGCTCCAAGAGAAACAGAGGTTCCACAGTTTGGACAAAAATTAGAACCCCCACTTGCTGTTGATGTCGATGATGATTGATATGTCGAAGTCGATGTACCATAGTATGATTGTGTCCTTGAAGTCTCTTTAAGCGAGAAGAAAGCAATTGCCAGAATCAGAAACGCAATCCATATCAAAATTAAACCAACACCAATTATCGTCAGTATTGCGCCAATCCAAAGTAAAGTTCCTGCTGTATGGAATAAGTGTTCACCTGAATGATTTTCCAATGCATTTAACGATTTTCGGAAGCTTCGCACCATTAACAACATAAGTATAGTTAACACCACAAGTCCAAATGCTAAAACCACTAAGCCAATTAACACCGAACCTAAAACTGCAGCGACATTAGAAGTAAGCGTAGAAATACTAAAAATACTGCCAAGAACAACACCACCAATAGCTAAAACGATAAATCCGATTATACCAAAGATTACACCTGTGACAAGATTTTTAACAATAGCCTCGTTTCGATAATGCTCCGCTAAACCTTTCACGCCAAAGAATAACAAAACTAAACCGACAACACCTATCACGCCATTAGTGAAACTTAGGAATAATAGTAGGGCACCGATTGCAGCTAAAATTTTGTTTGTTTCAAAATTTCCCATTTAATTCATCCTTAAAACCCATACATAAGCGTTTTAAAATAAAAACTTTCACTCCACATTATCAAATTTTTTTCTACACATTTAATTTATGTTCATTCCAGTCTTCGGTTAATTCTGCAAGTTCAAACCAACAGTTCTTACAAATCGGCAACCTCTCGGAACCTAACTGGATATACAAAACAATATCTGTACAACCACATTGGGCTTTAGGAAATTTTGACACTGCGCATCCAAAACACTCACAACCAAAAAACACGTTTTCTGCTCTCCATGTTAATACAACACATAAACCATAACGAGGGTTTCATGGTAATTGACTCCCATAGCGAGACCTGACCAACCTTGTTTTATCGCATATTCCACCTGAAAAATGGGATTGCGTCATCTACATTAATCCTTGGTCAGCTTTTGAGGACAAATACGACCACCAAGTCCTACAAATTAATTTCTTAGAATCCAAAGACCCCTACGAACGCGACGTAGTCGCAAGAATGTTCATGGACACCCTAGAAAAAATTTATGACGCTGGTGGGGACCCCGCCTAGACATGATCCTGCTAAATGCTTTGTATTTACTTATGGAGAAAGAAAACGCCAAACTCCCCGATCTATACAAAATTTTATCTGATGACGAATTTCGTGATATGCTTACTGTGAAATGTCGGGATAATAATGTGAGGGTGTT
>JAISPR010000072.1 GCA_031274765.1 Nitrososphaerota archaeon | reverse complement strand
TTCAGGTTGATGACGTTGTGAATAAGGTTCAGGTTGATGACGTTGTGAATAAGGTTCAGGTTGATGACGTTGTGAATAAGGTTCAGGTTGATGACGTTGTGAATAAGGTTCAGATTTGTGATGTTGTGAATTTGGTGCGGCTCAAAGATGTTGTGAATAAGGTTAAGGTTGATGACGTTGTGAATAAGGTTAAGATTGATGACGTTGTGAATAAGGTGCAGCGATGTGATGTTGTGAATTTGGTGCGGCTCAAAGATGTTGTGAATAAGGTTAAGGTTGATGACGTTGTGAATAAGGTTAAGATTGAGGACATTTATCTTGGTTCTGAAGATCCAGAAGATCCCGAAAGTATCCTATATGGCAGATATACTCCACATAGAACCTAAAATATAGCACAAAACAAAGGCGCTTTCGCGCCTCCCTTTTTTATGCAACCTTTTTACCTCTGTCTAATGCACCTTTGCATTTTTTTGGAGTGTTAATCTGAGTTTTCAATTTTTCTACTTTACTTAGAACCTGTGTTCAGTAAAAATAAATATGTGTAACAAACCCATTCATAGCAAGCTATGCTATCTAAATTCCCGCAAAATTTATACACAAGTGTGGGAACTATTTGATAAATGTGTTTGGTTTTTAAAAAACGCCTCAAAATAATGTTTAGTGATTAAACAAAACATGTGTATAATTTAGATTTAATTATATATAGGCCGTATTGTTTAAGGCGTATTTTACAGGTATTTTTATAATTCCGGTTATTTTCGTGGATTTCCATCAACCTGTGTATAATAAATCCGGGAAATCAGGTAGACAGTCTCCCATCAACAACACTCAAAAACACCCCGTTGAATGCTCATGCACATAGACACCCCCAACCATAATAGACCTGACGTTAGGCGGTGAAATTTCTGTTCTCGGTGTGTCTTGGATGCATTTTTCTGAATGCATAAACGCATTCACACAATAGACTTTATGTTGCATCCGTCATATGGTGCAGTTTGCTTCTGACATCTTGTTTAGGGTGGATAGGCAGCTTGTTTCTGGGGAATTTTTCATTTAGATAATTTGCATAGTGTATAATTTATACACTGTGTCTGAAAAGTTTTTACAACTTTATGTACTGATATGTAAAATCAACATCAAAAATGCGCAAAATCTATCGTATAAAAAGGGATGAAAAGCTCAGTATATAAATCACACCTGCCCTTCTTACCTGCTGCTATTTTTGTCTTGTGTTTATTGGTCTTTCGCTATTTTAGGTGGGTGCGCTCATTCTTCCTTCTTCAAGCTTCCTATGGAACTGTTAGCCAATAACTTACTAAAACACACAATTTTCTAACTTCAAAATACTCTGTTTTCACCCATTTATGGCTTTAACAACGCTATTCTTCCATATACTTTCGCAAATTATTGCTTAACTGTTCCTATGTTCTCCCTTATGTTCCATATAACATTATACCACAACGAAACTTATTGGCTCTACCCACCTGATTTGACGAATAACCTGTTTATTTGACTATTTGGAGGGGCTTAACTCGAATGGCGTGCCGAAGTCTTATATAGCGCCAAGACAAGGTCGCTCTATGCAAAATGATCCTGTTATTGAAATAAAGCAGTTACAAAAAAATTTTGTTCTAAAAGAACATGGCAAAAAACAACAAATTAAAGCTATCCGAGGAGTCGATTTAATTGTCGGACCGGGTCAGATTTTTGGGTTCTTAGGCCCAAATGGCGCAGGAAAATCAACCACCCAAAAAATACTCTCCACCCTCATGCGCCCCAGTGGAGGCGAAGTAAAAATTTTAGGCTACGATTTAATCAAACAACCAAACAAAATCCGCCAAAACGTCGGCTTTGTAAGCCAAACCGGCGGAGCAAATCTGGCTCTTAGCGGAACCGAAAACTTGGTTCTCCAAGCCCAACTCTTTGGCATAGATACCCCAACAGCCAAACACTTAGCCGCCAAAGTTTCACAACGATTTCAAATGCTCAACTATATCAACCGACCCACATCCACCTACTCCGGTGGACAAAAAAGACGCTTAGATATCGCCTTGGGTATGATTCATCATCCCCAATTACTCCTACTTGATGAGCCAACAACCGGACTTGATCCCCAGAGCCGAGCCTATCTCTGGATCGAAATACAAAAACTCAAAACAGAAGGCGTTACCATATTGTTGACTACCCAATATATGGACGAAGCAGACAAACTCTGTGACACCCTTGCCATAATTGATCACGGCAAAATCATCACCCAAGGCACTCCCGATGAACTAAAACGCTCTGTCGGCGGGGACACGATTGTTTTTAGTTTCCCCTCCCAAACAATCGCCCATCAAGCCAAAGAGTTACTAAATGAGCATGTAGTGCTTGAGCGCCTCAACATTACAGACCGCTCTGTTTATCTCACCCTCAAAGATGGCGAACGCGCACTACCCGATCTGTTACGCTTGCTTGACGGCTCAGAGTTGACGGTTCAAAGTGTAACACTTGCCCGCCCCAGTCTGGATGATGTTTTCCTAAAATATACCGGCCGCTCACTGCGAGACGATGAGAGTGAAAAACAATGAAACTGCTCCACGACACATACCTAATGTTTAGTGCTAATATGCGCCATATTCTAAAAAGCCCCCTCTTTATTTTTATAAACATGTTCCAACCCCTGATGTATCTAATTTTATATATGCCCCTGCTGGGCGGATTGGGCAGCGTTCCAGGATTTACCGAGGGGAATACCGCAAATGTCTTCATCCCCGGCCTTTTAGTTATGCAGGCCATTTTTGGCTGCGCCTTTGTAGGATTTGCTCTAATCGATGAAATCCGCTCCGGAGTCATCCAACGCTACCTCGTTACTCCAGTGAGCCGATCAGCCATCATATTGGGTAAAGTTTTGCGCGATGTTGTTATTTTGCTTGCCCAGTGCATACTGATAACTCTGGCGGCTCTCCCCTTTGGACTAACCCTAAATGCTGTTGGGTTTGGTTTATCTCTGGGGCTCTATGTTCTGATAGGGGCCATTATGGCTTGCATTTCTTATGCGTTTGCACTTATCTACAAAGTCGAGGATTCCCTAGCCCCCACAATGAACACCCTAACCCTGCCCCTATCGCTGCTATCGGGTATTTTTCTGCCTTTAGCTCTTGCCCCACTCTGGCTGCAATATCTTGCAAAAATCAATCCCTTCTCCTATGGTGTTAATGCCGCCCGGGACCTGTTCGTTGGAAACTTTCAAAGCAGCAACATACCCATAGGGTTTCTCATAATTGGCGTTATGGCGATTATTGTGTTTTATTGGTGTTTATATTCGCTCAAAAAAATGGCAAATTAATACAATAACCCCATCTGAATTTTCATTTTTTTTACTAACACTCAGATTGAACTATCAAATTCAAGTCACCCATATTTTCAAATCATACCAATGCCTAAACCAAAAAGTATCCAACCTAAAACTCTAAAAATCACCACATAAAAAATAATCATTTTTAGTAAAATACTGCTAAGCATACCTGTTTCTCGAAAAATCCCTCAAAAATCGAATAGTCGAAAAATAAAATCACAAACCCAACAACGCTTGAGTAATCAACGCTAAACTCATCTATCTTCTACCTTTTATCTCAAAACAACCTCCAAAACCCCCTTTCAGAAAACCAAATAACATAGTTACTTACATTCGGCAGTTTGGGAAAAAAATATTTGAATTGTTTATATTACCGGTTGTTGCGTGTTTTTAGTTATTTTTACAACGGGTTTCTCATTTTTTTGAATATTTTTTGAGTATGATTTAATTTTGACTGTTTAGGTCAAACTGCCGAATGTAAGTAGTTACACGGTTTTTAACAACGTTTTTTGGAAAAATATAGGTTTTCAGAGGTCGTCTCAAATTATTTCTCAAGCCCTGTGATTAGTATAATTTTTACTACACAACACATTATATATTACGACAACAACAAAAATCTCAACAAACCTAACAACCAATAACAACCCCACAACCAAACCCACAACCCACATAACACCAACATAGCAACTGACAACAAACCATGCACAACCAAACCGCCCAAAAGCACCAACTAAAAACCCCCAGACTGTCCAAAAACTAACAAAAACCCCAGAAAAACAAGAAAAAACCAAATTTCTCCGTCCGTTTACACCAAAAACACGAAAAAATCTAGTTTATGGACAGTCTCCCCCCCAAACACTTAAAAATACACCTCAACTACAATTACAGTCTACATATAGCAGCACACTTGGCACACAAAGTTAACCTATAGCAAAAATCCCCGCAAAACAGTTTTTCTAACCGCTAAAAAAATTTAAAAAACAAACTACACCCATATTGATGAACGTGGCACAAAAACAGACCTAACACGCGAATTCGCTTATATGTTGTGAAGAAAACGCGTCAAAGGTACTAATTGGGGGTGAAAAGTTCTCCGTCTAAATGTCGCCGGGCCTGTTTAAAGGTGAAATGGTGGTACCTGTGCATTGTGAGCGCTAGATGTGTTTGGTTGTGTTGGGGATTTGTTTTGGGTGCCATGGGGCCGGTTATGTTGGCTATTGCCGATTTCAGTGGGTAGTTGTTTACTTTGACGAGGTGGTGTTTTGTTGATATGTTTGTAGTTAGTTGATCGGTGTGGGTTAATTTGAAGGTTTAGTTGATTGTTGTTTGGGGTTTGTGGGCGGTGTATCCTATTGAATGATGCAATTCTTAAACTATTTTACGATAATGATGCGTATATTTGCCACGTTGTTTTTAAGATGCACATAGTGATGTCTGGATGATTTCTGGACGGTGAATTATCCTTAGGAACAGTTAAGCGATAACCTGAGAAAAATCGTATAAAAAAAGAACTGTTAAATTTGTGGATATGTTAAAACCGCCTCAGGTATGCCTCAGATTTATTTGCTAAAAATTGTTTGATCTCGCAAATTATCGCCGAGCTGTTCCTTATTGTCACTGAAATATGAGCGTGACCAAAAACAATTGCTCAGTAGCTAAGGCCTGTGGTGTAGAGCCGTTTTGAAATGTAACAATCTTTAAATATCGCATGTTATGTGTTGTTATTTGTATGTATTGCTTTCATATTTGAAATGTTATGCATTTTTTAATACCTCCTTAAATACGATGCACATCGGTAATTTGACTATCTGGTGATTAACAGATAGGAAACAAATATGATAAAAACAAAAAACTTCAAAAAAACAATATCCGCGATGCTTGTGCTCGTGCTCGTTATGGGTTGTTTTGTGACAGTGTTCACCTCCATAACAAACGCAGCTCCCATCCAGGTTACATCTTTGGCTACTTTAGAAGCCATTCCTGTGACCGAAACAAACAATCAAGCACGCCCATTGGATGCTAATGGCGATTCAATTAATGGACAGTGCAATGCAGTACGTCTATGGGTGTGGTACGATAGTGTAGAAAAAACCAGTTACGTATACCTACTTGTTACAAGCGATAGAAATAATAAGGAAGCTATCACCGCTACAATAGGAACCCAAAAAAGTTCTACAGTATGGTTCTATAAACCTGGCCAAAACAATCCCACGTACTCACTTATCAAGTTTACCGATGTCTTTTTTGATGCTGACACAGCTTTAATAGTCGATTTCGGCTCAGGCGGTAACAACATCGGTAATGGGAAAATTGGCGGCTCCTTTACTTTAAGCTACATACGCTATTTTGACGATTCTAATGCACCCGCGATTTTCACTGATCCATTCATGCCTAGTCCAAGTGCAAATATAGAAATAAAAAGTCCGAACGACTTTGATTTAAGCAAAGATGGTTACACATTCGATGGCTGGACTCGCAACTCTCAGTCAAGAGAGAGAGACCCAGAATATGACCCCGGTCAACGTATTTCCCCCAGCTCCACATACACAGACTTGTATGCTGTGTGGAAACCACGTACCGATTTGCGTTATGTGGTGAATTATCTTGAGCAAGATACGAACAAAGTGTTAGCCACTCAGAAGGTAGTTGACAAGCAGACTTTTGGTACTGATGTGACTGAGCAAGCTAT